>JBGTBX010000110.1:0-3864 GCA_041749115.1 Gemmatimonadaceae bacterium
GCGCAGGTCAGTCGCAGACGCGGTGGTACAAGGGGAACACGCACGCGCACACGCTGAACAGCGACGGCGACAGCTCGCCGGACGAGGTGGCGCGGTGGTACCGGGAGCACGGGTACCATTTTCTCGTGCTCACGGACCACAACTTTCTCACGAGCGTGGACGGGCTGAACGCGCTCATGGGCGCGGACGAGCGGTTCCTGGTGGTTCGCGGTGAGGAGGTGACGGACCGTTTCGGGGACAAGCCCATCCACGTGAACGGGCTGGACGTGAAGCGGCTGGTGGCGCCGCAGGGTGGCGCCAGCGTGGTGGAGACGATCCAGCGCAACGTGGACGCGATCCGCGCCGCGGAGGGCGTGCCGCACATCAACCATCCCAGTTTCGGTTGGGCCATCTCGGCGGACGAGCTGGCGCAGGTGCGCAACACGAAGCTGTTCGAGGTATTCAACGGCCACCCGCTGGTGAACAACGCGGGCGGCGGCGGCGTGCCGGGACTGGAAGCCGCCTGGGACATGATCCTGACGAAGGGCGTTCTATTGTATGGGCTGGCCACGGACGACGCGCACCATTTCAAGCGGCCGTGGGACCGGCAGGCATCGCGTCCCGGGCAGGGGTGGATCTACGTGCGCGCGGCGCGGCTGCGGGCGACGGAGATTCTCGAGGCGATGGAGCGTGGCGACTTCTATTCGTCCACCGGCGTGGAGCTGTCGTCGTACGAGGCGACAGCCGAGCGGATCACGATCGTGGTGAAGGAATCGCTAATGGCGAAGTATCGCGTGCAGTTTATAGGGAGTGGGGGGCGGGTGCTGAAGGAAGTGGCATCGAGCACCGCGCGGTACGACATCACAGGGAGCGAAGGGTACGTGCGCGCAAAGGTGATGGATTCGAACGGGCAAGTGGCGTGGACGCAGCCCATGGTGATTGGAGGCAGTGCGCGGTAGGGCGGCCCAAGGAGGAACTGAGGGATCAACGCTCCAGCAGCTGAGGCGGGCTTCGTGTATTACGGTGTACTTCGCGGGTCTATCAAGGGCGGTGCATTCGGCTCACTGCGGCATAAAGCCGTTACAGCAGTGGGTTGACGCCTTACGCGAAGTGGATCGGGCTGGATATTCCTGATCGTGCTGCAGTAGTTCGCGATTGCTTACGCCGGCTCCCTTGCAGCACATTAACAAGTTAGGCTGACCCAGTAGAGTTACTTAGGGTCGCCGGAGCGTGTCCACTGGCATCGCGATAATCGCCCGCTGGTCCTTCATTACGCAGCCCTCGACGCCATTCTTGTCCCTTTGTGGGGCCTCGGCGCAGATCGCCGCGAAGTTTGTGACCTCCGGACTGGGTCTGTTACTCCGCGCAGAACGCGCGCACGCCGCCACTACCACTAGAGCCAATAGGAACATTGCACGCATTACGATTACCTCCAGGATGCCATCAAGCTTCTCCTATCAGCATAAGTTGTGCAAGCGGCCTCGGGCGCGCACCATTGCGGCGGCAGCCTAACGGGCAGTTGGAGCTGCCAGCGATCCTCAAGCCGTTCGTGTTCGATGGCTGGCGAGATCGCGATCCTTAGCGCATCATAGCGCTTGGCTGCGGCGCCGCAGCTCAACTGCAATCGCGTTAGGCAGACGTGCGAGGCTATTTCGCTAGGACCGTTGTGCGGACGTCAACGCGAACGCCAGCCCGAGCGAGCATGTCGACCAGCATATCGATGCTGAACAAGCCGATCTTGCCGCGCACGAGGTCACTGACACGCGGTTGGCTTACCTCGAACAGTTCCGCGGCCTCGGCTTGAGTAAGCTTTCGCTGCTCAAGTACCTCACGAAGCGTGGCCATCAAGGCAGAGCGAATGCGAAGGTGTTCAGCTTCATCCTGATCGAAACCGAGGTCCGCGAAGACATTGCCGCTCGATTTCCGCACCTGCACTCGCGCGCTCACGTCCTTCTTCACAGTCCCTCCTCCTTTCGCCATGCCTTCAACGCGCTCAGGTTATCGCGACCGAGATCGATATCGCGTTGCGCCGTCTTCTGACTCTTCTTCTCAAGGGCGTGCAACACGTACACCGCTTCGTCGTATTTAGTGACGTAAAACACTCGGTATGCACCATCCTCATGGATCCGGACTTCCGCCACGCCAGACCCCACCGAAGGCATGGGCCGCCAGTCATCTGGCTCCAAACCCAGCTGTAACAAATGCAATTGGTGGCCTGCCTCGCGTCGAGGTTCCGCGGGAAAGTCACGCAGATCGTCCAAGGAGCGCCCTACCCATCGCAGAGCCTTAGGCACCGTCGAGTATACAACTTATTATATATCCTGTCAACGCTGCCTGACGAGGAGTTGAAGCCGCCGGCGTTTCATGTGTCCTCCGTTTCATGCGCACACCAACGCCGATTCAACCGGTGATATGACTAGAGGGACTCGACATGACACGCAGGAGGCACGTCTGCGCGGGCCACCATCATTTCCGCCTTCTCTGCAGCGAATTGCTTAACAGGGCCACACAGATCGCAATGACGTCGCACAGGAACCTGCACCGCCAGGCCGGCAAACGGTCGCGCGGCAGCAGGAAGGGAGAGTCGAAGGACGGACACTGGACAGGGCGCCCCGGAATTCCCGCACCGAAACCCGGAATCGCTTCCCCAGAACCCGGAATCGCTTCACCAGGAGAGCGAATCGATTGGAATGTTGAGAACTTTGGCGCACCACAGTTCGGAATCGTTTCCCCACATCCGGGAATCGATTCCCCACGCTCCGGAACGACTTCACCACACACCGAAATGCAGTTCGGAGCACCCGGAATCGTTTCCGCAACGCACGGAATCGGTTCCGGACGACCCGACGCCGGGTCACCACGCGTCAGAACGCGCGCATTCAGACGCGGATGGCAGAGCGGCAACGTCGGAATCCGTCTCGGTGGCCACGGAACGGGTTCCGACACGCCGATAACCGACTCAGGACACTCCGGAATGCACGCCGGACAATCCGGAATCGGTTCACCACGGAAGGAAATCCACATTTCACACTCGAGAGGAGGGAGTCATGAACCGGGAAGGCCCTGGAAGCACGCGCCAGGTAAGGGACTTCGACGCCCGCTGGATGTACTGAACGAAGCCTTCGGTGCGTTACACGCTCTTTTCGCGCCCTTTACCTCCCTGCGTCGCGCAACGTCGTATACTTGGTCTGCCAATCCGCCCCCACCTCAGCTGGACAACTGAACCCATGCGTATCCGCCCGCTCGTCGGCTCGCTCGCCGCGCTCTCCTTTGCGCTCATCTCGTGCGGCCACGAAGGGCCCACGGCGTCTGACGCCGCGACGCGACTGGTAGGCAAGGCGTCGCACGTGGTGACGGCGGTGCGGATCAGCGAGATCCACTACGACAACGCCGGCACGGACGCCGGCGAGGCGATCGAGATCTCCGGACCGGCCGGTACGGATGTGAGCGGCTGGCGGATCGTGCTCTACAACGGCAACGGCGGCGCGGTCTACAACCCGACCTTCACGCTCGCAGGGACGATCCCGGCGACCTGCGGCGCGCGCGGCGTGATCGTCCAGAACTATGCCACCGACGGCATGCAGAACGGCAGTCCGGACGGCATCGCGCTCGTCGACGCGGCTGGCGCAGTCATCGAGTTCCTCTCGTACGAGGGGACGTTCAGGGCGATCGGCGGTCCGGCAAACGGATTGCTCTCGACAGACATTGGTGTCGCCCAGGGCTCGTCGACGCCGATCGGCCATTCGCTCCAGCGGAACGCCGACGGCAGCTGGAATGCGCCGGCGCCCAACACCTTCGGCGCGTGCAATGACGACGGCGACGTTGACCCCCCAGCCGAGGCGGACTCGGCGACGGTCACGCCGGCCACCGCCACGATCGAGATCG
>JBGTBX010000111.1:0-11402 GCA_041749115.1 Gemmatimonadaceae bacterium
CGTGCGGTCGTGATGGAATCGAACGGAAAGAGGGCCTGGGTGCAGCCATTCATGCGTGATGCCAGGCAGTAGGGCCGGTGATGCTGTCGGTTACCGCTGGCACTTCCCGCACCAATACGTGCTCCGCCCTGCCTGAACCTCACGGCGAATCGCCGACCCGCAGCGCATACACGCGTCTCCTTCGCGATCGTAGACGTTAAAGCGTTGCGGTTCATCTACCCCGACTTCGGCAGGCACCGTCGCGTCGCTCCCGTAATAGCGCTGGGCTCCCTGCATGGCTCGGCCCATCACTGAACGAATGCCGGACACAATCCGCTCCAGACGTGCCCGCCGCAGGCTTGAAGCGACTGCGTGCGGACTGACACGCGCTTCCCACAGCGCCTCGCTCGCATAGATGTTCCCGACACCCGCCACAACACGCTGATCAAGCAGCACCACTTTGATCGCGATACGGCGCTTCTCGACCTGCGCGGCCAGCCACTCCGCGTTGAACGCTGGCTCAATCGCGTCCGGACCAAGATCCGCGAGCAGCACCTCACCCGGCGCGTGCAGCGTCATCGTGCAAAGTGCACGACTGTCTGTCAGGACCAAACTGTCTCCCCCCACCATCTCAAGAACGATGCGCGCGTGCGCGGGCAGTTCCTCGCCAGTCTGGGCATGCACCCAGTCGCCATTCAGCCGAAAGTGGACCAGCAGTGTGCTCCCGCTCGTTAGGGCGATCAGCTGATACTTGCCTCGCCTCGCAATTCCTTCCACCTCCTGACCAACCAGCTGCCTGCAGGCGCGAAGAGGCAGGGAACGGCGCTGCGAAGGATGCAACACAACAACGCGCCGGATCTCGCGCCCCACGAGCACCTCACGCGCGCGCCGCGCGGCCTCGTCGACCTCAGGCAGTTCAGGCACGAGTTGCAGTCGAGTTGGATTCGGCGGACGGCTTCGCGGCACTGACGCAACGGACCAGCACAGGGGTCACCGCCTGCGTTCGTTCGTCACGTGGCGCCGCAGCTCGACCGCTCACTCCTCGACGCGCTCCGCGCGAGCAGCCGCGGCGATAGCCTCAGCTCTCGCCGCGCGCACCCGCCAATAGCGTGCAAGGCCGTCCCACGATGAACGAATGCCGGACACGTGCACTCGTGCCTGCTGCTCAACACTCAGGCCGCTCATGACGCGCGCCGTCTCCTCTTCGGTGAACTGTTCGGCGAGCACCTTGTCGTCGCGACCGGTGTCTTCGACGAGCTCTTTCACGTGAAGAGACCACGACTCCAGGCGACTGCGCAATTGATCGAGGTGTGCGGACGGATTCGTGACCGGCCCGAAATGGGTAAGCAACAACTGCTCAGCTCCCCATGACTCGACGAGATCAATGCTCCGGCACCACTGGTCCGGGTCGATGTCCGGCGGCGGCGCAACTGGCAATGGCGGAGTGCCATGCTGCGACCCCTCACCAGCCACATCACCCGTCCACGCGACCCCTTCGTGCTCGTCGAGCCAGGCAAGGTGGTGGATCGCATGCCCGGGAGTGTACTCCGCCACTAAGCGACGCCCGCCAATCGTCAGACGTTCTCCACCACGCAGCACGCGCAGTCGGTCCGCCGGCACCGGCTCGAACGCACCCCACCTCGTCTCCATTGCTGAACCATAGATGCGCCGTGCACTGTCCAGGAGACGCGTAGGATCGACGAGATGACGCGCCCCGTGTTCGTGCACATACACGGTGATGCGGGGCTCTTGACGAACTAGTGTCCCGGTCGCGCCTGCATGGTCCAGATGAATGTGCGTCAGAAACACGTGGCGGATATCACGGATGGTTGCACCATGAGCACGCAGCAGATCCTCGAGCACCCCGCGGCATGACGACGGACCCGGGTCCACCAGAATCAGGCCGTCGGCGGACTCGGCGCCGTAGACTGCAATGAACTCGGGGTGATCCATGTGCCGCAGATCACCGTACCAGATGCCGCCGCGGAGTTGAACTGGAATGCTCATGTGCTTCTGCCTGACGAGTGTTGCCGCCTCACGAGTGAATGCACCCAAGTAGCAAATTACTCTTGCGCGCCTGACGAGTGTACCTGTATTTTATTGCAGCCCACATAACGGAGTGCATGGCGTCACCCTTGCAGCGATCGCTCAAGCACGAGTACGAACTCTTCGTGGAAGCGGAGATCGAGAATTACAAAGACTCGATTCCGCGCTCCGCCATGCTCCGTATCGGCGATGAAGCCGTGACCAATATCCGCGGCGCCGTACAGACGGGCTTCGACGAAGTGCTGCTCTGCACCGAAGTCGATCGCATCATCTTCAAGCGCCTCCGCCTCCCGGCCTACGCCACCTGGCGCCGCCGCCGTATCAAGTTACTCGCACAGTACCGCAACCCCGAACACTGGGGCTTCACCCTCGCGACGCCCATCGTCCGAGCCATTCCCTCAGACAGCGACGCGCGCGTGCTCCTGCTCGGCTCCGCCGTTCCAGGCGCGGCACTGTTCCTCGCAGCGCATGGTTGTCAGGTCACCGCAGTCGATGAAGATCAGGATATAGTCGATCGCGTGATGAGCGCTGCAAGCCACGCCGGACTGACCTCACGAGTGAGTGGCATGGTCAGCTCGCTCTATTCGTGGTTCCCCGATGAACCACTCAATGCCGTGGTGTCAAATGGCCTGGCGTTCCAGAATCTGACAGCCGCCGAGCGCGACCGCGTAATCGACATCCTCAAGAGCGCTACGCTCGACGGCGGCGTGCATCTCGTCCAGACGATCGTGGCTGGCGCCAATGCTCTGTCGCTTGACGAACTTCGCGCGCACTACGACGGCTGGGACATTTCACTCGGCGACGATCAGCAAAGCTTCGTCGCCCGCAAAGGCATCCAGTAGAGATCCTGCGTGTCGCAAAATGACACAGGTGTCCTTTCAGCCCTGTGTCCTTCCACGACGATCGAAACCGCCGAGCCCCCGCGCGCGTAACTCGCCACGGGGGAATCGTGCTACATCAGGTGTCATAGTATCGCGGCACGGCTCATGCCCTTGATAAGACCCGGTGGCGGCAATCGCGCCCCCGGCCGCATACCCGCGAACCGTTCTCGCTGGGTGCGGCCGTTTCGCTGGGACCTTTACCAACGCTGCAGCACACGTAGCTCAACAACATCGATAGGCAGAGTGCCACTATGAAAAAACCTCGTCAGATCGAAGCAGCCGAAGAACCGGTCGGCATCGTCATTTCGCAGGGATCTCGCACACCTCAGTCAACGCCGGCGTTCTCGGCGTACGTGTGGGGATCTGAGCAGGAACCCGCGGGCACCACAACGCTCACGCCTGCTTAGTTCCTGCGTTTATCAACAGAGAGGGCCGGCGCATACGCGTCGGCCCATTTCTTTTTTCACGGTAACTCGCGGCACTACTTCATGGCGAGTTGCATTCGACCTCAGACATCTCGGCGCGACGATAAAGTAACGTGAGTCCGAGCGTTGGGCCGTCGCGAGGATTGTCCCATGTCCAGCAAAGCCCCGACGCCGTCTTGCCCGGAGCACGCATTGCATCGATGAGATTACCGTACGATGCCCCCTCCTTCTCGCGACTGCACTTGAGTGGCTGCAGCGTAATGCCCTCGTCGCGCAGGTTCTCGTCGACCATCTCCCGCGTCATGAAAAAACCGCCGCCTGTCTGCAGATCAACCTGCATATTGGACAGATAGAAGGAGGAGCGCGTTAGGCCCACGGGTGCGCCGTAGAGCACAATGTCAATCGGCAGCGTGGCTGAATCGCCGATCGAAACTCGTGCAGTCCCGATGCGCATCAGTGTTGAGCCAGCGCGCACCGCGGCAGGGTTGTCATTACGCACCGGAGCCGCTGTCTTCCATCGAATCGGCAGGTCGTTACCGGTTGTCCACCGCAGACCCTGGGTACGCACCCCCGAATCGGCGAGAAACGTTGCGAGCAGTTTGCTCAGCCTTACGCTCTGCTCTGCTGCCTGCGCCTGTACGGCGTCGCCGTGCACGGTGAGCAGTACCACGGCCACGAGAACCTGACGGAGAGTTCGCATGCCAAAAGCATATGTCCACTTGGCGATCTCGTCAAACATCCTTGGCGCCACGGGGGAAAAAAGAGAAGCCGACGCAAGAGCGCCGGCTTTTCTTTTTTTACTGGCTCAAAGCAACTAGCGCTTTTTCGCCTTCTTTGCTGCTTTCTTCTTGGTGGTCTTCTTTGCAGCTCGCTTCGCCGGCTTCTTCGCCGCTTTCTTCTTTGTTGCTTTCTTCTTCGCAGCCATGAGGAATTACTCCAAGGCTTGAGTGGACGCCGGTACGCTCCCCCGGTGGAGCGCTCGGCAGCAACCGGACAATGATCCGTCCGGCTGTTCCTTCGCGCCTAACAGCAGCGCTATGCGATGGTCCTGCCACTGCGGTCGAACACCTGCTCGCTTCACCTCAAGCAATCGTGTACATGCCTGACGTAAAATCGAATACATCTGTGGACGCGCATAATCTATATAGCGTCACTCAAACTAGTAAAGTTGAACTCGCGACATTTGATCGCAGGAACCACAATTGCTGTCCCCGGACCACCTGATTCACTGGCACTCACTCGCTCCGGTCGGCCTAACATCTCAAGATTGTTGAGCATGAAAATGGGCGACTCGTTGAAGCGAAGATTCTTTACCGCCGCTGTGATCTTTCCTTTTTCGATCAGGAAAGTCCCGTCGCGTGTGAGACCGGTATATAGAATCGTGCGCGGATCAACGGGGCGGATATACCAGAAGCGTGTCACGAGGAGCCCGCGCTCGACCGACGCGATAAGCTCTTCGAGCGATGCGGTGCCGCCTGACATGCGCAGCGTGCCTGACTGTGGCGTCGGCTCTTTTCCTTTCTGCTGAGCCCAGTAACGATCGTATGCGAGGTTCCTTGAGACACCGTTCTCAATCCAGACGGTCTTCTTCACTGCCTGACCGTCGTTGGTGAATGGTGACCCGTACGTGGCGGGATCGAAGGGATCCGACTCAATGGTCACGCGTTCGTCAATGACCTTCATCCCGATCTTGGTTCCGCCACCTGGCTTCGAGAAAAACGAACGCCCTTCGTCGGCGTTACGCGCCCCTGCAGCTCCGGCAATCAGCTGTACCAGATTGCCAACCGCAGTTGGTTCAAGCACGACCGTATAACGACCGGGCTCGATGGCGACGGGATTCTTCGAACGTTGCGCCTTGGAAATCGCGCGAGCGCCGAGTCCCTTCGGATCTATCGTGGACCAGTCATGCGACGCAGCACCGGCCCAGCCTGAACCCGTAGCATCCGGCGTGCGGACGGTCGTGGTGAACGCGAGCGCGGTGCGCCGATCATAACCGAACAGGCCATTGGTATTTGCGACCGCGTTTGCCGTCGCTTGCGTCTCCAGATAACCAGTCGCAATTAAACCAGCTTCGCGAGAGGCATCGGTGATGGCGCGCGTTGCCGTGGCGCGAGTGCCTGGCTCCAGCGCAGCAGTCACATCACTCCATCCGCCACCTTCCTGGTACTGCTGCGGTGGCAACTCCGGCATTGCTTCGGGATCTTCGGGCGACAGCCGGGCCAACCGCTCACTCAACTGAACGGCATCCTTGAGCGACGCATCGTCTAGCTTGTTGGTCGTCACTGAACCGCTTCGCTTCCCCATCCAGCTCAATACGGTGACGGACGTGTTGTAGTTATCGCCACCGGTGGAGATCTGATTGACTGCGAATCGGGTATTGCCGCGACTTCCGGTCGAGATGTTTACGCGCGCGGCGTCGGCCGTCGAAAACGAAAGGACACGTTTCGCGAGGGCTTCAACTTCGGCTCGCGAGAGAATGCGCGCCGCGGGCAGGAGTGATCGAAGAGCGCTCACGACTGGCGACCGGTGTTAATGATGTTGATCTGCTTGTGCCGCGTGGGCGGGCACCCGTGCGAGATCGAGTTTGATTGCGCCGGCTGACCCTTACCGTCTCCGAATGCACCCCAGAGCTCATAGCTGCTCTTGCCGCCGAGCATATCCAAGGCGTTCCAGAACTCCGGCGTGCGAATCTGGTAAGCGACGTCCTTGAGCATCCCGACGATCTTGCCGCCACGGATTTCATAGAAGACCTGCCCGCCGAACTGCGCATTGTACCGCTGCTGATCAATGGAGAACGATCCATCGCCGAGGATGGCGATGCCGCGGTCTGTTGCGGCGATCATGTCGTCCCACGAAAGATCCTTTTCGCCCGGAAGCAGCGAAACGTTCGGCATGCGCTGGAACTGTACGTCGGCCCACGACTGCGCGTAGGAGCAGCCATGCGAACGCGTCTCGCGGCCCTGCGACTTGTACCACCAGTCGAGCCACATCGCCTGTTCGCGCGTGGTCTGGTAATCGTTCACCAATCCGTTCTTGATGATGTGAAACTCTTCGGGCTTCACGCCTTCATCATCCCAGCCCACGGCGGAGAGCGATCCCGGCTGCGATCGATCGCCGACGACATTCATGAAGTCGGGGCCGAAGCGGAACTTGCCGAGCATCGCTTCGGGTGGGGACACGAATGAGGTGCCGGCGTAGTTGGCTTCGAAGCCGTACGCGCGATCGAGTTCAGTGGGGTGTGCAATTGCTTCGTGCAGCGTCAGACCGAGGTGCGAAGGATGCAGGAGCAGATCGTAACGACCAACGTCCACCGGCTTTGCCGAAAGTTTCTGGACTGCGAGGTTGGCCCATCGCGGCGCATTCTCAATCAGCTTTGCATCGGTGACGTGCTCGTACCCACGACCCATCGGCTGAATTTCGTACGAGCTGATGGATTGAAAATCGCCCGCGGCAACCGCTGTCATGTTCATCGAAGGCAGCGCACGATAAATCGTTTGCGCCGTAAACGTGCCGTCCGTGTTCGCGAACGTCTTTTCTTCGCGCAGGAAAAACATCGACGATGAAACGAAGCGAAGTCCGCTGACCTTCAACGCGGCTTCGTTCGCGGCCAGCAGCAGCGCGATTTTGTCTTCGATCGCGACGTCAAACGGATCGGTGATGATCGGGCTCTTCCATTCACCGTTGGGTGTTGCAGGAGCGGGAGCCAGCTCTACCGGCTTGAGCTGCGCAACGCGGTTCGCGCGGGCCTGTTCAACCGATTGGCGCGCCACACGAGCGACTTCTTCTTTGGTTACGTCGCCCGAAGCGGCGAAACCCCAGGTGCCGTTGACCAGTGAGCGCACCCCGAAACCAAACGTGTCGTTATCGCTGATGCCTTGCACGCGACGCTCACGCGTGAAGAGATTCTGCGACCGATTGCGCGAGAAGCGGACGTCGGCGTAGTTGGCGCCGGCGCCCTTGGCGGCATCAATCGCGATCATCGCCAGCTCTTTGAGCGCGGGATCTGCGGGATTGAGTGGGGCGTCCGGGGACGAAGGAGAGAAGAGTCCCCCTTCAATGTTCTGTGCACCGAGACGCGAACCGATGCCGATGGTTGCCGCGGCGAGCGAACTGCTCTTGAGGAACTGCCTTCGACTTGAACTCAAACAAATCCTCTTGCGCGGGTGACGTGTTACCCGACCGCGAATATATGAACGTGACTGGTAGTTGCGCAAGATGCGCAGCACCACGAACTTGACTCTCCTGCCTGCCTAACGAGTGCCAACTCTTGACGCGCGACGCTCATGGCGGGACAATTTCATCTCCATGTTTCACTCCAATCGAGTCACAGGAGCCGCACCATGCGCCACACTTTCGAACGCTCGCTGCTCGCCCTTACTGCCCTGACAATCGGGTGTTCCGCTGGCGGTACCGGTGCGACAGACGTCGTGCGTAGCAATAACTACAACGATCTCAGCACGCTCTTCGTTGAGTGGCGCAACACGCAGGCGCCCGCACGTGCGGCCGGCGTCCCCGACTACACCACCGCCGCGATGGCCACGCAGAATACTCAGCTGCTCGGCATGCAGGCCCGCCTCGCCGCCATCGATCCCAGTGGCTGGCCAGTTCCACAGCAAGTGGACTATCACCTCGTGCGCGCCGAAATGAACGGCCTCGACTTTGATCAGCGGGTACTGCGGCCATGGCAGAACAATCCCGGCTTCTACGTCACCTTTTTCAATTCTGAAAGTGATCAACCCCTGCGCGAAGGTCACTTCGCCGTGGGATCGATCGAAGCGTGGGAACATTCTCTGCCGTATTCCACCTCTGCCGTCGCACAACTCGACTCGGGACTGCGCGCCATTCCCGGATTGCTGCAACAGGCGCGCACCAACCTGACCGGCAATCAAAAGGACCTCTGGATCTATGGCACGCAGGCCATCAAGTCACAGAGCGCAGCGCTGAAGGCCTTCGGAGACAAGCTGCCCCCTGAATACACTCTGCTGAAGAGCACCACCGATCGGGCCATTGCCGCGACTGACTCGCTCGCGTCGTGGCTTGATGTTCAGGCGCCGATGAAGACCGATAGCTCAGGCGTTGGCATCGAGAACTACAATTGGTACCTGCGTAACGTCATGCTGCTTCCGTATTCATGGGACCAGGTTGTGATGTTGATGGAGCGCGAGTTGGCGCGTTCGTGGTCCAATCTCGCGTTCGAAGAAAAGCGCAACGCCCACCTTCCGGTTCAGCTACCCATCGCCGACTCCGCGCAGTTCACACAACGCACCAGCGCGGAGATTTCGCGCTACATGGCGTTCCTTCGCGATCGCGAAATCCTGACCGTTAAGGAATACATGGAACCCTCACTGCGTCAACATGTGAGTGGATACAGAGCCGGCCCGCGCGAGTTCTTCAGTGAAGTAGACTACCGCGATCCCGAAGTGATGCGCACCCACTATTACCACTGGTTCGATAAGGCATGGATGGTTTTTGATCCACCATCCAGTTCCATTCGCAAGTTCCCGTCGCTCTACAACATCTTCATTACTCGCACCGAAGGTCTCGCGACGGCGTGGGAAGAGCTCATGCTGCAGGCCGGCATGTTCGATCACAATCCGCGGTCACGTGAGCTCGTCTACATCCTTCTCGCACAACGCGCCGCCCGGGCACTCGGCGACCTGCACATGCACGCGAACCACTGGGACATCGAACAGGCCGCAGTGAACACGTCGTCGCATACACCTCGAGGCTGGTTGCCTCTGGAAGGCCGCACCGTGCGTAATGAACAGCACCTGTATTTGCGTCAACCCGGCTACGGAATCAGCTATGTCATCGGCAAGATTGAGCTCGATCGACTGATCATGGAGCGTAAGCGGCAGCTCGGCGACGCTTTTGTGATGCGTGATTTCATGGACACACTCAACGCATCGGGCTTTATCCCGGCGTCGTTGCTGCGCTGGGAGATGACCGGTGTGTTGCCCGACGATGTGAAGGCGATCCTGCAATAATCTGCGGTCCCTCCTGGCCACCGGGGCACGGAGCACGGCTTCACCCACGCAGCTACCATTGACCGATGGGCCCGCACCAAGGTCGGCGCACGACGCCGCTGTGGTGCGGGTACGCGTCTACGCGAACAGCTCGCGATCCCGTTTTCTGGCCGGGTCGTCCCAATCCCGCTGCCACCACGGCTTTGCTGTCGCGAGCGTCGGCGGCTTTCGCAGCTCCAACACCTTGTGGCCCTCGTCCTTTGCCTCCTCGCTTGCCGTGCGAAAGCGGTAGTGATCGTACAGACGTACCGCTTCAATCATAAAGCTGGTCGCCACGGCCCTGTCCCTGACTACCACCAGATTCTCTCCGTTCTTGGTGTCGGCCGGCTCGGAGAAATTGTATGATCCGAAGTAGACGCGGGCGTCGCTCGTGTTGAAATCGAGCACCACAAACTTGTGGTGCATACGCGTGCCACGATGCTGGCCGCCGCTGCCTGCGAGTCCTGACGGCTCCTTGCTGAATGGCGCAGGCACGTTGCCGGTAAGCGCTGAGGATCTCACGACGCGGCGCTGGTTGTCGGGACTGAGCACGGTGACACCCAGGTTTCCCGCTTTCACCCTCGCGTCGGCAATGCCGAGCGTGAACACCGTCTTGCTCTTGATCTGTTTGCCGAGTGCAGGGCCTATGGGACCTTTTGTTGTTTGCCCGAGGAACGCGAGTGAGAAGAGAACGCTGGACTTCGCTTTGCCGATATCCTTACCGACGTCTTCGAGAACTCCTTCAGCCTCCGTGTGCGGCGAAAAACTCACCTTCGCGTTTACGCCGCCAATGCCCAGAGAATGCCACCCTGCTGCGAACGTCGACTTCTTGAAGTCGGCAGCCCTCGTCGCCGCGAAGTACGCGTCAAAGGTGTCGAAATAGTCGTCTGCGGCAGTTTTGCTGTCGACGACAACAGCGTGGTTGGACTGCACGTACAGGCCCCGCCATGAAAGGTTCGTCGAACCGTAGATGACCTTGTTGATGCTCTTTCCGCGGACGGCGATCGACTTGTGGTGCTGCAAGCCCCCCATGTGCTGCCGCTTAACGTTGCCCGCGCCAGCGGATTTCATGAGCTTCGCTGCGGCTCTCCCCTCCGGGGACTCCGTCGTGCGCTTCTCAGGCGTCGAATCGTCGATGATGATCCTGAGACGGGACTTCAACTTCAGCAGTCGGCTCAGGATTTCAGGGAGGTTGAGCTCATACGCGATCACCCGCACTTCGGCCTTCTTCTTGATCGCCTCATCCAGAAGTTCGTTGATTGCCGAGCGAGCTTCGAAACCCATCCAATCGTGCGCCTCTTTGGCCTTCTTGTGCGTCGCCTTGAACTCCAGTCCCTTTTTGCCTGAATCCGGGACGAGGGTGGATATCACGCCGTCCGGTGCGAAACGCTGAACAAATGCCTGTGATGAAACGAAACCACGGGTGAAGGCGACGTTGATCTTACCGGGGATCGTCTCACGCATCAGCGCGATCGACGCCGTTTGAGTCCCGCCTTTGCTTAATGCTCCAGTGACATCCATGAACATCGCTGTCACACGGTAGGTGAACTTTCCCGGTTTCTCGGCATTTCCTGGAAAATGCACCCAGCGGAATTTCTGAAACGGCGCGCGCGTGCTCTCAATGGACGGGTCCGATGCTTTCGTGCGCTGGCCCGCGAAGCCGATGCGATTCCGGAGTGCCCAGAACTTCTTGCTGCCGGGTTCGCGAAACTCAATCGCGAAGCCAACGAAGTCCCTCGGCGGCTTTGCCCTGCGCCAGTTCATCGCAAGCAGCGCCATGCCGTCTCCGCGATGCACCTTGAGCGTAAATGGCGCCTTCGTGCTGGTGCCGACTGCCTGATATGCGGTGCTCATCGTGCCACCTCCCGTCGACCGAGTGTGAACCCGCGTTGCCGACTATTCCTGCCCTCCCGCTGACGAATGGAAGCTGCGACCAGCTGAGATCCTCGTCAATGCGGCTCAATTTCCTGCGATGAAGATCGCCGTCGCCTCACCACCGGCGACTGCGAGCGCCTGACCGCCGCCGCGGAGACTCGGAAGGGTTCGAGAGAGAACATTCATTGACA
>JBGTBX010000112.1:0-1746 GCA_041749115.1 Gemmatimonadaceae bacterium
CACACCACTAGATCATAGCTACCCCGTAATTTCAGCCGATGGAGATCAGAAATGCCGCCCAGTTGAATGCCTCGCTTCTTGCCATACTTGGAAACTGCGTAGCGGCTTGGATCAACTCCATCGTAATGCAAACCAGGCCGAAATTTCAGCAACGGTGATCGCCAATTCGCCTCTCCACATCCAACATCCAGAACACTTCGAACCGGGCGACCTAGTATCCACTCGGCCGCGTGAAGTACAAAGGCAATCTGTCGGTGAAGTTCGGCGCGCGTTCTCACGCGCGACTGAGGATTGCGATACCACTTCTCGAAGTATGCGCGATCGTAGCGTGACGGGAGTGACGTGTTCGACGAACTCAGAGTATTCCCCAGAATCCTCGATCGATGTCGAGCGAAAAAATCCAGCGGCCATTGTTGAGACCGCGCGAAAAGTCTGCACGCACGAGATCGAAAAAGAACAGCACTCCGACGCCAGCGGAAGGCCATAGCCCGGCACCGCGATGGTATCGCGCTCCGGCTATTGAGCTGTCGACACCGAGACCCGACGCTGTCGCGCTGAGTTGAAGGAACGGCGCCAGTGTGACATGGGGCGGTGCCTTTCCAAATCGACCAAGTGGAAACGCCGGAGCAGGAACGGGCTGCCGGAACTCGACCCGTTGCGACACGAAGGCACGCGTCGCAAACGAGTGGAAATCGTAACCCGGCGCCGACAGCGGTCCGCCGGCAAACACCAGCCACTGCGGCGGTAAATCACGACCGCCGGCGGCACCCCAATAGGTCTCAAATCCCAGGGTGCGATCACCTCGAACGGGGCGTGTCAGCGAAAGATTGCCATACGCTCGTGCGACGACTGGTTGAACCGCCCGCTCCAATCCGTCACTCCCCGCGAGTACGCCTAGTTCGGCAGTAACGGTCCAGCGGCCGTTTGTGCTGCGATTACCGTCGGCAATCCAACCGCCGGTACCGCGAAGCTCGGCACGGACACCGCGCATTTCCCACGCATCGAGTGTCGCAGCGAATTCTCCGCTTATCGGCGACGCCGCAACGCTCAACGGCGACGTCTGCTCCCATGCCACACGCAGGGTCGACGCGTCGTTCGGTACACCACGCAACAGAATGCCGGCTCCGCGCGTGTCGACCTGGGTGGTGTAATCACTTCCAAACGCCAGCGCGGCGAGCGAGTTCGTCACCCCTGCCCGCTCAGGCGGCGCGAGGTCGCGATAATCACGCTCAGCGAAGATTTGCACACGGGGTGCACGTTCGAATGCCGACGCCCGCCCGATCGCGAATTGACCCTTCGGTTCCTTATCGGCAAATCCATACCGCCCGCGTGCGGAGAGTCGTAGACCGCTCCGTGTGACGTGCGACGCGCCCGCACCGACGCTCAGCCCCTCCATACGTGAGAATCGTGCGAAGTCGCTGATACCGCGCGCCGTCACCGATGCGCGAACAGGTCGGGCGAGCAGCGCCGCAGTCACCGCTGCTTGAGCCTGCAACCTCGCGCGCGCAACATCCTCAGACGACGCCACACGAATCTCTGGCGGGAGTGCATCTATCGTTCGCCTTTGGAACGGATACGCCGCCAGCAAATCGCGCGGCAACGAACTCCATCGCGGAAGAAGCTTCGTTTGCGCGGGTACGGCTTCGTTCACGTCGTAATTGGATACTTCCCATCGCCCTCGAACAATGCCCCTCACCGGCAGGTCCAGCCACGTACTTCCGCGGGAAACTTCCACTTCCTGTCTCC
>JBGTBX010000113.1:0-11558 GCA_041749115.1 Gemmatimonadaceae bacterium
AGGTGATGCAAAGGAGATGGCATTGTTGGGGACGTCGAAACGCGCCGCACCGGTCGCGACATCGAGCGCCTTGAAGCGCCGACCATCTGACGTCGCGAAGTAAACAACTCCATCCCGCACTGCCGGCGAACCGATAGTCCAGCCCCCCTTGTTGTCGTGTACCCACTTGAGTTTGCCAGTCAGTGCATCCACCACGTGGAAATGCCCGTCGCGCCCTCCCACGAAAACACGTCCGCCAGCGATGGCCGCCGAGCTGGCGATTCCGATTTGATTGTAGATGGTCGTATCGTTCCCCGTGGTATATCGCCATCGCTCGCGACCCGTGTTGGCATCAATCGCGTACAGGTTGCGATCCCAACTTCCGATGTACACTAAGCCGTTCGCAACAGCCGGGGAGGCGTGTACGACATCTCCTGTATCGAACCGCCATCGCAGCTCGCCTGTTACCGCATCAAGCGCGTACACACCCTGATCGCCACTGCCAACGTACACGGTACCACCCACAACGGTGGGCGAGGAGAGAAACACATCAAACGGATCGGGCATGCGCTCGTTTCTGGGAATCGCACCATGGATGCCCGGTGCCGTGAAGCGCCGCTCTCCCCGGGTCGTGAATGCCCAACGCTGCTTACCGGTTGCCGCATCCACCGCATACACTTTGCCGTCAACACTCGTGAAGTATACGAGTCCACCGTGTACGGCCGGCGAGGATGCAACGGGGCCGTTTGTCGCGAAGGTCCACAGTTCAGCTCCATCAGAACGGGAAATTGCGTACAGCTTACCGTCTGAACTCCCTACGTACAGCCGGGCCCCGCTGACTGCAGGTGACGAGAGGACCCGACCACCGGTTTTGAACTTCCAGACCAGCGTCGCCAGCGTTGGAGAAGCGGACTCGTAGACGCCTTCATGCGTCGGGCCACCGCGGAACATCGCATCCTGACCCCGACATACCCGGCCCGGGATGAGGAATCCGGATGCAACGAGAACGAATGCAGCTGAATGACATGGGCTCATGACGGAACCGTGTGGGTGACCTTCGATCTTGAAGAGAGGATCTTTACTCCATATCCTCCCTCCCTGACCTATTTGCGGTTCGAAGCGTTCCGTAAGGACGGTTAGTGGCGTTGGCGTTGGTACGGAAGCCAGCAAGGCCAGCCCGACTTGTGCCGAATCAGGGGTGAAAACGCCACTGTCCGCATTCGCTCACAAACTGCGCTCTACGTGATGAGAGCCGAACTCCACTCGATTTCCCTCATCCCAGAAAGACAGAGCTCAATGCCATTCTCCAAGGCGGCACACTCAGCGGTTCGATCGCGACCAGCCGGTCGTCGACGGTGACCTGTGTAATTAACGGCCAGTCCCAGACCCAGCCGCTCACTGGCAGCGGTTCGCTGAGTAATGTATCGCGCACAGGCTCGACCATCACATTCAGCTACAGCGGACGCAGGGCCTTTGTCGGTCGCATGACTTGTCACTCAACGGAAAGGGGGAGGATCGTGGGAGTGAAGACACCATTGGACTTGGCAGCCCTGACTCGGGCTACACCAGCTCACGGTTGGCCTTTGGCTGATGGATTCGGCGTGGTCCCTCGACGGAGCCGGTAGAGACGTACCTCGGGTTCGCCCACATCAGGGTCCAGGTAGCGCCCCAGCACGTACTCCTCGCCGATTTCATAGACTTCAAGATTGGCGGGAAGTGAAAGCGCCGCCACAATGCTCCCGACCCGGTCGAAGACCGTCCAACCGATCAATGGAGAGTCGCTGCCCGCGAAATCCTGTACCCAGATTAAATCATGCGAGTCGACCAGGGTCGCTGCATACGCCGGTAATGTTGCCGGAAAGGGCAGAGTGGCATACCACTCGTCAATTGCCGCCGCGCGCCGAGGATTGAGTCCCGCCTTCTCCCTCGCTTTGGCGTCCGCGATGTCATCCGGCGTTGTGTTGCGTACCGCGATGTCGCGCCGCAACGTATCGATGACTTTACCCGCGAGATCCACCACAAGAAACTCATAGCGATCAGCTGTACCGATATATGCTCGGTCACTCCCGATCGCGATCACACTCTGCTTTCCCAATGGCAGGGGACCGCTTCCACCACCACCCCGAACAGTGCCGAATCGCTCGGATCCGGGGAACGCCCCCACGTAGCTTCCCGCAGAGCCATCAGACGGACTCAGCCAGAAGTCCACGTTCTTGCGATACGCACCCTCCCGGATGTCGCGAGGGTTCTCCCACCCATAGTGGATAAATGTCCCGCGCGAGTTGCAGGCAGACTGGTAGGGCATTCGACCAGCGGTCTCGACGCCAAAGGTAAACGCACGGACGTGCATCACATCGGTGGTAAACACGGAGATGCGTCGGTTCGCGATGTCATTAACAAGCAGCGAATCGCCACAACGAAACAGACGCGCCGCGTACTCAATCTCACCGGGACCGGCACCCTTGCGGCCAACGCGCGCTTTCAGATGACCATCACTGTTGAATCGCAGTAAGCCGTAGTCGTTCACATCACTAACGAGGATGTCTCCATCCGGCAAACGGCTCGCACCCGTCACCATTGCCAGCGTTACGCTGTCCGTGTCCTCACTGCTCCTGATGACAAGCGCTGGCACAGAATCCACTGACCACTGTGCCGACACGGTGTCGCCTGTTCCACGCTGATCACAGGACACGGCAGCACCGGGTATGACGCCGCACAGAATCACAACACGCAGCCACGAGCGCATGCTCCCCTCCGAAGGGAAAAGGGCCGACTGCACAAAACGTGCAGCCGGCCCCTGCAACCTGCAATGCTCAGCGCTTACGCCACGCCACCCGCCAGGTCGCGCACGGCACGTTGCAGCATCTGCACACGTGGCGCATCGCATGACCCACGAGCGTCCGCTTCGATCTGTGTCGTCATCTGTGTCAGTGCATCACGGCGAGCTGTTGCACCCTGCCCTTCGGCCGCAGTGAGCCCGCTGCGAATAGCGGCGATACGTGCACCGCTGAGGCACTTCGACCGCTCCAGCTGATCCACAAACGAGCGGGCCAGCGCGAAGCTCGGGGGCCACACCATCTGCGGCTGACCCTGCGCATTCAGATACTCCATCTTCACCGTCTTGGCTGCGTCGATTTCGTTCTGTGAAATGAACTCACTCGGCGTCAACTCAGCTATATCAAGCCCACGCGCCATCTCCGACGAAACGATCGCGCCGTTGTACCAGTACGCCGACCAGGTTCCGCCGGGGCCCATGCGTGTGGAATCCGACGGACCACGATCGAAGTAGGCGAGTTCGTACGGCTTGGACGCATCTGTCCAATCAAAGATCGAGATCCCGCCCTGATACCATGACTGCACCATGACGTCGCGGCCGGGAATCGGGATCAGCGAACCGTTGTGCGCCACGCAGTTTTCAAGTGAGGTCTGCGGAGCCGGAAGCTTGTAGTAACTCTTGAAGTTCATATTGCCGTTCTCAATCGTAAAGATTGCATTCGCTCCCCATTCCTTGGGATCTGATGCACGGCACTTGGGCTGGCCACCACCGCCCCATTCATCGCTGAACAGGACTTTCGTTCCATCGTTGTTAAACGTCGCCGAATGCCAGTAGGCAAAGTTCGAGTCCGCCACGGCGGCGATTCGCTTGGGATTGGCAGGATCCTTGATGTCGAGCAATAAACCGTAGCCTTCGCACGCACCACCGGCGAGACCGACCTGCGGATACACCGTAATGTCATGGCACTGGGTTGGGCCAGTGCGTGATCCGCCAGCGGCGCCGCCACCGAACTGCCTGGCAACGATTGCCGGAATCGCCGCGCGCAGCGCCGCACTGTCGGCGGCCGTAGCAGCTGCAGCTCCTGCACCACCACGCGCCTTTACCACTGAATCAAGCATGGGACGCGTGAACTGCGGTGGCAACACAATGGTCTGTCCCTGAATCTCGGCGACAAAATCGCCACGGGCTTTCGCCGCTTCAAGCGCTTTCTTCTGCTCTTCTCTTTCGAAGGGCGTCGCACCGTGCCGCGGTGGCTCGACGAGTCCTTCAAAGATGCGGGCGGAGTTCACGATTGCTGCCGCCTGCGGATTTGCGACGGGAACCTTAATTACTTCAATGCGGAACAGCGCAGAATTGGGGTCGGTGTCGGGACTCGCGTTCACACAGCCCGGCATTTCTTCCGCCGGACGAACGCCTGCTGAACCCGAGATGTACACGTACACGTTGCTCGGATCCTTAAGGTCCTCTACGACGGTATGTGTGTGCGATCCGCGGCATGTCTGCACATTCGCGACGTACTTGGGGTTCTTGATATCGGTGATATCAAAGATGCGCAGACCACGCAGTCTGTCCTTGCTAACACGTTCGCGCACACCATCGCCGCTGCAATCCAGACGACCACCTGTGCCCTCGCCGGAGACGAACAGCAGGTTCTTGTAGACAGAGACGTCACTCTGCGACGCGGGGCAATAGTAAGCCGTGGTCAGAACCGGGGCAGCGGGGTTGCTGATGTCCCAGACCTGAAAACCATTGTAGTTGCCCTGTATTGCGTATTTGCCGGTAAATGCAAGGTCCGAGTTCGTCGAGCCGATAAAACGCTCCGGCGACTTGGTCGTGCTGACCACCTTCATGTTCCACGAGGCTTCACCTGCATCGAACATTCCTGCTTTGAGTCCGACACGCGCATCATTGATCGGCGCCGCGGTCGTTACAACAGCCGTCCGTGCGCAGGCGGTAAACGCTAGCGCTGCGACGATGGCCGTGAGGCCGTGCGAAACGGGTGATTTACCCGTATGCCACTTACTTCCTGGTATCATGGTTACTCCTGAATGAAAACGGAAACTTCGTTGTTTGGACTGCTGCAATAATACGAGGATGACTCTATTGGCCCGCCGCGAGCGCCTTCAACATCAGCTCCATGCGTGCAATTTCGGTGGTCTGATCGGTGTGAACGTCCGACGCGAACTTGAAAACGGTGTCGTCCTGACCTGCCCCGTCATGCGAAAAGAGCTCATTCACCATCGTGACGGCGCCACGGTGATGCTGGATCATGTAGGTGAGAAACAGACGCTCAAACTCACTGCCCTTTGACGCGATGAGTTCATTCATCTGCGCCTCCGACAGCATGCCGGGCATCAGGTCGTGTGACATACCATGCATGCCTGCGTGATCTGCTCCCCCTCCCCCTCCACTTCCCATCGCGGCCATCCCCCCCATTGGCAGCGGTTGGCCACGATCAATCAACCACTGCTGCATCGTGCGGATCTCATCACGCTGCGCATTAATGATGCGCGCAGCAAGAACCTGAATGGAGCGGGTTTTGGTGCGCGCCGGCGCAAGCTCGGACATGGTGATGGCCTGTGCATGATGGCCAATCATCCCCGTCATAAACGTTATGTCATCCTTCGTGTATGGCTTCTGCACACTGTCGGCCCTCGCCTGCGCCGTACCCGAAGCCGTCGCCCGTGGAGCTGGCAACGGTTCCGGTGCTGGTGCAATTGGCGTTGTGGCAACGCGGGCGCAGCCTACCGTGAAGATCGCGGCGGCCAGCGGCAGAACGGATCGAAATACGCTCAACATTCTCAGGAATACGGGGTGCGATTGAGCGGGCAACAGCCCTGTGGCTCGGTAATCTACTGCGATTTGTACACGCCAGAGACTCCAGGGGTTAACTACACCTGTCAGTATCATCCCTTGAGCCGGCTCGCGACACATCGTCAGGCACTGACACTAAGGCGTCCGGACGACGGTCAGGGTTATCCCGACGGAATCGGCGCGCCAGTCTCCCCGATCACCCTCAGGACAGGATCGCCGAAAGGTCTAACGTGAATGACTCGCCTCTCACCTCCGGTTCACTACGCAGCCGGCATCGCAGCCATACACTGCACCAGAACGCCGTACCTGATCTCGCCCGCGCCAGGCACTCGCTGATCACCAACACGCAGCTCGGCGTCAGTGAACAGCACCGCGTCCTGATAAAAATTGAACAGACAATCGTTCCCCTTCCTGCGAAAGCGAAACGACGCTTCGTTAGGCGAGTCCATCGGATCCGGTGAACGCACCCAGCCGTTGGCACGGACGCTGTCGTAAAACTGAATGGCTGCATCCCGGACTGATCGCGAGGTAACTCCCGCGGCAGTCACACGACACACCAACTGCCGTTTTTTCGTGCGCCAGTCGTCCAGGGTGTCGCGTTCGACCTCGGCCGCCATCCCGTGCGCAACCACAAAATCCCGGGCATCGCTGCAGCGCGCAACGTCCTGAGCTTCCGCACATCCCACTACCACAACGCATGCGACCACTGCCGCGATAGATTTACGCACGCAGATTGCCCAGCAGCGAGTTGAGATCCGTGGTCGATGCCAGGTTCCTGACCCGCGCCTCAACTCTCGGAAATATCGTCTGAGCCTCGCCGCTGAACTTCGTGAATTGCGCCTTCAGGTCAGCCGCACTCAGCGAACGCCCTTGCTCGTAGTACTGCTCAGCTACCTGACCGAGGGCGTACGTGGTCGCAAACGTTACTGCCACGCCGGCTGCCGAGCCCGCTGCGCGACCAATCAGCCCGCCCAGCAGCCCGCGACCGACGCCGCGAATTACCCCCTCAATCACGTTCCCGGCGGCACTGATGCCGAGTACAGCGATCAGATCCTTTGCGTGCGACATACCGAAGTCCTGTCCATGGCGTTTGCCAATGGCGTACACCATGCGCAGTTGAATGGGAAGAATCGCAATGGATGCCAATTTGTTCGGTAACAGATCACACGCACCGGCCAGCATTGCCTGATCAAGAATGAACGATTCGGAATCGGCTCCCTGGCGATCATCTGTGGACGACGCGGCGGCAGCTGCGGCCTGCATGGTCGCCTCAGACTGCGGCAGTCCGGGCACGGCGCCTAACGATCTTGCCAGATCTGCCAGGAAGAGAGATTCCTGCGGCGTTGGCGGACCATTCACGTGGCACACCGCAGCGGCCGCATCGTAAGCAGCGAGCCGGGCTTCGTCGCTTGAGAGCGCGGAGGCAAGCGTCGCCATGTTGGAGCGCCCTGCGGTCAGGAGCGTATCGAGCTCGGCAGCGTCAACACCAAGCCTGACCGCGGTCGCTTGAAGCTCCTCAAGCTCAACAGGGGTCCGGGCACCATCGCTCGAAGTGGCGAGGGTGGCGATTGCCAGGATCGTCCGGGCGTCAGATTCGTTCATGCGAGGCCTGTGTGAGAGGGAACAAGATGTCACAGCACGGGACCCACGCCAAGCCGCGGTGCTGAGGATTGGATCCGCGAAAAATCTGTCGCTGTGCCGAGCTTCCCCGGTCGCGTCGTCCGACAGCCGTACCAATCGCGTCTTGCCAGCCGTAAAACCCTCCCTCTATTTGAACGTGTTGCGAGCGTGCCGAAGCCACGCAAGCATCACTGTTCCTTCCCCTCGCTCTGCGCATCATGACACACCGATCCCTCGTCGCCCCGATCGCGATACTCTTCGCGCTTCCTTCTGTCGCTCCTGCCCAGGAAACGCTGCTGTTGCGCCAGCCCACCGTGAGCCAGACGCACATCGCGTTCGCGTACGCAAACAACATCTGGGTGGTCGACCGATCCGGCGGATCGGCGCGCCGCTTAACAACTTTTCAGGGGACGTCGGGCTCCCCGAAGTTTTCGCCTGATGGTCGGTTGGTAGCCTTCACGGGATCATACGCCGGCAATGCCGACGTCTATGTTGTTCCGGTCGAAGGCGGCGAACCAACGCGGCTGACGTGGCACCCGGGCGGCGATGCGGTCACCGGTTGGACGCCCGATGGAAAGCGCGTTGTATTCAGCAGTGGCCGCGCGAGCGATGCACCGAGCCCTGCACCGAAGTTCTGGACTGTATCCGTCACCGGAGGCCCCGAGGAGGCCATGGCCATCCCGCGCGCGTTTCAGGGTGATATCAGCAGTGATGGTCGGCACCTCGCGTACCGCGTCGCCAATTCCTGGGACGATGAACGTCGCAACTATCGCGGCGGTCAGAACAAACCGATCTGGATCGTTGATCTGGCCAGCTATGCAATCGACACGATTGCACGCCCGGTGAACTCCAAGGAGATCGAACCCGCATGGCTCGGCGATGACGTGTACTTCATATCCGACCGTGACGACGTTCAGAACGTCTATCGGTACGCATCAAAGAGCAAGCAGCTCACACAGATGACGAAGTTCAGGGACTTCGATGTAAAGACGATGGATGCCGGTGGTGGCATGGTAGTCTTCGAGCAGGCCGGACGCATTCACCTGCTCGATCCCGCAACCGGAAGGTCGGCGCCGGTTTCTGTTTCTGTGAAGGCAGACTTTCCCTGGATGATGCCACAGTGGAAAGACGTTTCGGCGCGCATGTCCAACATCGCGCTGTCACCTACCGGTAAGAGAGCGCTGGTGGAAGCGCGCGGTGAAATTTTTACGATTCCTGCAGATAAAGGCAGTGTCCGCAACCTCACACAGTCGAGCGGCTCCGCGGAACGCCTGCCGAGTTGGTCGCCGGACGGAAAGTGGATTTCATGGTTCAGTGATAAATCCGGTGAGTACCAGCTGATGGTTGGCTCGCAGGACGGAATCTCCGCGCCTCGCGCCATTCCCTTGCCCGGTATGAGCTTTGCCTACGGCGCGTCGTGGTCTCCCGATTCGAAGAAGGTCTTGTTCTTTGATGTCGGTCTGAAGATCTGGGTTGTCGACGTGGCCAGCGGCGCTGTGAAAAAGTACGACGGCGATCATTACATGGTGCCGGACCGATCCGTGAATCCTGTGTGGAGCCCCGATTCGCGATGGATCGCGTTTGCGCGTCGTCTGCCGTCGCTGTATCGCGCGATCTTTGTTCTCGACACACAAACCGGCACCGAACATCAGCTCACCGATGGCCTCGCGGACGCGCAGTCACCGGCCTGGGACGCCAACGGCAAGTATCTGTGGTTCCTCGCAAGTACCAATTTTGCGTTGCGATCGCAGTGGCTCGATATGACAAACTATGAGCGGCCGCGAACCAACTCGCTGTACGCGATCGTCCTGAAGGATGGTGAGCCCACACCGTTTACTCTTGAGAGCGACGACGAAACCGATGCACCTGCTGCGGCGACCGCTGCAGCTCCCGCAACTCCGCCGCGTGCTCCAACGGTACAGATCGACGTCAACGGCATAGCGCGACGGATCGTCGCAGTTCCTGGCGTCGCCGATCGCGATTACGGACAGTTGCAATCCGGTGCTGCCGGTACGGTCTTCTTTCTTGAGAATGTCCCGTCGTCCGGTCCGGACGAGCAGTCGGCACCGGGTAATCCTCTCCATCGCTACACGCTGAAGGATCGTAAAGCTGTCACCTATGCCACTGGGGTTGCCCAATACACGCTCAGTGCTGACGGCAAGAAGTTGCTGTATCGTGCCGGTGGCGCTCAGGGCGGTTTGCGTTTGGTCGATGCCGGTGCCGCGACGGCGCCTAACGCTGCAACTGGCCGACTGACTGCGAATCTCCGCATGTGGTGGGACGGGAAAGCGGAGTTTGCTCAGATCTTCGAGGAGGCTCGGCGCAAGGTGCGTGACTACCTCTATGTGCCCAATCTGCATGGCACGAACTGGAACAAGGTGGTTGCCGACTACAAGCAGTTCCTGCCGCATGTGGCACATCGCGACGACCTGAACTATCTGCTCGACTGGATGGAGGGTGAGATCGCCGTCGGTCACTCGTATGTGCGTGGCGGTGACATGCCCGATGTTCCACCAACGCGCGGTGGTTTACTCGGCGCCGACTATTCGATAAACAATGGTCGCTACCAGTTCAGCAAAGTGTACGATTCCGAGAGCTGGAACCCCGATCTCACAGCGCCGCTCGTGACACCGGGATTCGAGGTTAAAGCGGGTGAGTACCTGCTTGCTGTCAACGGGCAGGAAGTTCGTGGGACGGACAACGTCCATCGCCTTCTGGACGGAACGGCGAACACGCAGACAGCGATTACGGTCAACAGTCGTCCGACCATGGAGGGTGCGCGCCGGCTTACTGTCGTTCCGGTTGGCAACGAACAGGGGCTTCGCACACGCGCCTGGGTCGAGGGGAACCGGCGGATCGTGGATTCGCTGTCCGGTGGCAAGTTGGCGTATCTGCACCTGCCCAACACCGGACAGGGCGGCTACACCTCGTTCAATCGGTACTACTTTGCCCAGCAGCATAAGCAGGGGGCGGTGGTTGATGAGCGGTACAACGGTGGTGGATCCGCAGCTGACTATATCATTGAAATGTTAAGCCGGGATTTTGACGGCTACTTCAATAATCCGGTCGGAGATCGTGTTCCGTTCACCAGTCCCTCTGCAGGTATCTGGGGACCCAAGGTGATGATCATCAATGAGATGGCAGGATCGGGCGGCGACTTAATGCCGTACATGTTCCACCGTCGCAAAATTGGCCCGCTGGTAGGTACGCGCACGTGGGGCGGACTCGTTGCTACCTCGGATCAGGCGCCGTTCGTGGATGGAGGGGGTCTCGTAGCACCACGGCTCGGCTTCTTCGATCGCGACGGTAAGTGGGCCGTGGAGAACGAAGGCACACCTCCGGACATCGAGGTTGAGAATTTCCCGAAGGAGGTTATTGCCGGGCGTGATCCTCAGCTTGAGCGAGCTGTTGCGGAGGCCATGCGCTTGTTGCGCGAAAGTCCAGTGGTGCTCAAGAAGGAGCCTCCCGGCCCGACATGGGGCAGGCGCCCGCAGTAATACATTCATCTACAGAACGGCCCTCGTGATCCGACGCTTACTTCTGCGACCCGGATCCGAGGGCCGGATCTCTGAACACGACGCGGCCACCCATCACCGTCAGAAGCACACGTGATTGGGCAATACGGTGAACCGGTACACCGAACAGATCGTCAGAGAGCACGATAAGGTCAGCAGCCTTACCCACGTTGAGCGACCCGGTCAGCGCCTCGTCGTCGCTGGCCATCGCTCCGCCCATCGTGTACATGTGCAGTGCCTCCGCCAGTTCAATGCGTTCATCCGGAATGAACGCCGGTCCGGTCGAATCACCAAGTGCACGGCGCGTCACAGCAACCTGAATGGCTTCCAGCGGATTCATCGACGAGACGGACCAGTCGCTGCCACCCGCAACAATCGCCCCGCTGCTGATCATCCGTCGCAACGGATACTGCTGCATTGACCGCTGCGGGCCGAGCCGAGGTTCGGTGAGGTCACGCATGTACGAGTCGCGGTAGGCCCACAGTGCCTGGAAGGAGGCCACAACTCCGAGCTCGGCAAATCGAGGGATGTCGGCAGGCTCAAACAGCTGAATGTGCACCATCACGTGCCGCGGTCCCGCGCCGCCGTCCCGGGAGTGCTGTTCAGCGAACGCGTTCAGGGCAGTACGGATGGCTCGGTCACCGATGGCGTGGACGTGCACCTTGAACCCCGCCGAATCCAGCGCACGCACCAGTTCGTTGAGCTGCTCCTGTGGGATATTGAGTTCGCCCGTGTAACCTGGTCGATCGGTGTAGGGCTGCAGCAGAGCGGCCGTCTGCCCCTCAATCACCCCATCAAGAAACACCTTGGCTCCGAGCGGACGTACGAGCCCGTGACTGTACTTGTCACGCAAC
>JBGTBX010000114.1:0-20321 GCA_041749115.1 Gemmatimonadaceae bacterium
CCCAGTACGGACATGAGAATCAGATCAGGGATTGCGTCGGCGTCGTCGAAGTGGCCGCGCCGCGTGAGCTCCCGCTGACAGATGACCTGCGAGATCGCAAAGGCGAGAAAAACGGCGAGTCCGAAGCCAGTCAGGTCCAGCGGCCCGAGCGGAATCTCAAACGGATGATGGATTATCGGATTCTGCACCGTGATCTATGTTGAAATAGGTCGGGGACAAACGATTGGGACGCCCACTCCGCCCAACCAGAGTACATAAGCTATTCGTAACGCTCGGTGAATGTCGACCCATCGCGGGGTCGTCACGGATCCCTCCACCCATGCCAGGACGCAGCCGCGTTGCCCCGCGCTCCAAGGTCCGATCCTGGCGCGCCGGACAAACGCCCCCGCCCGGAGGTCCGGTCCCAGCGCGTCGGCCACCGGAGTAACCTGGCGCACCGCCCGAAGGTCAGATCCCATAGCGCAGGCCAGCGGAGCCGCCTCGCCCGCCGCCCGAAGGTCCGACCTCGCCGACTCCGATGTGGTCATGTCGGCAGCGGAGCCGAGGCGTATGCGTTCAACGATGCGTCGGACCGTTCCCCCCGCTCAAAGCGCCACAGTCCGGCGCGGGCGATCATCGCCGCATTGTCTGTGGCGAGACGGACGGATGGCGCGTATACCGACGCACCTAACGAGGAGCACCGCGCGCTGATGGCCTGCACGAGTGCCTTGTTGCAGGCGACCCCTCCGCCAAGAATCACCGTCTTCCGTTGCTGCTGCATCACGGCGCGGGCGACCTTTTCGGCCAGGGTATCTATGAGAGCATCCTGAAAGCCGCGGGCAATGTGCGGGAGTGCACTCTCAACGTCTTCACACGCCTTTACCGCAAGGAGCACCGCGGTCTTGAGCCCGCTGAATGAAACGTCATAATAATCGGGGTCTTCGGGGCGCTGATTTCGCTTGAGCATGGGTCGAGTGAACCGGAAGCGCGACGGATCGCCCTGTGCGGCATGGTGCTCGATGTGTTTTCCACCGGGGTAGGGGAGGCCGAGGAGTTTGGCGACCTTATCAAAGGCTTCACCTGCGGCGTCGTCGCGTGTTTTGCCAAGGACGACATAGTGCCCCCATGCTGGTACATCAAGCAGCAGCGTGTGCCCGCCTGAAACCAGCAGTGCGATAAACGGAGGAGCAGCTTCGCGATGCTCCAGCGCGGTGGCGAACAGGTGGCCCTCCATATGGTGCACACCGATCACGGGCTTGTTCAATGCAAACGCGAGACCTTTTGCATAGCTGACGCCAACCAGCAGTGCGCCCACAAGTCCGGGTGCATTGGTCACCGCGATGGCATCGATATCGCCGGAGGCGCAGCCGGCGTCGCTGAGAGCGCGGTCGACGACCGGAACGATTGCAGTCAAATGTGCACGTGAAGCGATCTCGGGTACGACGCCACCGAAGATGCGGTGCACATCCTGCGAGAGAATCACGAGAGAGCGCATCGTCGCAGCGGATCCCGCGCCCTCTACAACACTCGCCGACGTTTCGTCGCACGATGTCTCAATACCCAGGATGCGGGTCACGATCCCGGGGAGGGCGCTTCACCATCGGAGAGGAGTCGGTCCACCACGGCGCGTACGGCCGGCGCATCCCAGTCGGTGGCACCCTGAACGGCCATGCGAATGCGCCCGTCACGACCCACCAGATACGTAGAGGGAATTCCAATGGCGCGATAGTCGCTCTCAATGCGTCCACTGCCCTCGTGTACGAACTCGTACGTAAAGCTGCCAGATGCGATGAAGTCGCGAACGGCGTCAGCGAATGGAGGATCATCAACCGCTACACCAACCACGCGCAGTCCGCGATCCTTGAACCGGTCGTAGAGCCGCTGAATGCTCGGCATTTCCACGACGCAGGGGTGGCACCATGTTGCCCACAGATTAATGAGGACCACGTCACCGCGGTAATCGGCAATGCCGACAGGTGCCGCATCGGGCCCGAGCGTCATGGCGGCGAAATCGGGCGCCATCGACCCCACACCAACGATGGACGTGTTCGCGGCCAAGGTTCGCCAGCCGTACCAGCCGCCGACGCCAAGCAGCGCCGCACCAAGCACCATCATGATGCGGCGGCGCATCACGCCACTTCCGAGCACAAACGTCGAAGCCGATCGATCTCGCCCTCAGGGTCGGCTGCCGAAAAAATCGCGTTGCCTGCGACGAACGTATCTGCGCCTGCGCGCCAGCAGGCCGCGATGGTCGCTCGGCCCACCCCACCATCAACCTCCAGCACAGCGGAACTCCCCTCAGTGTTAAGCAGCGCTCGCGCATCGGCGATCTTTCGCAACGATCGGTCGATAAAGTGCTGGCCGCCGAAGCCGGGGTTCACCGACATGATCAGCAGCAGATCCAGATCGGCGACGACATCCCGAACGGTGTCGACCGGTGTCGAAGGATTCAGTGCTACCCCGGCTTTGGCCCCCAATTTATGAATGGCGTCGATCTGCCGATGGAGGTGGGGAGCCACCTCCTGATGAACGGTCAGGACATCAGCGCCCGCCGCGACATACGTCTCAAAATAATTCTCAGGCTCCACCACCATGAGATGTACGTCCAGCGGCAGTGTGGTCAATCGCCGCACGGTTTCGATCACCTTGGCTCCGAACGTGAGGTTCGGGACGAAGCGCCCATCCATCACGTCGATATGAATCCAGTCGGCGCCGCCGTCGACGCACATCCGGATTTCGTCCGCAAGTCTGGCGAAATCGGCGCTGAGGATCGAGGGGGCAATGCGAATAGTCACGGCGAGATGTCTAAACCTATGATGTGAAGTTACGCTGGCATGGCGTTACCGTGCTGTGTGAAATGCCTGCCACGTAACCTGCGAAGAAACAATGCACTGAAAGGTGAATGCAAAGAACGGGTCGTAACTATGGCTGCCGCCCGGCCACACGCAGCGCAATCACACCGCCGAGCGGAACACTGCTCCCCGCCGCCGGCGTCTGTGCAACGACAGTTCCGGCTGACAGTGCAGATTGTGGATCGTACTCCACCGGGGCCACGACGAGTCCCAACTGCTGAATTAAGCTTTGCGCAATGCTCAGGGTATTTCCGACAAGGTCAGGGGCGATCAACGTTTCCTGACCGCTGCTGACTACCAGACCAACCTGCCCGCCGCGAGCCACCATCTCACCTGCCGCAGGAACAGTGGTCAGGACAATACCCTGCGCGGCATCAGAGGCCTGTTCGGTCAACGTGCCGACGGCAAGTCCAACCGCCGCCAGCGCGGACGTCGCATCCTGTTGACTGAGTCCTGCGACGTTTGGTATAGCTGCGGTTGGAACCGCCTCGCTGACGTCAAGCGTAATCGCACTTCCTGCAGGTACCATCGCACCGACGGCAGGTGTCTGCGACAATACCGTCATTTGCGGCACGTCGTTGGTGGGCCTGCTGCTGCCAATGGCGGCAGCGAGGCCGGCTGACGCAAGCCGACGTTGCGCATCACTGAGCGGCAGACCGATGACCCGGGGAACGCGCAGATCGGGTGCCTCGCCCTCGTCGCGGAAGAAGAGGAGAGCGATGATCACAAAACCGGCGAGAAAGCCGCCGGCAATAGTTGCAATAAATGGCAGGGCGGGGCGCACCCTGGCCTTCCAATCAGTTCGTGGACGCTTAGGCATTCAGCTTGGTACCCTCTGCAATCGAGCGGCAAATGCGCCATCTACGCCGTGGCGCTGCGGTAGAACCCGCAAACGTCCTGCATCCAGTACGTCGGCAGGGACGCTTCCGGCGGGAGGAGGTGCGAGCGAAAAATCGGGATGTTCCCGCAGAAACTGCTCGATCTGCTGGTCGTTTTCTTCGGGCTCCAATGAACACGTGCTGTACACCAGAACGCCGCCAGGTCGCACCAGATCCGCCGCAGATCGCAACAGCGTACGCTGAACACTTGCGCACACGGCGAGATCCGACACGCGAAGGCGCCAGCGAGCGTCGGGATGGCGGCGGAACGTGCCCGTTCCCGTACACGGCGCATCAAGCAAAACGGTGTCGGCATGAGCGGCCGGGAACGATCGCACGTCTGCGACGACTGCTTGAACGGTGGTGGCCTCGAGTCGTTGCACGTTCTCCCGAAGGCGCTGCACACGCGCTTCGGATTTGTCTGCGGCAATGATCAGTCGTGCCGCTTTGCACAGTTCAAACGATTTTCCTCCAGGGGCGGCACACAAATCGAATACGAGTGATCCGGGCGCAACCGCGGCGTAGCGAGCAACGAGGGCCGCCGCAGGATCCTGTACAAAAAACGCTCCCTGCTGAAAGGCTCCCAGCTGAGTAATTGCAACGGGTGATCGGATCTGGAGCCCATCATCCAGCCATGGCGTCTCAGACACCGCCACGTCGGCTGCCTCCAGCATCGCTTCAAGCTGCTCCCGTACCACGCCAAACGGGCGAATGCACAGCGGCGCTTCCGTGTTGTTGGCGTTAAGCAGCGCAACGGTTTCGGCTTCACCCCAGCGTGCGACCCATCGGGCGACCAGCCACCGCGGGTGCGAGAGTTTCGCCGCCATCACATCCAGCGGGTCTCCGCCGAGCTGCTCAATTTCGGAATCGAGCAGCGACCGTTCGCGATCGATGCGTCGCAGAATCGCATTGACGAGTTTGCTGGCACCGATGCCATGACGCCACTTGGCAAGTTCCACGGTCTGCGCAATGGCCGCATACGCGGGAACCGAACCCATGTACAGGAGCTGGTAGGTACCCAACCGCATCAGATCTGCGAGATCGGCATCAAGGCGAGCGAAGCCGAGAGACACACGCGGGCCAATGATCGCGTCCAGACGTCCGCGTACGCGCAGCATGCCGTACGTGAGCTCCTGCAGCCAACGCCTGTCTCGCGGGTCCAGCGGCGCGTTGCGGGCTTCGAACGCCACGTCAAGCAGTTCGCCATTGCGCATGTCGGCCAACATCTCGGCCGCGGCAAGGCGCGATTCGGTGACCTCGATGGCGGGTTTTACGGGTGGACGGCGACGCTGGGCAGGCATACAGGGAAGATAAACCGAGGCGCCGTCAGTCCTGCATACCAGGACGTCCCTCAATCGACATCATGGTCGCCTGCATCGCGGCGATCAGACGGTGCGGATCGCTGTCCGTGCACCAGGCTTCGCCTCGACACACCGAAATGGTTCGGCCTGATCGGACCACGGTTCCACGGACGAGAAAACGGGATCCCGACGCGGGCGCAAGCAGATTGGTCGTGAAGTTTACACTGACCACGCCTACGGTTTCGCGCATCATCGTCAGCGCAGCATAACCGCAGGCTGAGTCGAGCACAGCGCTCAGCACGCCGGCGTGCATCAAGCCGTGCTGCTGGAGGAGCGTGTCGCGCCGCTCCAAGACAAGCTCGACGAGTCCGCTCTCGACACGATGCAACTCGGCGCCGAGGTGAGCCATGAACGCCTGCTTGTGGAATGAGGTGCGCACTCGTTCAGCAAAATCAACTGGAGAAGACATCGGATTCGGAGACACCTCCACCCTGTGCGAGATCGAGTGCAGCCATACGGCGCTTGCCAGCCGGCTGAAAGTATCCGATGCGCACGCCGCCCGCTCCGCAGGCGACCAACGCACCATGTTCGTCCACGTTGACAACCGTTCCCGGATCTCCACGCACATCGGTGATTGCGGTCGCTCCGGAGACTTTGGTGTCGATACCGCGCAATCTGCTCCACGCACCAGGGCGTGGGTCAAACGCGCGTATCGCGCGCGCGACCTGTTCGCCCGAATCCTTCCAGTTCAATAAAGCGGAGTCGCGGTCAATCTTGCCGGCGAACGTTACGAGCGCATCATCCTGCGGTCGTTGATTGAGTTCGCCCAGTGCCTGAAGCGTGAGGGCTTCAATCAGTGCCTGCGCACCAAGCTCCGACAATCGCATAGTCAGTTCTCCGCCCGTCACCGCATCATTCAGTGTGACAGCGCGCTGGAGGAGGCAGGGCCCGGCGTCCATACGCTGCACCATGCGCATAATGGTCACTCCGGTCTCCGGGTCACCGTGCAGAATTGCCGCCTGAATGGGAGCGGCTCCGCGCCAGCGAGGCAACAGCGACGCATGAATGTTCCACGTGCCGTGAGGGGGCAGTTCAACGAGAAAGCGCGGAAGCAGATGACCGTACGCAACCACGATTGACAGGTCAGGTTGCAGGTCGCGAATGCGGGCGACGAAGTCCTCGTCGCGAGGTGATTCGGGTTGAAAGACGTCGAGCCCCTCTTCCTGCGCGACCACCTTCACCGGAGAAGGCACGAGCGTGGACCGACTGCGGCCCTGCGCTCTGTCGGGCTGTGTGACGACAGCCGCTACGTCGTAACCCTCGCCGATCAGCGCCCTCAGCGGGGGCGCTGCGAACTCCGGGGTGCCCCAGAAGAGGATGCGCATTACCCGCGCACGCTAGGTGTCGGCGCGGAGGTCGCTCTGAATAGCGATCGGTCGCAATAGCTTAACAAAATTCGGATAATCCTTCCGGTACAACTCCCACTGAGCAAGGGCGGCGCGACGTTTGAGATACGACAGATAATCGATGAACAATTTGCCGTGCAGATGATCAATCTCGTGCTGGATACACCGCGCCACATAATCGTGCGCTTCAATCTCGATGAACTCACCCGTGCGATCCTGCGCGCGCAGGCGCACGCGTGTGGCACGCGGCACGGGTCCGAAAATCTCGGGAATGGACAGGCAGGCTTCTTCTGCCTTTTCGCTGCCCTCACTCTCGATGATTTCCGGATTCACCAGCACCAGCTTTACATCTTCGCAGTCGATGACCGCCAGCTGTTCCTTATGGCCGACTTGAGGCGCCGCGAGTCCGACTCCCTGCGCGGCGTACATGGTTTCGAACATGTCTTCGATCAACTGCTGAAACGCATCACCAAAATCCACAACGGGCGATGTTTCTTCGCGCAGAATGGGAGACCCCAGTACGTGAATCGGCAGCAGGCTCACGACCCGGCTTCCCCTCCAGCCGGCGTGATGATCCGTGCGACCCTGCCTCGTTCAATGACCAGGCGGGACTCGGCCGACTTGATGGTGATGAGGTCTTCCATCGAAGGAGCGGGAGAACCGTCCTTCATGCTGTCTTTCATGTGAACGATTTCACCGACGATTCCACCACTGGTCACGATCTGGTCGCCTCGCTTGAGAGCACGCAGGCGCTCCTCGTGCGTTTTCCGCTGCTTCTGCTGCGGACGGATCATGAGGAAATAGATGATGCCGGAGATCAGGGCCAGCTGGAAAAGAAAGGGGGTGAGGGAACTCCCTCCTCCAGCCGGAGCAGCGGTTTGCAACAGAAAAAGTGGGTGCACAGTGACTTTAAGAAAGGGTCAGGCAGGTCGAGCCCGGCGAAACGCACTCCGATGCAGCAACAATCTATTCAATCAGTCGCGTCAGGTCAGTCGAGTGACGGATCCCAGCTAGGGAATCCGTGAGGCTGACACGGTGGCCGAGTCCCCAATGCACCGAAAGTCCCAGGCCACGCGCTCACGCCAGATGCGACTGTGCTTGGAATCCACGGAGAAGGTCAGCTGGGCGGCGACCGTCCCGAAAATGCCATCCAAAAGGTCGTCACCGGTGCCCCTCAGCATTTCTGCGCGCGACACGAATCCCATGCTGTCCACCGATACCAGGAACCTCGTTTGGCCGGAATCCGGCTTTGCGGCTTCGCGAAGCCCTGGGCAGGCGAGGCGAACGTAGTCAGTGAGTACAACCTCCGCCTGGCCGAGCTTGTACATCGGATTCTCACGGGAGGGGACGAAATACCTCGTGGTTGATGAAACGCAGCCCAGCATCACGACGGCCACGACGCCTATTCGCATCGCGGCCCCGGAGAGCCTAAAGGAGCACCATCGCATCGCCATATGAAAAGAATCGATATTTCTCGCGGACGGCGCAGTGATACGCCTCCATCGTAAGGTCGTAGCCGGCGAAGGCCGCCACAAGCATCATGAGTGTGGAGCGGGGGAGATGGAAGTTCGTGATCAAGTGGTCCACGACCTTCAGCGTTGCCGGGGGCCGCAGAAAGAGGTTGGTAGCGCCCTGTTTTGACCACGGTGTGCTCAGAGCCGCGGCCTCGAGGCATCGTGCCGAGGTGGTCCCGACAGCCCAGATAGCTGATTCTGCATGTCTCGCACGACGCACTGTGTCCGCGGCGTTGTCGGGGAGCCAGTATCGCTCGGTGTGCATGGTGTGTTCCGCCGGATCTTCGACGTCGACGGGTTTGAAGGTACCGGCCCCGACATGAAGCACGACGTCAACAACCGATGCGCCCTTGTCACGCAAGGTGTTGAGCAGCTCACCAGTAAAATGTAATCCGGCGGTGGGTGCCGCGACTGATCCCGCAACCGCAGCGTAGACAGTTTGGTAATCTGCCTCGTCAGATTCATCGTCGGAGCGTGTGATATACGGTGGGAGCGGGACATGTCCGTGGCGTTCGATGATTTCATGAACGTCACCGGAGTGCAGCAGCCTGACCCGCCGCAGGCCGGAGTCGAGCACTGCCACGATCTCCACCGAAAAATCAGGACCAATCGAGACCTGTGCTCCTTCACGCAGACGGGCGCCGGGTTTGACCATGGCGTCCCATGTACCATCCGGGTTGTCATTCAGCAGCAGAACTTCTGCCGCTCCGCCGCCAGCGCGCGCACCAAGCAGTCGGGCGTTGAACACCTTCGTGGTGTTGCGGACCAGAACGTCGCCCGGCTGAACGTAGTGTGGCAGATCAGAGAACCGCGCGTGAGTAATGCGTCCGGCAGCGCGGTCAACGATCATCAAGCGACAGGTGTCCCGCGCACTCAGCGGGCGTTGTGCAATCAGCGACGGTGGAAGGTCGTAGTCGTAGTCCGAGGTTTTCGAGCCGTCACGCATGTGGCAATCCGTGCGCGTGCGGACTCAGAGGCTCACAGCAGTTCACCCTGCGTGGTCTGGCGCGGCGGCGTAAAGCCGAGGTGGCGATAGGCGAGCGCTGTCGCAGCGCGCCCTCGGGGTGTGCGGGCGAGAAAGCCGTTCTGTACGAGAAAGGGCTCGTACACCTCTTCAATCGTGCCGGCATCCTCTGCAACCGCGGCCGCGATGGCGCCGACACCAACGGGCCCACCATCGTATTTTTCAATGATCGCTTTGAGGATTCGGACATCCATGTCGTCGAGACCAAAGTGATCCACATCAAGCAGTTGCAGCGCTTCGTTGGCGACCTCGCGTGTGATGTGACCGTCGGCCCGCACCTGAGCAAAGTCCCGGATCCTGCGCAGCAGCCGATTGGCAATGCGGGGTGTCCCACGGGCGCGTTTCGCGATTTCCTTCGCACCCTCGGGGTCCACGGAGACCTTCAGCACCTCCGCGGTGCGCTGTACAATTAACTCGAGATCCTCGGACGGATAATAGTTCAATCGTTGAACAATTCCGAAGCGCGCGCGCATTGGCGGCGTGAGCATGCCTTGCCGCGTCGTCGCGCCGATGAGTGTAAACGGTTCTATGCCCATCGTGATCGTCTGCGCTTTGGGGCCTTCGGAGAGGCGGATGTCGATCTTGTAGTCCTCCATTGCGGGATAGAGAAACTCTTCGATCACAGCACGCAGGCGATGGATCTCATCGATAAACAGGATGTCACCCGCGCGCAGATTAGTGAGCATACTCACCAGGTCGCCGGACTTCTCCAGCGCGGGTCCCGACGTTGTGCGGATGTTCACCCCCAGTTCCCGCGCGATCAGTTCGGCGAGCGTGGTTTTCCCAAGGCCTGGGGGGCCGAAGAACAACGTGTGATCCAAGGGCTCCCGTCTGGCGATGGCCGCCTCCACATAAATGCGCAGGCTCTCCTTCACGCGTTCCTGCCCAATAAACTCGGCGAGCTTTTTGGGGCGCAGCGACATCTCAACGGGGCCCTCGTCAGGCAATTCTCCGGGCGTCGTGACTTCGCGGGTCATGGTCGGCTACTTGCGGCTGATGTGCGGAAGTGCGGCGCGGATCAACTCCGGCGCTCCGGTCGGAGCCGGCGTCGCTTCGAGGGCCTTCTTCACCGCACGTTCGGCGTCGGCCAGCGTGTATCCCAGCGACACCATTGCACGAATGGCGTCGTCGGCCATGGCACCCTCGGGCCGTGCGCCGTCGGTCGCGCCCTGCTTCAAATCTCCTACCTTATCGGCCAGATCGAGAATCATTTGTTCAGCCTTTTTGCGTCCGACGCGCGGTACCTGCTGGAGCGTCGCGATGTCTTTTTCCCGCAATGCTCTTGTGACTCGTTCAGCGCTGAGGGTGGACAACAGTCCGAGCGCCAGCGACGGCCCGACACCCTTCGCGGTGAGCAGGCGTCGAAACACCTGGCGATCGTAGAGCGCGGTGAAGCCATAGAGCAGCCAGGCGTCTTCGCGCACGACAAGCTCAGTGTGGAGCGTCACCGGTTGGCCGGTCTTGGGGAGCGCTTCAAATGTTGAGAGAGGAACGAACAACTCGTATCCCACGCCGGAGGAAGTCAGCACCTCCACCCGATCCAGGTCTTTTGAGACGAGATTCCCCGTAAGTAGCGATATCACTGACGCGATTCAGGCAATGTGTATCCGAGTTTAGTGAACCTTGGAGAAGATGCCTTGTTGCGGCCTGCGACACCACTGCGAGACTCCGCCCATGTTTGGAATTCAGGTCCCCAGGTTCTTCTCGTCGCCACGCCTGAGGCCAGGCCCACAAACACTGCGCGGTTTGGTGACTCGCTTGCGCGGACGCTCGACGCACGCCGACTTCGTGCAACGCCCCGTCGGCGCTCAGCGGCTTGCTCGAGTTCAGAAGGCTAATCACAAAGTGCCGCGACACGCGGTGTTGAGGTGATACGTTCCAGAGGGCGACCGAGAGTCGCCAACGGATGTGGTCCGCTGACTCCCGAAATGTGGCATGTCGCAAACAGAGAGATGGGTCGGCGAGCGGTGGAACGCGCAGTTTTCCTGGTGACGCGAGGGCATGATGCATTCCATCATCGTTGAGTCGCAGCTCGATGCTGTCTTGGCGGCGACAACCAGTGCTGCACAATCGGTGAGCGTTCGCGCCGACGCGATTCCGATTCGGGGACTATTCCCCGATACTGTGTTCGTGCGGGCGGTGGCGTTCGAGCGCACCGACGCGGGCGCGCCTCCCACGCGCTCCCCTATGGAAATTCAGCATCAGCGCATCGTTCTGCCTGCGGATCTTTCTGCTGCTGCGCCAAAGCGGGTCGCGACCTTCATCGCGGGACGTCACTGTGCGTTTCACGCGCTGGGGCAACTCGGTGTTAATCCGCTGTCGGTGGAGCGGGGCAAGGTTGGTTCACCTGCCTGGCCCAATGGTATTGTGGGGTCCATCGCGCACACTGACGATATGGCGATTGCCGCCGTGGCGAGGAGCAGCCATTACCGCGCACTCGGTGTGGACTGCGAGCGCATCATGACCGCAGAGACCGCCGCTAATGTTCGTGAAGCTGTTGCGGCGGAGTTGCTCGACCCGAACCCGCAGATTGTGTGGGGTGACGCCAGCGACGAGTTGCTGGTCACTGCGGTTTTTTCGGCGAAGGAGACGTTATACAAGGGTCTGCATCCCATCGCCGGTGTTTTTTTCGGGTTCGATGATGCGTCTGTCGTAAGAGGTCACCTGGCGGAAGGCTGGCTTGAACTGCGCCTCAATCGCGACCTGCCCGAGGGGTTCGCGAGTGGCAGCCTGTTCAACGTGAGGATTGTGCGACAGGGCGGTGCGCTCGTCACCGGGCTGCTCCTGGACACTAAGCCGTAAGGGAATGCCCCACGCGCTAATAGCTATTAACTGACTTCGCGCGCACTCGCTGTGTTGCATGATGCATGAGGTACTTTTTCCGCCGTCGCCGGCTGGAGGACATCATGCTCAAAGTTCACGAACTCATGCGTTCCGAGGTTGTCGCGATCTCGCCCGATCAGACCCTGCGCGAGGCGATCGATCTGCTCGTTTCGGAGGGAATAGGCGGAGTTCCGGTTGTGGAAGGCACCAAAGTTGTCGGCGTATTATCAGCACGGGCCATTATCGAGTTTGAAGCCCTGACCAGTGCCGCGGCCGATCCGGAGTTTGGTTCGGCTGATGAGGTCCAAGAGTGGGTCGAAGAGGGAGGCGAGGAGGTGGAGTCCGAATACTTCACCGGGTGGTGGCCATCGGACGGTCCCGATCTTGTCGCGCAGATCAACGCGGGCGACGAAGGACAGTGGGATTTCCTCAGTCATCACACGGTCGCGGAGGCGATGTCTCGCACGATTTGTACTGTCGGCGCGTCGATAGACGTTTCCCGAGCTGCGCGGCGGATGTTGGCTGCAGGGGCGCAACGTGCTCTGGTGATGGAGCGGGGCAAGCTTGCGGGAATTCTGACCTCGACCGATATTCTGCGAGCTGTAGCTGAACAAAAACTGGTAGCCGGACGGGTCGCGTTGAAAGAGTAGCTGAACAGCGCGGCACGGCGTCGATGCGAGGATCACAGACAAATGAGTGACACGATGGCCGGTGAGCGCGGGAGTCGCAAATGGACGAACGCGCTTGCGATGCCTGCGCTCGTTCTGTGCGCTCTCGCGGCGGGCGGGATTGTTTACTGGCAGCTGACCGCGGACCTCGCACATCGGGTCTGGCTGGTGTCGCTGGTACTTCTCGGGGCACCCTTGCTGCTGCGCACCGCACGTGCCGTAGCCCGCGGGAACTTCGCGACGGACGTGGTGGCTGCGATGGCCATCGGGACGGCGATTGCACTGAATGAACCGCTGGCGGGGTTGGTGGTCGTTCTGATGCAGACGGGCGGTGAAGCGCTTGAGCGATACGCTGAAGGCCGAGCGTCGCAGGCGGTGCAGGCGCTCAGCGACGCAGCGCCGCGCATTGCCCACCGCGTTTCGTCTGGCACTGAGGTCGACATACCAGTGGAGCAAATTGTTATCGGAGACACCCTCCATGTGCGCCCGGGAGACGTCGTCCCGGTCGACGGCCATGTGCTGGAAGGGGCCTCTGACCTCGATACCTCACGGCTGACGGGTGAACCGCTGCCGCGCCCGGTCGCAGCCGGTTCGAAGGTAATGAGCGGAATGATGAACGGATCCGGCGCGTTTACCATGCGCGCTGACGCGCTGGTGGGCGCATCACAGTACGCACGAATCGTTGAGCTGGTACGATCGGCGGAATCGTCCAAGTCTCCGTTGCAGCGACTGGCTGATCGTTATGCGGGATGGTTTACTCCACTGACGCTCGCGGTGTGCGTGGCGGCGTGGTTGTTGAGCGGTGACGCATCGCGAGTACTCGCCGTGCTGGTTGTGGCCACTCCGTGTCCCCTGATTCTGGCCACGCCGGTTGCATTCATTGGTGGGATCAATCGAGCTGCCCGGCGGCAGATCATCGTCCGCAGTGGATCAGCGCTGGAACGGCTGGCTCAGGCTACCGTGGCCGTGTTCGACAAGACCGGCACGATTACAGAAGGGAAACCGCGCGTTAGCCACGTCGAGGCGTTGCACGGCACAACGTCACAGGAGCTGTTGCGGCTCGCGGGAGCGGTGGAACAGCGCGCCGGGCATCTTCTTGCTCGCTCTGTGGTCGATGCGGCACGCAAAACACACGCCGTGCTGCCCGCAGCCTCCGACGTGCGCGAAGCTCCCGGTCGCGGTGTGGAGGGCACGGTGGAAGGCAAGCACATTCTGGTCGGATCGCGGGGCTACGTGAGCGAGCGTCTCAGCGTACCTGTGCCTTTCTCCATCGCACCAGACGGTAAAAACGATCAGGCGGCTCTTCGTGCATTTGTCGCGGTCGACGGTGAGGTGGTTGGGACACTCGACTTTGAGGACTCGATACGTCCGTCCGCTGCTCCGTTGATTCAGTCATTACCCTCGTTAGGTTTCTCGCGTGCGGTCCTCCTTTCCGGAGACAGCGAGATCAACGCACGCGCGATCGCGGCCGAAATTGGCATCGTCATGGTCGAAGGAGACCTGCTACCCGAAGACAAAGTCAACCGTGTCGCCGAGCTGTCGCAGTCCGTCGGTCGCGTGATGATGGTTGGTGACGGGACGAACGATGCACCCGCGCTCAGTCGCGCCGACGTTGGCATCGCACTCGCAGGTCACGGTGGTGGCATTACCGCTGAATCGGCTGACGTGGTGATACTCATCGATGACCTCAGCCGTGTCGGAGAAGCGATCACCATTTCGAAGCGCACGCTCAGGATTGCGAAACAGAGTATCGTCGTTGGTCTGGGGCTGAGCAGCGTCGGGATGGTTGTGGCAGCGCTCGGCTATCTTCCGCCTATTGCCGGCGCTTTGACGCAGGAAGCGATTGACGTGGCGGTGATATTGAACGCACTGCGCGCCAGTCGTTCGGCATCTGCTTAAGTCTTTCGATCGGCGAAAGCTGCCAGTTGTGGCAAGGCTGCAAACGCTGTTTAACATGTCACAGAACATACCACGGGACACGCCGTCAACAGCGGCATGCGATTAATGGATCAGCGAAAATTGCCAGCTGCGGCAAGACGCTCAACGCTGATCGACATGTGACAGGTTAACGCAATCGCCACGCCGTCCGCGGCATCCGCGGGACTCGGCGCGGCACTCAGGCGCAGCAGGTGCTTCACCATGAACTGCACCTGCTCCTTGGTGGCCGCTCCAGTGCCGACAATCGCCTTTTTCACGACCGTCGGTGCGTACTCATGCACCGGAATCCCCTGTCGTGCGGCCGCGAGCAGTATCACGCCGCGCGCGTGGCCCAGCGTGACGGTCGTGCGCACGTTACGCCCATAAAACACGTTCTCGCACGCGACCGCGTCCGGCTTGTAGCGCGCGATCACGTCGCAGAGGCCGTCGAAAATTTCAACCAGACGATCACCGAGTGGTTGTGACGCACCGGTCCGCACGACTCCGCATTCCACCAGCTGAAACCGGCCGCCGTCGCCACGCACCAGACCGTAGCCGGTTGCCGCCGTCCCCGGATCAACGCCCAGAATGAGCACGTTACTCGCCGCCTCCCGCAGCAAGTTCTGACTCGTCCATGTCGAAGTTGGCTTCCACTTTCTGCACGTCATCGAGGTCGTCAAGCGAGTCGATCAGCTTGAGCAGCGCCTGCGCGTCCGCACCTTCGACGCGCACGGTTTGTCTGGGAATCCACGCGATCTCGCTTTCGGACAGTTCAATGCCACGTGTGTCCAATGCGGTTCGCACAGTGTGGAAGTCAGCCACTTCGGTGCTGATCGTGAACAGATCACCTTCACGGGACATATCAAGTGCCCCGGCCTCAAGTGCTGCCTCCAGCGTCTCCATCTCGCTGTACTTTGTGGCGTCAACGTAAAGCTGTCCGCGTCGATCGAACATCCAGGACACCGAATTGGTTGCGCCCATATTCCCGCCGCCTCGGGACAGTTTGAATCGCACCTCCGCGACCGTGCGTGTCGCGTTGTCCGTCAGCGCCTGAATCATCAGCGCGACACCGCCGGGGCCGAAGGCTTCGTAGAGCACCTCAACGTAATCCACACCTTCCAGGTCACCTGTGCCTTTCTTGATCGCCCGCTCGATGTTTTCCTTGGGCATCGACGACGACTTGGCGGTGTCGATGGCGGTGCGCAGGCGAGGGTTACCGCCCGGGTCGCCGCCGCCTTGCTTCGCCGCAACGGTGATTTCGCGAATCAGCTTGGTGAACATCGCGCCGCGCTTTTTGTCGGTCGCGGCCTTGTAGTGTTTGATCTGTTTCCACTTACTGTGACCTGCCATGCGTGCGATCCCCGCGTCGTGAGTCTGCGAGGAATATAAGACCGGCCGCCCCGCGGTGCGATCCGGTGACCGTCGCGGCTAGCGGTCCGGGTCGACCATGTCCTCGAATCGCAGCCAGGCCTTGTAGAAGAACAAGTCCGCATAGCTGCGGCGACCATTTCGATTTTTGAGGACGTGAACCTCTACGGCGCCGTCAACGTCATTGGAGGGCTCGTAGATTTCTTCGCGGAACAGGCCGAGCACGATGTCAGGGTACTGTCGGCCGGCGCCCATAGCACCAAGATCTTCCAGCAGCGGGCGCGGATCATGACGCGACCGCAGATCGGCGTCGAGATGCATGACCGCAAGCACCGCGCAGTGACGACGGACCGCCAGCGCTTTCAGGTCACGCAGTGACGTAGCGAGTTCTTCATGAAGTGGTGCACGTCCCGTTGCAATTCCCTGCAGAGGATCGACGACCAGCAGGTCGAGGCCGAACTGTTCAATCAACAAGTCGGAGAGGCCACCAATGCCGTTAGGCGGCATGAAGGAAAAGAGCGGCGCGCGCTCACGCAGTCGAAGCGCCGTCGCCCCGACCGCGGCCCGACCCGCGTCGCCCAGAGTGCCATGCCGCAGGTTGTCAATTTTGACCCGCCCTTCGAGCGCCAAACATCGCTCAAACAGGCGCTCAACCGAGTATTCGCCTGAGAAAAACGCCGTCTCGTGGCCCGCCTCGGCAGCGCGGAGGGCGATTGCCAACGCCAGTGAGGTCTTTCCACTGCCCACGTCGCCCGCCAGAACAACCAGGTCGCCGCGACGCGGGCCGCCGCCCAGCAGGGAATCGATACTTGGAAAGCCTGTCGGCACCGTGTCCCGAATGCCGCCCGCGGCATCAACGCCGGCCAGAAACGATGCCGCGTCGAACGGACGAGGAGGAGAAACGGTCGATTTGACTGATTCTGCTTCGGCGGATGCCGGGATCTGCTCGGTTTCGGAGGTGGTCACCTCCCAAGACGATCAGCCGAGAAGCGTCGAAACTGCTTCTACATCGCTGATTCCTGAGGGGTCAAGAAGTTCACGCGTTCCGACCGCGAGGTCGCGCCACGAGTCAGCGAGGCTCAGCCGATCGCCGGCCATCCAGGCTTCGACGCAGCGCAGGCACGCGTCGGCCACTGGGGCGGGGAGAGATAACGACGAAAGCCAGCGTTTCATTGCTTCTCCGCGCTCATCGATCGCTTCTCTATTCGGCGCGACCGCCGGCGGTGCTGAGATTTCCTGTGTCGGGGTGTCAGCCAGCCGGGCGATCATGAACAGAGCCATCAGCGTCTCTCGTTCGCCGCCTGTGCGACGGGGTGCTGCCGCGGTTGCCAGCGCCGCAAAACGAAACGCCCGCGGTGCGACCGCAAAGGGCGTTGGCGGATAGGAGTGGGCGTTGGCAGTCATACGCTAGCGAATTCCGGAGAGGCGGCCGGCAACAGCTCGTGTCTCGGGAGCGGGCCGTGACCCGACTTCACGTTGCAGCAAAGTGACGAGGGTCTCGAAGTGTGCGAGTGCACGGGCCGCTTCGCCGTGTGATGAATAGGCCTGCATGAGAAGGCGATGCGCACTTTCGCGAAGCGGCTCGCGGGCCATCGAGCAAGCGTCGGGTACCGTATCAGGCGCAGGTGTTCTGTCATGTCGATAATGGTTCTGAGAGATAGGCGATTGCCATCCCGCCAGGTCTCATACCTCGGCGGTCAGAGCGTCGGCCAGATCGACAATTGCACGAACGGCCGTTGAATTTGGTGCCGCGTCGATCGGAGCGCCGCCGCGACGTTCGACCAGACCAAGTTCCAGATCAAACGGCACTTCGCCGATAAGCTTCATGCCATGTGCCCCGCAAAATTCTCCGATCGCCTCGCGATCCCCTGAATCGCGCACCTTGTTTGCCAAAACCACGACGTCGGCGACACCGAGATCACTGGCGAGCGCAACCACGTTTCGAGCGGTTTCCATTGAGCGATAATAAGGCTCGAGCACTGCCACAATACGCGACACGTGGCGGCCGGTGCCGCGACTGAGATGTTCAAGTCCGGCCTCCATATCCACAATGATGTGCCGATCACTGCCTGGGTTGGCTGCTACTTCACCAAGAAAGCCTCGCACGGAGGCATGGGCGCTGCAGAGTCAACCAGATCCTGCGTGACCAACCTTACCCATCACCATCAGGCGAACTCCATCCGGCCCGTCGACGCCATATGTGCCGATCAAGGCTTCCGTATCACCCTTGAAGAACTGCTTAACTGTGCCGTCTTCCAGGGTGCGCCGCTCCATGAGATTTCGCGGGAGCGTGACAATTTCCTCAGCTTGTGCAGGTGAAATGCCCAGTACACTCGCCAGGTTGGGATTTGTGTCGGCGTCGATCGCGAGCACGCCGCGTTTGTTCTGGCGCGCGACTGCTCGCGCCAGTGTCCCGGCGATGGTGGTTTTTCCAGTTCCGCCTTTTCCGGCGATAGCGATACGCATGTCAACTCTTCAGAGAATGGGTAACGAATGATGGGGCGATGTATCGCAGCGTCAGATAAGCAATGTTCAGTGGCTGTGTTTGTGCGCCCGTGCGTGGCATTCAGCGGCCCCTCCTTCACTCGTGTGACAATCACAACTCGGGTCGCTGCACTCCCCATGACCTTGACTCAGCATCGGGGCAAACTCAGCGGCAAATCGTCGTGCTGCCTCCCGCCTCCCGGTCTCGGTTAAGCGATACTCCGTTTGGGGAAGCTCCTCGGCCTCACGAGAGAGCGCAATATCACCGCGCGCAAGCAATCGGTCGAGCGTGACGCGTACAACCTCTTCAGCGAGCGTGGTAAAACGCGAGATATTTGCGATGGTTGCCACGCCGCCAAAACCTTCCCCCTCAAACCAATACAGCAGTTCGAGGAGTTCGTCTTCGCGCGCAATCGAGTCCCCCGCTTCACCGTTATTCATATCAACTTCTCCACTTCGAGAACGGCCTGTTCCACCGCACCGGATACGGCATCGCTCAGTTCAAGCGTCCATTCATCAACAACAGCAGGTTCACAACCTACGAGATAGATCTGCGACGGCAGCGGGCCGAGTGCCTGAGCCACTTCCAGCGCCCTCGACGGCACCGTGGTGTGCATGTCGATGGAGAGTGTCTTGCGCACACCGTCAACTATCAATGTGTACACTGACCCCGGGGTACCGCCACGGGTCGCGGCATCGATGATGATAAGCTTGTCGTACGGCGTCATAAGCTCCTGCGCCAGGCGGATCCCGCCCGTTCCGACATCAAGCAGCTCCACGGATTCACTGGCAATGCCGCGCTCGGAAAGCCGGCGAAGCACCTGCACGCCAAAACCATCGTCGCCGCGCAACACATTGCCAAACCCCGCTATCAGCGTGCGCCTCACGTCGTCACCCGCTGCGTGCCTAACGCAATCTGCACAATGCCTTCATGCACCCGCACCGGGAATACTGCCAGCCACTCGTCGCGCCCGGCATCCGGTCGATCCAGTCGAGCACCGGTACGCAGATCGTACCGACATTGATGCCAGCTGCAAATGAGTTCTGTGCCGGTGAGTGTACTGTAGTCCAGTGGGAGTGGGCTTTCACCGCAGGCGTTGCGCACCGCGAAATATTCATCTTCAACGCGGGCCACGAGCACACTGGTCTCTCCGAACAATGCAGACCGCATCTTCCCCGACGCAAACTCTGCGGCGCTGCCGACATCGTGAAACACAGGTCGAAACGCGCGCTTTAATGAAGCGGCGGGAAGAAACACAGACGTGGCCGCGGCTGGACGAGCGGTCTTACCATCCGAAATCTGCAGTTCCTGGAAGCCCAACAAACCGGCGGTGAGCGCCTCTTCGATATCGCGAACGACTCCGGCATACGATGTATGATCGCTGGAGATGCCGTGAATGCGCACAGTAACGACGCCGCCGAGTACTTCGAGTAATTCGGTGTCGATCCCATGACGGTGCAGGTGCGCGCGAACCGTATCGAGCGCTTCCTCCGTCAGGGTGCGTCGATCCACGGCCAGCAAGTCGTAGGACATGAGTAACAGCCGGATTGCCGGGTCGCCGGTGAGGCGATTGATGAAGGCATCGCCAGCCATTGATTGAATTGCGCCCATCAGGTGGGTGAGCGCTGTTCGGTGCACAGCGTCGATATTGTCGAGCAGCGTTTTTACCGCTGTACCAACTTCCGGATCAGCGTGGTTCGACAACCGGGCAATCAACACCTCGACCTCGGCGAGCAGATCATCAGGTTGCAGGTCTTCGCCTGTGTCGGGCTGTGGGTCAGACGTCATGGCACAAACCGCGGCGCAAGTTTCGGCGTCGGAAACACGGACCAACCCCCGCCAAGGGGACACACCTTCAGAACATTCAGCGACGCCTCCACGGTGGCGTAATGCAGTGCGAGCCGCCGCACTTCAGCATACGCGTCGGCCACCGATGGGCTCATTTCATCACCGAACGCATGGTCAAGCGGCTCAACTTCAATAACGATGGTTTCACCTGGCAAAGCCTTCATCCATTCGATCACCACGAGTGTGTTGTCGAGCAGGATAACGCCTGTAACCGCGTCAACCACGCAGCGCTGTATTACGTCATCCGAGGGAAGAGCG
>JBGTBX010000115.1:0-2049 GCA_041749115.1 Gemmatimonadaceae bacterium
GTGAGGAAATTCAGCACAACCGACTTGCCCGATCCGGACGGCCCGATAACGGTGAAATTGCCGAGGTCACCCTCGTGGAAATTAAAGAAGTAAGGCGTGCCGGCCGTCGTTTCGAGCACAGTTACCGCGTCGCCCCAATGATTGCCCTTAGCGCGACCCATCGGAAAACCATGCATGGAAATGAGCCCGGCCGCGTTCGCGCTCGAGATAAGAGCGCGCCGCACTACATATTGCTCATTCCCGGGAAATTGGCCCCAGAATCCTGGCTCCAGGTTTACGTCCTCGCGAACGGCAACCGCGCCGATATCGGACAGCGCCGCGGCAGCAGTTGCCGTCGCCTCTTCGAGCGCGTCAATAGAGCGTGCTCGGACCAGCACGCTCAAGTGATGGTCGCCAAAGCTGAGTTGCCCGGCGCCCACGGCATCGCGGGCCGCGATCATTTCGCCACGCTCGGTCGCAGCCGTTTCGTCGGCGCTTTTGAGCCGCCGAAGCGAAAGGTCGATCCGCTCGCGAGCAGTCTGCCGCTCAATCGGGGCGAAAGTTTCCGTGATGATCAGTTCGTGCGCAACTCGCAGTAAGGAATCGAGCACCCCGGGGCGCGTTGCGTCGGGATATTCCTTGATACCTAGGAGGCTTGAGAAGCGCCGCTGACCTGGGGCCACGGTCTCAATCGCGTCGAGCCCGAAGCTTACCCGCGCGTACGGAATGTAATGGCCAAGGTCCTGTCCCTCGCTGGGAAGAAGTACGGGACGGGTTTCGCCGTTGTATAGCGTCGAAAGAAGCTCAAGCGGTTCCGAGTAGATGCCGTTCTGGTTCTGGTATGTTCCGAGAACCTGGACGCCGTACGATTGCAGGGCCGCCGTCAACGCAGCAGTGGCGGAATCCAGCGCTAGCATTTCCGCGCTGCCTACGGAGGTGTTCCTCCACGATCGAAGCTTCCCGAGGCGCTCCGGCAATCCGGCCTTACCACGGGGTGGCCTCACAAGCATGGTCAGGAACTGTTCGTTCAGGAAAAGTCTCTGCTCGTTGAGGCGTGCATTCCAGCGCCGGTCGACCTCTGCCGACAGGCAGTCGAACGCCTGGGCGGGTTCGAGCCGAACACGAACGCGGCGCCGGACAAGATGGTGGTAAAGCACCAACCTTGAGTTGAGAGCGCTTCGGAGCACCACTTCCCTAACGCCTGAGAGGTGATTGAGAACTTCGTCGTCTTCAGTCTCAAAGGGAAAGCCCGTAACTCGGATTGACCGCATCAGTGAGCCGTCGCGCAGTTGGAGTGTCGATGGATTTAGGTGCCGGGCATACGGAAGCCGGTCACCGGCGCGCGCCTCTCGCTTGCTCCATGCGGCCGGTCCGAACCACTTTGTCATAGTCAGATTCCCCACCCTATGGCGCGTAGCTGTTGCAGCCCCAGCGGCTCCAGTTCTTGATCCGCGAACACCGGCTCACGCGGGTAATCCACAAGTCGAAAATCCGGGGCTCTCTGAGGCAAGCGAAATAACCGATCACGTGAATTGCGACCGCAACTGGAAGCGCAAGAAAGCTGCGGGTGATTAGGAACACCTCCGTGGACACTGCAGCGTTTATGATAAAATAGCTGTAAGTTACGCCCGCAAACATCTGCGGACGGGTCAACGCACGGAATACTGGTGATCGGGTCAACCCCATGTCTCAGCCGCTCCCAACCGAGACGGCCTGAATTCCGCTGACTATTGCGCCCGCACCGAACAGGATGAAACAGCCGATAATAACCGTCGCGCCGAACCGCCAGTTCATGCGGCCGGTCAGCATCATGAAGCCGACCATGGCCACGGCGATCACAGCCACGCCCGTAGCAACATTGCCGAGCAGCGTTCCTTGAAGCCACTGCCGCGCATTCACAATGGGACCGGATCCCTGCGGATCTGCATCCTGGTTCGACGCGGCGGCGCGGGCGCTAAGCGACAGCGTCACCAAGGCAGCAAGGCTGGGTTTGAGATTCATTTTTCACCTCTGAGTGCAGTGGATGAGACCCGTTGGACAACCGACGCCACATAGGCCTGCGTTTCGCGG
>JBGTBX010000116.1:0-58577 GCA_041749115.1 Gemmatimonadaceae bacterium
TCGAGACCGTGATAATATCGAAATCCTTCCACGCCGGGCTGCGCCAGCAGCGCCCGCACCTGATCGGCGTGAAAGAGGCCGCCGTGTTCCGACGCCGGCGCTGCTTTGCGGTAGCGCTGCGTGAGCGCCGCGGCCTGCTTCACAGAAATACGGTGGTCAACACGAGGGGGGAGTTTGCCCCCGGTGCGATCAGGTTTGTCGGGGTTTTTGGGCGCCATCTGTTATCTCCGGGCTCTGGGTTTGAGGATCACTGGCTCAGGCAAAGCCACGCTGAACCTTATTGCCGCGACGCGACGCTGGACACTAGGGGATCTACCAGTGTCCACTTCGGCAGCGCTGTGCTTGCATCAACAGAAATGCACGGCGAACGGCTTAAAGGAGAGATATACGGCGGACCCTGGCTCAAGATGCAACTCGCGAACTGACTGAGAGGTGAGCAGGGCCACCAATGTGGTGCCTTGGACGTCAACCGCCACCCTGCTGTGGCCGACGAGGCTCGACACCTCTGTGACAATGCCTTCGAAATTATTGCGGGCGGACGAACTCACAGGCGACAACGACACCACAATCTCCTCGGCACGAACCACGGCATAACATGGCCCATCTGAGACGTCACCCACGGAGTGGATCTCGAGCCCGCCACTCCTGAATACCAGAGGAACCACAGTTCCCTCTGGCTCGTTGTTGCCACGTTCAACAACACCGGCCAGCACGTTTTCCGCGCCGAGCAGCTCCGCCACACGATGATCCTTCGGTTTACTGAACACTTCCATCGGGGGACCGCTCTGCACGACGACTCCGCGGTCCAGCAACACCAGATGATCGCCCAGCAGACCGGCTTCGGCGTAATCGTGGGTCACCTGCAATGCCGTAAACCGCCACTCTCGATGGAGATCGCGCAACGTGCGCCGTGCCGCCGTTCGTCGCCGGGGATCGAGCGCGCTGAATGGTTCATCAAGCAGCAATACGTCTGGCTGCCGTGCGAGCGCACGCGCCAGTGCCACAAGTTGCCGCTCCCCGCCACTGAGCGCAGTCACCGATTTTACCGTATGTGCAGATAAATCAAATAGCCCCACCATGCGATCAGCCAACGCATCGTTCAGGGCGCCGTATCGAATGTTCTGAAGGACGTTGAGATGCGGGAACAGATACCCGTGCTGAAACACAATACCAACACCGCGCGCATCAATCGCTGCACGTGTCACGTCGCGCCCATTGATACGCAGTGTGCCGCTCACAACCTGTGTGACTCCGGCGATAGCTTCGAGCAGTGTCGACTTCCCCGAACCCGCCGGGCCAACCACAACACCGAACGCTCCCTGTTCAACTCGGAACGTGATGTCCCTTAGCGTAAATTGCCCGGCGCGCGCATTTATCTGCTCAAGCTGAATCACTTGCCGGACTCGACAAGAGAATCATGGTTGCTGCGCAATGTGCGCAGAAACGCCAGCGGAATCAGCGCCATCAGCACCAGGACCGCCGCCACAGGGATCGCTTCGCGCAGGCCGTACAGTGTGAACCGGTCGTAGCTGAGTGCACTGACGGTGCGGGGTTGATGCACCAGAATCACAATCGCCCCGAATTCACTCACGGCTCGTGCCCACATCACCACAGAGGCTGCGAGGATCCCGCGACCGGACATGGGAAGTGTCACCCGCCACAACGCACGCCACGGCGAGTCGCCTAACGTTTGTGCCACGGCTTCGTAGCGGCGGTCCACACGTGCAATCGCCTCACGTGCGCCGCTCACAAAAAGTGGAGCCGACACAAACAGCATCGCACAGATAATCCCGAAGGGAGAGCCCACCACGCGCAAACCGACGGTGCCGAGTGCGGCACCAATCGCGCTGTCTCGCCCCATCAGGAGCAGCAGGGCGATTCCGGCGACGGGGTGTGGCAAGAGCAGAGGCAGATCCAGCACCGCTGCAATCACTCCCCGCCCAACGAATCGCCTGCGTTCCAGCAGATACGCCAACGGTGTCCCCAAAACGACCCCGAGCAGCGTGGCGCTGGTCGCCGTGAACGCGGTGAGCACGAGTGAATCGCGTAGCTCGCCGTCACCCCAGAGACCGCGAACACCGGCAACGCCGCCCGACGCGACGAGCCCAACAACAGGCGCCACCAGAAACAGCAGCAGCAGCGACGCGGCGATACCGGCCACGATCCCTGGTAATGCCCGACGGCGCAGGGAACTATCGGGTGGCTTCACGGCAGCGCACTGTGTGAATCAAGCGTAGGGTCTCGTCGAATGGATTAGCGGGCAGGCTGAACAAGGTATATTGCCACCTGCGTGTTTCGACCGCAGCGTCACACCCCATCCCTCCCCCTCAATAAACGTTGATGAGCACCCTTGCAGTCGACATCAAATCTGTCGGTAAGCGATATCAGGCGCATGTCGCCGTCAACAACCTGTCCCTGCAGGTCCCGAAGGGCACGGTTTACGGTCTCCTCGGCCCAAACGGCGCCGGCAAGACCACGACGATTCGCATGCTGCTCAATATCATCGCCCCCGACGAGGGCACCATACATCTCCACGGAAGCCCCAATACGAGCAAGGGGATTCTGGATCGGGTCGGCTACCTCCCCGAGGAGCGCGGCCTCTACAAGAAGATGCAGGTGCGTCGTTTGCTGCGGTTCCTCGCCGAACTTAAAGGGGTGAAGGGTGCCGAAGCCGACCGTCGCATTGATACCTGGCTCGACCGTCTCTCACTGCGAACTCCGGAGAAGGATTGGGGAGCCGCCAAGGTGGACGAACTGTCACGCGGTATGCAGCAGAAGGTCCAGTTTATCGGTACTCTGCTGCACGACCCCGATCTGATCATCCTCGACGAACCATTCAGTGGTCTCGATCCCATCAACGCACAGGCTCTGAAGGACACGGTGCTTGATCTGAAGCGTGCTGGCAAAACGGTGCTGTTCTCGACCCATTTAATGGACAACGCCGAGCGAATGTGTGATTCGGTCTGCATCATTTCCAAGGGAGAGAAGGTGCTTGATGGCTCGGTGGCTGGTGTGCGCGCCGAACATGGCGGCAGACATGTAGTACTCGGCCTTGATGGTGCACCCACATCGCAGGTTGCGATGGTGTTGTCCGATCGCTCACTCGTGAAGAACGTGGACGATTCGAATCGATTCTTTGAGCTGGAGATGGCCGATGGTGGCGATTCCCAGGTTTTGCTGCGGCGACTTGTCGACGCGGGTGCATCGATTGAGCGCTTCGAACGTGTGCAGCCCTCACTTCATCAGATTTTTCTGCAGAAAGTTGGTGCCACCGGCATCGAGGAGGGGATGACAGGTCATGGATAAGATTTATGCGGTGATGAAGCGGGAATTCCTTGAGCGCGTTCGGTCGCGCTGGTTCTTTTTTGCGACCGTTTTCGGCCCGCTCCTGATGGCGCTGCTGATGATTCTGCCCGCGTATCTCGCGTCGAAATCAAAAGCGAGTGACGACGTTTCACGCATTATCATCCTCGACGCATCCGGCGGACCACTCGGCGAACGCGTTGCTCAAAGACTTGGCATCGGCAGAGTCGCTCCTGAGCTGCGGATTATTGCACCCGCTGAAATCGCCGTGGCTGAATCTTTGGCGACGAAAGCGGTCATTGCGAAGAGCACCCGTGGATATCTGGTGATGGACGCGCTGACCGCGTCAGGTGAACGTGCGAGGTATTCCGGCGAGAACGGATCGACGATTCCGGACATGCAGTTCATCGAGGCTGCGATTCGTCAGAGTATTCTGACCCTCCGTTTCGAAGACGCAGGGATGGACGCGTCACGGGTGCAGGCACTTTCGAACATAAAGCTGGACTTGGAGGCTGAGCGCCTGAGTGACAGAGGGCGTGGCGGCGGCGGACGCAGTGATGTGGCGTTGGCGTATTTGGTGGCAGTGCTCCTCTACATGAGCATCGTGTTATACGGCCAGGCTATCATGATGGGAGTGATCGAAGAGAAATCGCAGCGAGTGGCGGAGGTGATCGTGGCCAGTATACCGGCAGACAAGTTGTTGGCCGGCAAGGTGATTGGTATGGGCGCGGTAGGATTGTCGCAGCAGCTGTTCTGGGTTTTCAGCGGCTTTATGCTTGTGAAGTTTCAGCAGCCCATCACCAGTGCGCTTGGGATTCCGTCGATGCCCATTACCATGCCGTCTGTGAGTCTGGGGACAGGGTTGGCTTATCTTGCCTTTTTTATCCTGGGCTTTGTTTTCTTTTCGTCGCTGTTCGCCGCGGCCGGCAGCATGGTGAGCAGTACACAGGATGCGCAGCAGGTGGCCACACCGCTGACGATGTTGATTATACCGAGCATGGTGTTGATTGGGCCGGTGTTGCTGGAGCCGACCGGGGCGTTGGCCCGCTTTGTCACGCTGCTGCCGTTTACGGCGCCCATTCTTATGCCGGTGCGCATGAGTATTACGTCGGTGCCGGTCGCCGAGGTCCTGGCCTCGATTGGGCTGTTGATTGGTGCGTGTTTCGCTGCGGTATGGGTTGCCGCGCGGATTTATCGTGTGGGTGTCCTGATGTATGGCAAGAAGCCGTCGCTGTCAGAGCTGATGCGCTGGATCCGGGTGTCGACCTAGGGGCATCCTGTTGCCCCGCGGTCGCGCTGGTATCTGAGAGGGGTGCCAGCGTTCGATCCCCCGGAAAGTACGCGGCCCCGGATCGGAGGCGTGAGTTGTCGGAACAGCGTTTACGGAATGCCCCTGCAGTCCCAGGCTATTTCGCTTCGGCACCGCTTTGACGCGGCGCGACGACTGGCGACGATAAACTACAGAGTGCTGTTCTGTTGCATGAGCACTAGAGTAGCGATCGTCGCCGGTACTCGCCTGGTGCCAGACCCGTTGCAGCTGAACACGCGCGTGTAAAGTGGCTCTGGTCGGCGTATCCCGCGGCCAGCGCGATCGCACTGATCGCATCATCACTGCTCAGCAATCGCTCGAGCCCCCAGTCGAGCCGGAGGGCGCGCGCGTATTCACCGATGCTCTCGTGGAAAAACTGCCGAAACGTACGGGCGAGGTGCCATGGCGTCACGTCGCTGGCGGCGGCGATGTCACACAAATCCAGGCGGCCGCGGAAGCCCTCGTGGACGATATCGCGTGCGCGCTGCAGCCACGGCGGCGGGCGTCGCTGACGGGTCTTCTGTTCAAGAAAGCGCATCGCCCGCGCCATCACCAGCACAATGTGAGCATCGGCAACGAGGTGCGACAGTGAATCGGGACGTGCCAGTTCGCCCGCCACGCGACGCGCCTCGACGACGAGCGCCGGATGCACAAGCTGATTGACTTGATTCAGCAGTCCCGCGAACGGCCTGATCAGGTCCGTGCGCTCCGGATCAGGTTGCGTCACCAATATGCGTGCACCCACCGGGCCCACGCGGTTTGCGTGCATTTCTTCACGTGGTTCGGTCCATCCGGATGCCGGTCCGCATTCGATCCGACGAGCGCCGATGGTTGTCGTAATGGATCCCTGCAGCACAACACTGAGCAGGCTGCGATCGTGCGTGTGCGCGTCGAGGACCGCGCCGGGAGGGAACCATATCTCGGTCACGCGGAACGCACCCGTGTCGACGGTGCGATTTCGCGGACTGCCCATCGTGATCGGTTCCTGGCGGTTTCGCATCGGAGAGCTGTGTCGGCGGGGCGCGAGAGTGCCGCTCGGTCCTGCTCCGTGGGATCGTCGCGGTGGCACACAAGCCGCCTTTCAATACTACGTTGCGAGGCGGGCAGACGGCCAGACCTTCTGCGATCCCTCTGCGGCGAAATCCTGGTTATGATTAGCAGAATCGTGGGACAATTCGTCCCAGCCCCCCCACGTCGTGAGGGTGGCGCCCGCCAGACATCGACGACGGGCGCCCGCCAGAAGAACTACGGGTTGACCTTGATCATTCCGTGCGTCACCGGCCATGTGTTGGCGTCGTTTGCGGTCCACAGCTGACGCTGGCAATACTCGGCGGAGGTGAGAATACCACCACCACCCTCGAATCCGAAGACGGTGGTGCGATCCATCGCGTCAGGTCCGCTACCGTTGTCCACGACACGGAACCACACGTCGTGCCCGGGATCAAAGATTACACCGATGCGCGCAGGGTTTGTGGACTTGTTGTGCGTGATGACGCCGCCCACCCACACGCGGTGGTTCACCGGATCGACTGATACGCAGGTGACTCGCCCAGCAAAATCTACCGTTCCGTTTGCTGATTCGTACGACTGGTGGAAGTGGCCATGAGCCCCGCCTTGCGGTGTCTCGAAGGCACTGAAGGCAAACTGGAGAGCGGAGAAACCGGCGGGAAGCTCGGCCTTTCCGCCGCCCTGCGTCGAGGTTCTGTTGGCGGCGACGTTTCGTGCGTCAGCGGACTGCAGGTCGATGAGTGGTGTTTCGGTGGGTGCGGATGTGTCGCAGGCGCCCAGCATCAGGCAGGCTGCGAGAGTCGGGACAAATCTGGATTTCATGTACACTCTCCGTTGCGGGTTAATTGCGGACCCGCAACCTCGCCAATTGCATCCCACGCATCTTGAACGCGAGCGCTACCCTTTGAACAATCGTGTGGTGCCTGCCCGGGTGGACGAGGAGGCCTCGTCCACCGCACAGGATTCACCACGTTGGGCGGCCTACTAGAATCGAGAGCCTCTGAGTTGAACGTCCGCGGCCACCCATGCTTTATTAAACCGTGCCAATACGGCGTTGGCCTCTGGTTGTCGGTGCTGACCCTTCAGCGCTTTCACCAATCCGTACAGCGACCATCCATTCTCCGGAAATCGCTCAAGGTCTTCTTCGTACGCCCGTTCTGCCTCCGCAAATCGGCCAGCCGAAAGCAGCGCCTTGCCGAGTGAATGCCGGATTGGATAGTACCAGACGGGCGGTTCATTGTATGGCATCGCGTCCTCCAGAACTGCCGCCTGTTGGAACGACTGAATGGCGGCATCGGCACGACCGCGACGCAGGGCAATTTCGCCGCCCAGGGCGAGCTCAGCGATCAACATGGCGGTCCTGTTGTCACCTTCCGCGACCACCTTGGCTGCTCTGGCAACTGAATCCCTCGCGGCATCAGCCTCCGCCCAGCGCCCCTTGGCCGCGAATGCGACCCCGCGAGCATAATACGCCATCCCCGTGGCGAACCGCATCGATGGCGACGGCAACTGCTCCGCGAGTATCCGATCCCATTCACCGAACGTCACCAGCGTCTGGAATCCAATCGGAGTGATCGTCTCGATCCACGAAATCTGCTCCGCCACCGCAGCGTCGACGCCAGCTGCAGCCTTGAATGCGTGGTTGATGGCCAGCTCGCTCGCGCCCATCATCGCCGCAGCGAAGCTCAGAAAGTGGTGACTATGGGGGTAATATCCCGACGCATAGATGCCCCGCCGAACCGCATGAGGCCCGTCCATGAACGACTTGTCAGCGTGAACTGCGTGCTCGTTGATTGCCACGGCGTCGGCATATCTGCCGACTCTGATATAGATGTGCGCAGGCATGTGCACCACGTGCCCTACGCCCGGCATCAGCGCGGCGAGTCGTTCGGCGCATTCTACTGCACGCCTCGGGTGCTTCGCTTCGACAGCGTGGATATACAGGTGACAGGCGCCAGGATGGTTGCGATTTGCCAACAACACTGACTCGAGCTGATTCAGAATTGTTCGAGTGCCGTGTCGGGGCGAACCGTCGCTGTTCCAATAGTTCCACGGGCTCAGATTCATCAGCGCATCAGCGTACAGCGTTTTGGCCTCGAGGTTGTTCGGGGCCTGCTCTACTATTCGGCCAAGCGCGTGCGCATAGGCCGAGTCGTCACTGACACGATTGGCGGGATCGGACGCTGCATAACGAGCGGCCAGCGCCTCGATCAGGCGCAACTCATCAGGATTGTTAACCAGTCGGCGTGCCCGTGCGACGGACGCACGCGCGGTGTCCAGATCCGCAACCGGAGCATTGATGTTGGGCCCCGAGGCAAGCGCGATGCCGAAGGCACACATGGCACAGCCGGGATCGAGACGTTCTCCCTCACGGAACGACCGTATCGCCTCCGGATGATTGAACCCCCAGAAAAGCCTCAGCCCCTGATCGAAATAGGCTTGTGCGGGGAGCTGGCGTTGACGGAGTAATGATGTGCTCCCAAGTTGTCTCTGAGTGGCACAGCTTGGGTGAACATCGCCCGTGAAACTGGTGCCACCAGCGAGGCGACGATCAGGAAGAGATGGCGAATCCGCATAAAACCTCCGAGGCAGCGGGTCTACTGGTCAGTTTCCCCCGTTGCAGTACTGGAAGCTGTCCTGGACCTGATCTTCACCGCGAATACCGTTTGACGAGAGAACTCGCCCTGGTTTCCGGGGTGAGTTCTCTTTTGCGCACCACTTAACGATCCTCAACATGACGCACAACAGCGATCGGACCGGGACCGACATCGCACACCTGAGTGACCGGGCGCCGCGAGCCCACAGCTACCAGCGAATCAGCTCCTGATGACAGAACAACCCCTGAAAAGGCTCAGTTCCTGATCGACGTCTGCCGGACGAATTGCGTGACGTTGACAAAGTTTGCAGGCGATGCCAGTATATCTGCCAAGGCCCAGCAACAGCGGGCGACTCCCGCGTAGCTGGCGCCGTCAGCGGTGCGACCTTGGGAACAGATGGTGAATCCGCAAAGGACGTCCGAAGCGGCTGGTTTAGCAAAGCCCTCCGGAAAGGCTGCCTCTCTGACAGCTGCGACGAAACCCGCGCGGCTTGGCACCCTTTTGCTAAATGGCGCAAGGGCCTGTCATCCCCTCGCAGAAGTCGTGTTCCCCGGTTGGCGCTCAGCCTGCGTCACGCAGGAGCCTCTCGGCAGGGTACCTGATGCGATCGCACTCACTGCCCAGCTCATCCGTGTCGTGGCGTGAGCGATGCGGATCGTCCAGTCACGTCACGCCAACCAGAGGAGACAAACCACCATGCCGTTCTCCACACTCCGGTCCGGACTCAGAACAGCAGCCGTGATCACCGTTGCCGCGGCCGCACTGTTCGCCACCGGCGCAACGCTGGAGGCCCGTTCATCCGATGCTGATTCGACCGTCGCCGCCGATGAATGGTTGGATAAGCTGACAGGGAAACACCGCCAACTGTTCGACGCACCTACCCCGAACGGTGGCCTGCCGTTGATTCACATGTTGAACTACTACGATACGTACAACAAGGCTTATAAGGTTGCCGATCGGGACGTCAACGCAATCGGTACATTTTATGGCAGTACCACCATCTACGGCCTCAACGATGCAACATGGGCCAAGTATCGGCTGGGCGAATTCAGTCAGACCATGGATCCAAACACCAGGGCTCCCGCCGTGATGAATCCGTGGCGGACTGCGCCGGTGATTATTGGCATGGCGATGCCGCCAGCAAGCATTGAATCGCTGCAGAAACGGGGAGCCACCTTCATCATCTGCTCCAACGCGATCGACGTGTTCGCCATGCTGGTGGGTAACGCGCGCGGTGTGCCGGCAGCAACAGTGAATGCTGATTTCAGGGCCAATCTATTGCCGGGTGTTGTTCTGGTTCCCGGCATGGTGGTCGCGATTGAGAAGGCGCAGGAACGCAGGATCGCCTACGCGGCGCAATAGACGCCGCACCTGCCCCGGTCCCCCCTGAGCACATGTCGGGCACACGATGGCATGTGCTTCCGGTGCCGCGACTGGAGGTGCACGTGACGGACCGCTGGTTCTGACGCGAAGAAGGTGCCTTGCGATTGGAAAAGGTCTCGCCTCGCTTTCGGGGCGAGACTGACGTCGAACGGCGGCGTGACCATCGTGGATCCGGGTGTGCAGAAGTTGTTGCCCATTCTATGGACATCAGGATTGCAGGTGGCGGGCAACCCTCACTGGCGTCGCCGTCAGCCATTTTGACTGTCTGCGCAGCTCAACGCACTGTACGCAGGGAATTACCCGTCTCCCGTGACCGGCGCCGAATTCGGACATCAAGGCGAAAGCGTCTCCTTGCGATGCTCGCCGGTGGACTGCAAGTTCGCAGTACGACAATGAACGAATTGTGCAGCTCGCCGAGCTGCACAGAGTGAATGCACCTCGCTGCGCGGCTTAGCGGTTACGAGCCTCCAGTCCGCGGCAGCTCGTACTCCCCCCACCCCCTGGAGAACCACATGATCGATCGCTCCATCTCAACCGCACTGCTCGCGAGTGCTGTCCTTCTCGCAGCATGCGCAGATCCGACCACCGCACCAGATCGAACGCTCGTTCCCACAGACGCTGCAGCAAGTGTGAGCGCCAACGTTGAGGGTAGCTTTCTCGTTCGGGCGAATGGCAACGGGTTTCCGTCGAACTTCGCTGCAACGGTACAGGCGCTCGGCGGCACGGTAACGTTCGCACACAACGGCTCAGGCATCGGAGCGGTCAGCGGTCTCTCAGACGCCGCCGCAACACAGCTGGCGGCGCTCCAAGGCATCGCTGGCGTTGACGATGACAACTTCACCACGATCGGTCTTCCTGAAGCACCAATGACGGAAAGCTTCTCGAGTGGCATCGCCTCGCCAGCCGACCCAACGACCGCGGTACGCTATCCGAGACAGTGGAACATGCCTCAGATCGAGGCGCCCGCGGCCTGGGCGGCCGGACGTCTGGGGATGAGCACCACCAGAGTCGGCATCATTGACACCGGATTGGACTACACCCACGTCGACCTCCAGGGACGTGTGGATCTCACCGCGTCGAGATCTTTCGTTCCCTCCGACGACGCACTCGTTAACAGCATCTTCCCAGGCGCGAATCACATCGCCGACCTGCACTACCACGGCACGCACGTCGGCGCGACCGTCGCCAGCAACGCACTTGCAGCCGCTGGTGTAACGTCTGGTGCCACACTTGTTGGCATTAAGGTGTGCAACGTCAACGGCTCGTGCCCAACCAGCGGCGTGTTGCAGGGTGTGCTGTATGCGGCCGACCTCGGACTTCCGGTCGCCAACATGAGTCTGGGCGGCTCCTTCCAACGTGTGCAAGCCAGCGCTCGCGGAGGCAATGGTCCGTCGTTCATCGCGACCATTAACCAGGTGTTCAATTACGCGAACCGAAAGGGAACGCTCATGGTCGTATCCGCAGGCAACAGCAATATCGACATGGACCACGATGGCAACGGGTATAAGGCCTACTGCTCGGCGCCATCGGTCGTGTGCGTGTCAGCTACTGGACCGACGGCCCAGGTTACGGTGAATGGCCCCTGGACGAATCCCGACGCCAAGGCTTCGTACAGCAACTTTGGTGTATCGTCCGTCAGCGTGGCGGCTCCGGGCGGTAACGGGGCCACCTCAGTCTGGGCGGCATGCTCAGGGTTCAGCTTGCAGATCCCGGTTTGCCGGACCGGAACCTTCGTAGTTGGCCTTCGGGGAACCAGCATGGCTGCCCCGCACGCGAGTGGACTGGCCGCACTGATCAGCGAAGATGTGGGTGCCAGCCCGGCCCGCATTCGGGCCAAACTGCAGCAATCGGCAGATGATCTTGGCGCACCGGGTGCGGACCCCATCTATGGAAAGGGACGCATCAACGTCCGCACGGCTCTCGGTCTGTAGTTGATTGGAGGCAGCCAGCCGAGCCTGCGCACAAAGCAGGGCGGTTGATTAAACGAGGGGGGCCGATTTGGCCTCCCTCGATTTTTTGGCATCAACACGGCGGCAGGCAGTCGGTGCCCGGCCGAGTGCGCCATTCCGCCCCAATTGGGGACCCCTGGAACGCAACAAGTCAGGTCGGTGTGCTCACGGCGTCCATTGAGTATGCAAGTGCTTTGCCATACCTCGGTCTCGGTTTCGAAACGCAGGCGTCCAAGAGCGGTGGATTCGGGTTCCTGTTCGATATTGGCGAGGCAATCGGAAAACCGACCGTTTTGTTGAACAGCACCAGCTCGGGGAGCAGTGCTACGTTGCGCGCTGACCTCAACGCGGAACAGGCGAAACTGCAGGACGATGCGAACAAGGTTCCACTGTGGCCGGTCATTTCGCTGGGACTCACGTACCGCTTCTGAGTACAGCGGAACAGCAGTTTAGCGATACAAGAAAGCGGTGCAGCTCCATTGAGGAACTGCACCGCTTTTCACTCATGCACGACTTGGAGCCTGCTGCTCTCTCACGGGATTTCCGACCACATCGCCGGATGCCACATTCGCGTCAGACCGAAAACGTTTACAACGGGCAAACGCGACCTGATCAACGCATGACCTATTGGGGCGGCAGATCCATGGACGGGTTTCGTGAAAAGAACCCAATCGGCCGAAGCACAAAGCTGTGCGTCACAACCGGCATGATGGGGTAATCTTCGGGACGTGGTACATGATGGAAACCCATCGTGAGCCATGCCACCAGGTCGGCGTTCACAATATTGCGGTTTGCCGCTGTCCAGCTCGGCAGTCCTTGCCCCGCCACGCTCACCGTCGGATAATCGCCCGCCGCATATAGCTGCGTACGATCATACGGAGTCACCCACAGCGTGTGGTTCGTAAATCCTCCACGTTGCTGCATATAGTCATCCGGTGTCATCAGCGTGGCGGCGCTGTGCCCTTCGATCTGATACCCGACGTTCCCGCTGAACGGACCTTTTACAGCAGGGTTGATAATGCGCCAGATCTCCGGCTGAGCCATGGTGTTGTGGCGCATGGCGTCTTTTTCGGTTGCCGCCGGCTTCGACTCGGCGACCCAGATGCTGCGCCTGGGATTGTCCGAGGGAAGTTTCTTCGTCACCAAGCGGTCCACAACCAGCGTGTTTGACTGCCCGTCGATATCCAGATCCAACCGGAACGAGAAGAAGTGGCTGTGGTTGATGCCGATCAAATTGGGCGCGATGAGCCGGCCGTACTGCTCATCTGCGTCGGTGCCGGCGGCGCTCTTTACCTGATCCATGCCTGTTGCCGACGCATCCATGCGCAGGTTGCCGTCCTGCTGAAAGACCCAATCCAGTAAATAGTCGTAATTGCCCGCCGTCATGTACATGCGCAGCACCAGATCCCGCTTAACGCGCGCCTCGACCACGTTGCCGCCTTCGCGGCCATGTCGCCACGCGACGTCACCGGCTGAACGTTCGAACAGGCACGCCGCACGTTTCCGTTCACGAGGGCGACCCTTGTCAGTCATCACCATCGCGTCGAAATACGTCGCATAGTCCGGGCATTCCACTCCGCGCTCCAGACTGCTCGCGATACCACCGAACAACGATGGATACGTCCCCAGATCAAAGAACCCCTGATAGTTCCACGGGTCGGCGGGATCCATGTACGGGACAAAGAGCTCCGACAGCGATCCTTGATACATCACGGGCCGCTCGCGATCACCGTCCATCACGCGGACCATGGAAACCACGACGCCACGACGCGGGTCAACGCGAAAGTGGAACTTCCAGTTCTGCCAGCTTACCTGCTGCCCGTCCAGCACATACGACGGACCATTCGGCTGCACCATTGAGACCGGGCTGGACGTCTTTCGTACTGGTCCGATCGCCTCGGCGTTGTGGTCGCCGTAGGCTCCCTCGTTAGGCCGCACACCGGTATCAACGATGCGCAGGATCTTTTCGCCCGTCAGATCGATCACGACCACCAGACCTTCGAAGGCTCCGCCATACCCTGTGACTCGACCGTGGTCATTACCGCAGGTGACATGCACCACGCGGCGCCCGCGCTCCTCCGGCAAATCGAAGTAGCCGTGATTCGCGATGCCACAGCCGACGTTGGTGAAATCCGTGACGCCCCGCTTTCGGATGGCTGCACGAACCCGCTCGTCGGCAAGTGCGATCTTATCGACCTGCGAGTTTTCGGCGCGGTTACCCATCGTCTGGCGCCCTGGCACCTCGACCCATGAGAGTACGTTCTTCGCGCGCAAATCCACGACCGCCTCGTAGCCGCGGCCGCCCTGCAGCATGTGCACCACCGCTTCGCGCCGAAACGTCTGGCCGGGCCGCCAGCTAAGCACCTCTGATTTGGGGGGCTCGTTCAAGCCGATGTACAGATAGTTGGTCGTGGTGTCCGTTCGACCCGACGCGACCAGCGCGTCGTATATCACCCAGTGCTCGGTGCCGGACAGGCCGTCGAGGGGATGAGCTTGTGCGCGGGCCGTGAGTGGCACCGCCGCGAGAACGGTCACAACGAATAGCGAGACAGGTAGGCGCATTGGAGGCCGAAAGGGGGGGGCGACCGAACGAATATGCGTCTTCGCGATCCCTTTCGTGAGGCCGGACGACAATTGTAGAGGATTTCCCTTCACTGATGAGCCGTCGTCAATCAGGCTGTGCGACTCTTTATGCAGGAGGGGAGAAAGGAGCAGCGCGCCCCTCCTCCGGTGTTAGTGACCGCCCGATCAGGGTTCACCTTGCCCACCGTGTCTCCCTGTCTGCAGACGGGAGAGAACGTGTCCTATTCCGGTGGGAGTCATGATTCAACAATCAAGGCGCACGTTCGCGAGCGTTATTCTGACCCTTGTGCTCGTCCCCGCGTTGACATTTGCGCAGGGTGTGAGCGTGTCGTTCACCAATGGTCGCAGCAACGCTACGACTGGACTGGACCAGGTATCCGGCGTGCATGCGACCCTCGCGAAACCACTCGGCACGCAACCCTGGTCCGTGCGTTTCGGAGCCGGCTTCCTGGCGGGCTCACGGTCAGACACCGGTGTATTGTGGTCCGACATCATCCCACCAACGCCACCCACGCCCGAACAGATCAATAAGCAACGCAATTTAATAATGATGTCCGCGGGCATTGGGCACTTTGCGTTCCGCAATCGCGCTGTGATGATGCATACCTACGCCGACGTCACCGGGGGTTTTGCTCGCGGAACCGACAAGAGCGCGGCCAGCGGAGACTCACGAGAGGCGTCGAAGTTTACCGGGGGTGTTCGCGGAGGCATTGAGGCACAGTGGGCGCCGTCTAAAACGACGCCGTTTTCGCTCCAGGTCGGAACTGCTCTGGAAGGCATAAAGCCGCTGCCCCTCACGGAGTGCGCCGATTGCTGGATGCCTTTTGTCGAGGGTTTTGATCTGGCGCGGTTTTATTTGGGTATCGTGATCGGCCGCCAGACGTTTCGACGGTAGCTGTCCCGCCGAGGCTACACGCCGCGCAACAGCGCGGCCGCGTGCGATTGAATCGTTTTATGGAAGTCCAGTCGCATGGGAGCCAACTCGGGCAACCGCAACGCGGCCACCACCACTGGGGGCGGATTGGAATGGGGCCACGCACCACTGGCAGTCACCATGAGCATGCTGAGAGCCTCCAACGCCTTGGCTGGTTCAAGTGCCGGCATAGCGGCCGCTAGCGCGCTGCTCACCGGAGACACTCCTGCCAGGAAATGTCGCTTGAACGCGATGACGGTAGCCTCGCTCACGTTGTGCTCAAGGACCGTGGCGAGCGCCGCGAGGAGCACACAAAAGCGTCGACGAGCAGCAACGGTGTCCGCGAATGCAGTGGCGATGCCTTCCACGTCGCCAGTGCCGGCAAATACCTGCAGCCGCGCCCGCAGCGCTTCAGCCCATTCAAATAGCTCATCCAATTAGCTGCAATGGAACGCATTAGCGCGGCCGACTCGGAGCCCGAGGTCGTGGCTGATGTGATTTATGAAGCCGCGACAGATGGAACCCGTAGGCTGCGTTACACGGCGGGGCACGATGCCGAAGAAATCATTCGCCACCGCAAGGCAGTCGACGACGAAACATTCCACGGTGGCGTCAAGGTTCAGTACGGCATGCACCCCGATGCGCGCCCGGCGTTGGCAGTGGCTTCATAATCGCTGTGCTGGTGGCGCGGGCGAGTCACATGCGTTGCTCTACCTGCGGATTAACAAATTTGGTGTAGACCATATGCCACCACCGGCCGCGTCATTTTTTGACCGTCGAATCCGCCGAGCGAAGAAAATCACGAACCGCCTTGTTCATCTCCTCACGCGCATCCCACGTAGTGATATGCGCCGCTCCGGGCAATACGGCATACCGCGCCCCCGTCACTTTGTCGGCGAAGCTCTTGACGAGTGCCGGGCCAACTTCATCAAACTCGCCCACAGTAAACAACGTCGGCACGGTGATCTGCGGCAGGAACGAGGTGACATTGTAGTCCTTGAACGTACCGGTGATCGTAAACTCGCTCGGACCCTGCATGTACATGTAGATGCCCATGTTTACTGTAGCAAAGGTGCTATCGAGGTCGGCCTGCACCGGGCGCCGCCAGACATACAGTTCGTAAAATTGGGAGATGGCGCTTTGATAAGCTGGTGAATCAAACTGGCCCGCCGCCTCTGAGCGCGTGATGGCGAGCTGCGTCGAGTCGGGTAACGTCTTAAGCAGTTCCCTGGCCCGATTGGCGTACGCCGGCACGTCGAACACGGCACTGCCGAATGTGAGTGACGCCACGTGTGTGGGGTGAGCTCGATAATACTCGATCCCGAGCATCGTCCCCCAGGAGTGACCAAGTATGTGCACCTTGTCGACCCCCAGATACGATCGCAGCGAGTCGAGCTCGGCCACAAAGTGTTCAAAGGTGAACAGCGCCGTATCGGAAACGTTGTCCGACTTGCCGGCGCCGAGTTGGTCGTAGCGAATGACGGGGCGCTCATCGCTGAGATCTTCCAGCGATTTCATGTAGAAGCTGGAGAAGCCCGGACCACCATGGAGGAGAATGACAGGCGTCCCCTTGCCGCTTCCGGAAATCTTGTACCAGATGTTGCCGCCATCAACGGCCAACTTGTATTCACCGGGGACAAGACGCGGATTCGGTTTTTCCGCCATGGAACAGGCGGACATGGAGCACGCCACGGCTCCCAGCGCGAGCGCGCGGATTACTGCGGGCCGTTGGTTTGGCCAGTCACGGTGCCGAGGCGCTTGTCTTGCAAGTGAATGCTTGTCGCTTGCGAAGTGCGTGGCTCTTGTGCGCACGATGTACTCCCTGTGATTGGGTCGACGTCAGAACGACTGCGCCTGACCACGCTGAACTCGAGGTGCGGGTGCTGATTCAACGCATTCGCTTCAGCTCTTGCCACGTACACACCGGCGCGAGCAGCAGCATCTTTCGTTAGGCACGGCCCAACGCACGACGTCATCACCTTTCGACGCAATACAGACTGTGGCGCCAGACCGTGTACGTCCTGCTCCGTCCGCGGGTGCCTCCGCGAGAGCGGCTGTGAAGGGGAAAACATAGAGTTACCGGGGCGCTCCGGATAGGAGATCCGAGCAGACCTCGGCCCGCTCAATAGGGCCACGTTTCACCAATCAAGAGTTAGTCATATTCTTGACATGATCCAAATTATGATCTAATCTAGGATCATGAAAGAATCACTCGAACAGGTCCTGCGCAGCCACGGGCTGAGTATCACGCCGCAGCGTCTCGCGGTGATGCAGGCGGTGAGCAATCGCACCCACGCCACTGCGGACCAGATCATAGACGACGTCAGGACGAGCATCGGGACGATCTCTCGCCAGGCCGTATACGACGCACTCGCCGTTCTCGTGAGCAAGAACCTGATCCGACGGATTCAACCGGCAGGGTCGGCGGCCCGCTACGAGGACCGGGTCGGCGACAACCACCACCATCTCATCTGTCGTGGCTGCGGAGCAACGGTCGATGTCGACTGCGCCGTCGGAGTCGCGCCGTGCCTCGCCGCACAGGATGATCACGGCTTCACGATCGACGAAGCCGAGGTGATCTACTGGGGACACTGCCCGCAGTGCAAAGCCGCGCCGGCGCACAATCCCGTACCAACCGGCGTCGCTACTTAATCATCTCATACATTTTTTTCGCCCCCATCTACGTACTGCGAGGAGCAGCTGAATGACTGACCACGATACATCCGCAACAAAGAGCCCGGCAAAGGGGTGCCCCGTGATGCATGGCGCTCACGCCTCCCATACGGCCGCCGGGTCCACCGCCAATCAGCACTGGTGGCCCAATCAGCTGAACCTTCGCATGCTCAACCAGAACTCTCCGCTCATCGATCCGATGGGCAGCGACTTTGATTATGCTGCCGAATTTCTGACCTTGGACCTCGCCGCGGTCAAGGCCGATCTTACCAGGCTGATGACCGACTCGCAGGCATGGTGGCCCGCCGATTACGGCCACTACGGCCCGTTCTTCATCCGGATGTCGTGGCACAGCGCAGGCACGTACCGGATTTATGATGGTCGCGGGGGCGCGACATCGGGCACACAGCGCTTCGCTCCGTTGAACAGCTGGCCTGATAACGGCAACCTCGACAAGGCTCGCGCGTTGCTGCTGCCTATCAAGCAGAAGTACGGCCGCAAGCTCTCGTGGGCCGATTTAATGATTCTCACCGGCAACGTGGCGCTGGAGTCGATGGGCTTCAAGACGTTCGGCTTCGCAGGCGGCCGCGCCGACGTGTGGGAGCCCGAAGAGGACATTTATTGGGGACCCGAGACCACATGGCTGGGTGACGAGCGCTACAGCGGCGAGCGTCAACTCGCCAACCCGTTAGGCGCAGTACAGATGGGTTTGATTTACGTGAATCCCGAAGGACCAAACGGCAACCCGGACCCAATCCTGTCGGCAAAGGACATTCGCGAAACGTTTAAGCGCATGGCGATGAACGACGAAGAAACCGTTGCACTGATCGCCGGGGGTCACACGTTCGGAAAGGCGCACGGTGCTGGTGACACCGCGCTTGTTGGCCGTGAACCGGAAGGCGCAGGAATCGAAGAGATGGGCTTTGGCTGGAAGAACACCTTCGGCACCGGCATCGGTGTCGACGCGACCACGAGCGGCCTTGAAGGTGCGTGGACGGCAACTCCCATTACATGGGACAACTCCTACTTCGATACACTGTTCGGCTACGACTGGGTGCTGACGAAGAGTCCGGCCGGCGCACATCAGTGGACGCCGTCAAATCCGGAGGCGAAGGGCACCGTTCCCGATGCTCATGACCCATCGCGTTCACATGCGCCGATGATGTCCACCGCCGACATGGCACTTTGCATGGACCCGATTTACGAACCCATCTCGCGGCGCTTCCACGCAAACCACGCCGAGTTGACCGACGCGTTCGCGCGCGCCTGGTTTAAACTGACGCATCGTGATATGGGACCCATCGCGCGTTACCTGGGGCCCGAAGTCCCCGCTGAAGAGATGATCTGGCAGGACCCTGTGCCTGCGCTCGACCACCAGCTTATCAATGCCAGCGACGTCACTGCGCTCAAAGCGGCGGTGCTCAAATGTGGTCTCAGCATCGCCGACCTCGTGTCGACGGCCTGGGCATCGGCATCCACCTTTCGCAACAGCGACAAGCGTGGCGGAGCGAACGGCGCTCGCCTCCGTCTTGAGCCGCAGATGAACTGGTACGTCAACAACCCGGCGAAACTGCGCGGTATTCTCAGCACTCTCGACGATGTTCGTGCTGAGTTTGCTAAATCAGGAAAAAAGGTATCGATGGCCGACCTCATCGTTCTGGCCGGATGTGCCGGTGTCGAGGCCGCGGCCAAGGCCGCCGGGCACAACGTTACGGTGCCGTTTACCCCAGGGCGAACCGACGCAACTCAGGAACAGACTGACGTCGAGTCATTCGCTCCCCTCGAGCCAACAGCCGACGGGTTTCGCAACTACCTCGGCAAGTCCCACCCGCGCACGGCAGAAGAACTGCTGGTCGACCGTGCACAGCTTCTGAACCTGACCGCTCCTGAGATGACGGTGCTCGTCGCCGGTTTGCGTGTGCTCGGCGCCAATGTCAACGGGTCACGCCACGGCGTGTTCACTGATAAACCCGGTACGCTTACCACCGACTTCTTTGTTAATCTGCTCGACCGCAACACCGAGTGGCGGCCGGTTGGTGGATCCACCGACGAGTTCGAGGGCCGCGACCGCAAGAGCGGAACTGTGAAATGGACAGGCACTCGCACCGATCTCGTGTTCGGGTCACATTCGCAGCTGCGAGCCATCGCCGAGGTGTACGGTGCGACGGACGCGAAGGACAAATTCGTGAAGGATTTTGTGGCGGCGTGGACCAAGGTCATGAACGCTGATCGATTTGACCTGGCCCGTATACACGCGTCCTGATTCTGTTTATTGAGGTGGAAGCGGCTGCCCGGGACCTGAAGTGTCGCGGCAGCCGTTTCTGCATCAGGTGACGCAACGGATGCGAGCCTCGGTGGCAGCCAAGTAAGCTGTGCGTTCCATCGCTCGCACCGACGATTGTCCAGATACCTTTCATGACAACTTCCCGATGGCCAGCGACGCCGTCAGCGTTTGGGCAGGGCTTCGATCTTCAACCGCTCGAGTTCCGCGCGAACTTCGGGCAGAACCGAATCTCCGCGAGCTGTTCCTATCAGATTATTCATCTGGAAGGGATCGACCGACAGGTCATACAATTCATCCATGCCGGTGAGTTCACGGTATACGATGTAGGTATACCGCTCGGTGCGCACCGCATCGTAACCCATGGTCAGCGTTCGCGGAAACACGATATCGGTGTAATACTCCAGAAAAACCGAGTGCCGCCACGACGACACGCTGCCGTCGAGAACGGGCACGAGGGACAATCCTTGACGTTGCACGGTATCGGCCACACCGGCCATGGTGAGCAGCGTCGGTGCAAAGTCGATCGTCTGCACCATCTGAGCGGGCGTTGCACCGGCGCGCGCGATGCCAGGGTAGCGAATGATGAGCGGGATGCGTGCCGTCTCCTCGTACGCGAGCCGGCGCTCCTGATCAAGCCCGTGCTCTCCGTAAAAATAGCCGTGGTCGCTGGTGAGCACGATGATCGTGTTGTTCAATCTGCCTAACGAATCCAGAACAGCAACGAGGCGGCCGAGTGATTCGTCGACGCCGAGGAGCATCTCCAGGCGCGCGCGAATATCGCGATCGCTGGTACCAGTTGCAGGACTGAGCCTGGGCAGGCCCGGGATCCGGCGCTGGAGCGCGGGCTTCCGCACCGGGGCGCTCAGCGCGTTCTCGCGCCTTGGTACGACCGCATTCGTATAGCGCCCGACGTGGCGCGGCGCCGGTACAAATCCCTCCGGCTGGCCGGTCGCCATCGTGCCGCGCGACCCGTCGTTTTGTTGGCTGATGTTCGGGTGCAGCGCCTTGTGGGCCAGGAACACCATAAACGGAGCGCTGCTGCTGTCGCGAATAAAATCGACCACCTGGTCGGTCAGCACATCAGTGACATACCCTGGAACGACGCGCCGCACGCCATCGATATTCAGCTGCGGATCCACAGCCTCGCCCTGTCCCCGCATCGCGACCCAGCGCGCCCATCCCGGTCGAGGCGAGTCGTCGTTGCCCATGTGCCACTTTCCAAAAAACCCCGTGCGATACCCCGCGGCAGCAAGAGGGATCGCGAGGGTCTGCAACCGGTGGCTCGCTGAATCACGGGCGGTGTTATCAACAATGCCGTTCGTCCTCACGTACTGACCAGTCAGAATGCTTGCACGACTCGGCGAGCAGAGCGGCGTCGACGCGAACGCGTTGAGGAAGCGTGCGCCATCGGCCGCGAGTTTATCGATGTTCGGCGTCTCTGCGAATGGGTGGCCGGCAACGGCAACGTCGTCCCACCTCAGATCGTCTACAAGGACAAAGACGATGTTCGGCCGATCGGGCGCCGGCGGTTCAGCGGGGGGGGGAGCGCACGCTGGAACGGCGGCGAAGAGTGCAAGAAGAATGAGGCGCACGGTGGCAATCTTACGCGGCTTCCGAAGAGCGCGCTAGATTCGCCTGATGCGCAACTTCTCCTTTGCAGCACTCTCGCTGCTTGTCGCGTGTTACGCGGCTGACCGGACGGACACCGCGCCGCCATCAGGCGCGGCTCCTGAAGGGATGGTGTGGATCCCGGGAGGCACGTTTGCGATGGGTGACAATAGCCACCTGGCGCTCCCGCATGAGAAGCCTGTACATCGTGTGCAGGTGAACGGTTTCTACATGGACGTTAATGCCGTTACCAACGAACGTTTTGCCGCTTTTGTCGCAGCGACGGGCTACTTAACGATCGCAGAGCGCGCGCCAGTGCTCGAAGAGATTATGCGCAGCCTGCCCGCAGGGGCAGCGCCGCCGCCCGCGGAAGTGTTGGTACCGGGATCGCTGGTGTTCACTCCCATGTCGGGACAGGTGGATTTGCGAGATGTGTCACAGTGGTGGGCGTGGGTGCCCGGCGCAAACTGGCGACACCCCCGTGGCCCAGGGAGCGACATCGTTGGAAAGGAGACGCTCCCCGTTGTTCAAATCGCGTGGGACGATGCGCGGGCATTTGCTAAATGGGCGGGTGGTCGGCTCCCCACTGAGGCAGAATGGGAGTACGCGGCCCGAGGAGGCCTTGAGGGGAAACCATTTGTGTGGGGAGATGCGGCGCACGATGCCGCACATCCACAGGCGCACATATACGAAGGACGATTTCCTTCCCTTCCCGCCGAACCGCTGCCGGTCGGGAGCCACAAAACAAACGGCTACGGTCTTTTCGACATGTCGGGCAATGTGTGGCAGTGGACGGAGGACTGGTATCGGCCCGACACATATTCACTACGTGCGGGACGCGGTGTGGTGCGCAATCCGGAGGGGCCCGATCGCGGACTTGATCCGCGGACCGAAGGCGAACCCATGCGGGTGATACGTGGCGGGTCATTCCTATGCAGCGATGAATACTGTCGCGGATATCGCGTTGGCGCGCGTGGCACCGGCGCGCCGGACACCGGCGCCTCCCACATCGGTTTCCGCGTGGTTCGGGATCGCGGCACTGAGTTTACTAATCCATAAGTCGCCAGGACACCGTATGCGCACGCACGTATAGCTCCTTGCTGTTGTCCTGTAGCTTTGCACCGAACTGCTCGGCGCTTGGCAGATTCGATCTCACACGCACGGACGCCCTCGTCCCGATGCCGTGGTGACTTCCGGGGTTCCTGGCGCAGCGATGAGCGGCGTCAGGCTTATTAGTGATGGCCGGCGGCGCGATGGTCCATGCGTTGAAAGGCCAGGAACGCGTGAATCGCCTTTACTGCGTTCGCGTTTGTTGTAGTGATCCGCAGCTGACCGCCTCGGGGCAGCGTGTCTGCGACATACCGAATGCTGTCGCGGAGTGTACCCATCTCCACTGTTCCCGGCACTTCCTGCGCGTGAACCATACCCGGAATCGTGAAGTCACCGGCCGCAAAACGCGACGCGATGTCGCGCATGTGCGCACGAATGACTTCGGTACCTGCGGCATCCACTGAGTCGCGCTGCAGCACAATGCGCCCTCCATCGGGGAGCGACTCGAAGACGTGGGTCGATGTGAATTGATCCACACCCATCGCGGTTGCGCCACGCTCCTGAAGTGCGGCGAACGCGGTGTCACCATCTGCGGACTCCGCGCGTGGGGAGGCACAGCCGAGGGCAAATACGATACCGAGGCAGAGAGCACTACGCATATGCTGATCCGTGTGAAGTGTGCTTACCGACAGAACACTAATTGTCAGGGGCCGTTACGGCAGTGTGTCGAGTGGACATCCCACCGGCGGCCTTTTGCAGTGCAGTCGCGCTTTCAGCACGAGGCGACCACCCTGCCACGTCGTGCGACGCAAACAGCCGCCCACCTGCACGCAGGAGGACGGCTGCTGATGTCACGCGTGCCTTGCATTCCCCGGCTTCACGACTGACTGGGCCATGTAAAGCCAGCGGCTCTCTTACTGCAGCAGGATTTGACCGCGAATCTCGCCGCCCGTTCTCGTAGTGGTATGAATGTTGACATACGTTAAACCAGCAAAGAGCAACTTCCTGAGCGAGTCTCCGCTCATGGTGGTCGTAATCGCCGTTGCGGCGTTCAACGTTATCTGACCATGGCCTGCACCCGCGGGCAAGCCGAATCCGAATGTGGCACCCGGGAGCGTGTTGAAGTTAATGGTGGTGCCTGAATTAACTCCCACCGCCGCGGGGCCGTGGATATGACCGTTGTTCACGTTTCCGCTGAGGCCCGTGAACGTGAGGTCGTAGATGAACACGTTGGTCGACGTATCGAGCGTCGCTGTAAATGTGCCCGTAGCGGTTGACGTGTTCGCCGGCACCTCGTTTGCGCCGTTCATGGTCGCCTTGAAGGTTACAATTTTGGAGACGGGGTCCGTGGTGTCGTCACAGGCTCCTACGGCCAGAACCGCAGCGGCCAGCGTGAGGGAAAACAAGCGGAGCTTCATGGGACAAACCTCGGTAAGTGGGGGGTGGTCTACTGCGGGATTAATCAGTGGACAACAACCTTTCCTGTCATGTTCGCGTGAAGAGTACACAAAAACGCAAAGGTGCCCTTTGCCGGGAAAGTGCGCGTCACGACCACATTGGACGTGGCGAGGATGTCCTGAGGTGCGTTGGCCGCACCGTTAAAACGGACGTCGTGCGGCACGGCTGTAAAGACGAATCGGAGCACTCCACCCTGCGCGACATCAATGTTGTTCGGGATGTAAACGAGCCCGGGCATGTTGACGTCGACCAGAAGTGCCGTGGGGCTGCCACCGAAGGTATCGGCCGGGCCAGACGTCGTTGGCTCCGAGCTGCATCCAAATACGGCCGCGAGCAGCAGGAAGGCGATCGTCTGGCGCATGGTGGACGGAGTGAGCGGGGTGGCCACACGACGCGTGTGGTAGCAGGTAGACCCGGCGCGGTTCCGTTACCCTAGCTCCCGCGGCCCTTGGGAGTCGGGAGGTTGCGCTTCACTTCGACAGGTCGGAAACGAACGCTTGCAGATGGCGATTGAAGCACTCCGGCTCAACGAGATCAAAGTGGCCCGCTACTGGCTCGACCACGATCGATCCCGACCGGTGTTTCGGACCAAGAAAACCGTGATCCTGATTCTGAAGTTGTATCGTCCGAACCGCGTTGCGATACCTCTCGTTATCCTCGAAAACGCATCGCACCGGGCGCCCTGCCTGGGTCGCTTCGCGATACCACCTGTAGAAGGGGTCGACGCCGGTGCCAAGCCACGGTTCAACGATCCCCTGTGCGAAGACCCTGACCGGCGTCCAATCATCGCCGAAAGTGCGCACGATGTGCATCAGATAGTCGCCGATGTTAATCCACTCGCTAACGGTCGATGCAGCGCCTAACGCCGCATTGAGCGCAGGCAACAAAACGGTCGGGGTAGCGCTTTCCACGTCTGCGAGAACGGCGGACGCAAAACACGTCTCGATCCCGAGATTCATACCGAGTGCGAGACACCCATCGATGCGAATTTCACTGGCAGCAGTCGCAGCAAGCCGCATCACGAGATCGCCGCCGGCCGAAAAGCCGGCCAATACAATCATCCTGGGCCGAATCGTGGCCGCAAGCTCCGCAACAAGCGCCTCGAGCAACACCAGATGGTCGTTGACGCTCAGTGGGAATCGAACCTTGCGATCGCTATCGAATCCGAACAGCGTGGGCACGATCATCCTGTAAGGACTCGATTCCAGCAACTCCGTGCTCGACGTCGCTCCGAGTCCCCAGCGATCAATAAGCAGGACCAGCACATCGGACGACGCTCCCCGCCGACTATCCAGGTAATTCAGGCCGTCGCCGACCATCCGTGGGTCGAATGATGAACGATCCAGACGTCGGCAGATCCCCTCTGTGATCAGCATCGTGCGCTGAACCTCTTCGCGCTCGACGCGGACAGCGCCTGCCTCATTGATGGCCTCCGGCGCCAGGCGCCGCCTCAACTCCTCTGCAGACTGCCAGCGATCCGCCGGACGCTTCGCCAGGCACCGCATGATCACGTCCGAAAGCGGTAGCGGGACGCTGGGTCGGACCTTGTGGAGAGGCTCGACGTTGCGCGTCAGGTGAGCAATCAGGATTTGCTGCTGCGGCATCCCGGTGAAAGGCGCCGCACCGGTCAGCAACTCGTAGCCGAGTACGCCGACAGCGTATACGTCGGCCCGATGATCGACGTGCGGATCGGCGGCGGCCTGCTCAGGTGCCATGTATTCCGGAGTACCGACGGCGATTCCGGTACCGGTGAGCGCGCTGTGATCGCTGGTGCTCAGTGCCTTGGCAACTCCGAAGTCCGCCAGCTGCGCTCTGGAACCCGTGAGCAGCACGTTCGCCGGCTTGATATCGCGATGAACAACTCCGCGTCCGTGGGCGAACGCCAAGGCATCGACGACATCGCGGAGAATTGCGACCGCTTCATCCAGCGGAAGCTCTCCGCCGCTCTGAAGTCGCTCGCGTAGCGAAGCCCCATGAATCAAGGGCATGACATAGTAGAGCAGGCCCTCGGCCTCACCTGAATCGAGCAACGCTACGACGGCCGGGTGGGCAAGTCCCGCAGCGATCTCGATTTCGCGCAGAAACCGCTGCGACCCGATCGCCTCTGCGACGTCTGGATGCAGCACTTTGATCGCTACTTCGCGACTGTGACGGAGATCCTGAGCCCGATACACCGTCGCCATTCCACCGGCGCCGAGCTCGCCTTCCACGCGATAGCGACCTGCGAGAGCTCGCGTGAGTTTCTCTTCTGGTGTCAAACTGGCGCTCACCGGACTTGTCCCTCGTTTGTTGAGAGAAACGTCACACCGCGCTGTTTTGTGCACGCGACTACGTCTGTGCGACGACATTGCCCGAATCGAGCAAAGTTGACCCTATCGAGCAAAACTGACCCTGTGGTTGCGCATTGAGAAGCAGCGGCACCGGCCTTTGCTGAATGTAACGTCTGGTATCCGCGCCGCCGAAGCCATGCGCGCTATGTCTGGCGTGCAACGCGGCCGACACGTAGCGTCCAGCGGCACTCCGCTCCCTTTCTCAGTCACCGCACCGCGTTGCACCCAACCACGCTCGTCATCCCGTCGGCACTCGTGTGCCTTCTGGCACTCGTCCCGACCGTGCGCGTGATGCTTCGTCCGGCGGTTTGGCGTGAGCTGCGGAACAACACCGGGCTCGCCATTGCGTTCGCCGCAGCGGCGCTCGCTGCGCTGGTCATGTCATGGAGCGCACGCAGCGTGCTTGTTACTTGGCTCCCCCCGGCAGCGGTACTGCTGGTCGTCCTGGTGACCCTCGCATGGTGGCGCGCGCGGGACAATTACGGCATCCACCGCGGGCTCCCACCCGGTTCGCTCGGCCTCCGTGCGTCGCTCAACGCAATAAGCAATCAAGGGTTTTACGCGGAATCCGCGCGGCAACATGGCCCCATTTTCAAGATGGCGCAGTTTCACCGCCCGGTCGCCTGCATTGTTGATCTGAAGATCGGCCTCGACGTCCTTGAGAGTCAGCGCGGCAGCCTTCGGCAGCCCACCCAACCGTTCGGCCGCCTCACTCCTGGTACCTATATCGAGTTCATGAACGATGAGGGGCACGCGCGATATCGCGTGATCCTTGACACTGCGTTAAGTAGCCGCGTAATCGCCGGAGCTCGACTGGGGATCGAGGATGCGGTCCGCGTTCAGCTGGCGGCCTGCGCGCCGTGCGGCGACGAGGAGGGTGTGAGTCCGCGTCCTGTGCTTGAGCGCGTAGCCTTCGCCAGCCTTGCGCGCGCCATGTTCGGCCTCCTTCCCCAGGACCCGCGCGTTGACGAGATGCGATCTCTCTTCGATCAGCTAGGGTTCACACGCACCTTGGTTGAACAGCGTCCGGAAGAGCGGAGCGCGACGTTCGCTCGTCTCGTCGCGATGGTGCGCTCGATTGGGACAGACCTTCTTGCCGATTCTCCCGATGCAGGCGAGCCAGCCTCCTCAGCCCTGAGCGAAGCCCTGCGTGACAACCACAACCACCTCGACGACGACACGTTGCTGGGAAACCTTGTCCTGGTCGCCCACGTGACGCGGAGTAACGTGCGCGGTCTCCTGAACTGGTTGCTTAAGGAACTTCTTGATCACCCCGAGGTCACGCAGACTCTACGCGCGGCGGCGGCAGGCGCCGGATCCGATCGGATGAACGCGCTTGCGATGCAGATCGTGAACGAAACGTTGCGCCGCCACCAAAGCGAGTATCTGTATCGCGAAGTGATTGATGAAGTGCGGATCGGGCCGTATCGCATCCCCCGTGGGTGGCTAATACGTGTCTGCGTTCGCGAGTGCCACGACAATCCCGCGATCTTCCCGGCGCCTGAGCAGTTTCTTCCGTCTCGCTTTGCCGGGCGATCGTACACGCGAACGGAGTATCGCCCCTTTAGCGATGGCACGCACTCGTGCTTTGGTGCTGGCTTAGCGCTCATGACCGCGTGCAGCCTCGCCGTCATTCTCTCTGTAGACTGGGAGGGTCGTATCATAAGCGACGGCGTGGCTGAACGAGACGGCAACCGTCACTGGAGTCACTGGCGCCCAGCTGCGCGATTGCGCATCCGCCTAACGCCGCGCGGTGCTGGCCCAGCGGCGACTGACTGACCGGCCAGTGCTGCGCGGACTTTGTCTGGAGAAGCGGGGAGTTCGTCGATCCAGACGCCGCACGCATCGTAAATCGCGGCGGTAATTGCGGGAACCACCGGAATCATCGCCACCTCACCGATCCCGCGTGCGCCAAAAGGACCAATTTCGTCGGGCGATTCGATAGCGATCAGCTCTATCATTGCAACAGCGTCAACCGCAGTCGGCACGCCACTCCCCTCGAAGCCGCGTGTCGTCGGCATACCTTCTACGGCCGGGCAGGATTCGCTCAGTGCGTATCCTTGTCCCATGACGATCCCTCCCTCGATTTGGCCAAGGAAGAGCTGCGGATTAACGACCTTGCCTGCGTCGACGGCATCCACAACCCGCAGTACCGTCACGACGCCAGTCACAAGGTCGACCGCCACGTCAGCCACGCAGGAAGTGCCGCCAAACGTCGCGAGGTGACGCGCAGGCTTGCCAGTCAGGCCCACAGTGACGGGGAATCGCCATGTGTGGCTTCGCGTGATGCCCGTCGCGGGGACAGCGCGCCCGCTCAGCGCACGCATCAATTTGCGACATGCTCCCAACACCGCGTTGCCGGCCGCCATCGTCTGACGAGAAGCGGAGCTGCTTCCTGAGTCCGGAGCGTGGTTCGTATCTCGCCACTCAACGGTGATGCGCGACGCCGGAACCCCCAGTGCCGATGCCGCGATCTGGGTGATGACCGTCTCGATTCCTTGACCGACCTCGGCGGCGCCGATCCGCACCATCGCACCGTGTGGCGTGCGGTGGACCACAGCGGTTGCGCGATCGTCGCACCCGAAGCCGTAGCCAATGTTTTTGATAGCAGTAGCGAAGCCGCGTCCATGCACCACGTCGGGCTGGTTCGCTGGGAGCGGCCTGCGTGCGCCGCTCCGCTTCGCTGCATCGATGCTCTGAGCCGTTCCGCCGAGTGACTTCACCCGCGTCCCTGGTCCGAGGATCCCGGGGGTTCGCAGCAGATTGACCCTGCGCACTTCGGTTGGGTCGCTACCGATGGCTGCGGCAAGTTTATTAATCTGTTGCTCGAGAGCGAACGTCACCTGATTTACCCCAAACCCACGAAAGGCGCATGTAAACGGATTGTTTGTGAGTATTGCCCGACCTGACAGGTCGACGTGACGCACAGCATATGGACCTGTCGCGTGAGCAAGCGCGTTGTCCAACAGCTGAACCGACGTGCTGGCGTAACACCCAGCGTCGAGCAGGCAGTCCACGAGCGCAGCGCTGATTCGTCCTTCGCGGTCGGCTGCGAGCGTGTGTTTGATAACGAAGGGATGTCGCTTGCCGTGGCCGCGGACCGACTCAGCGCGGCTCCATGCCATGAACACGGAGTCTTGCATCAGATGGGCCGCGAGCAGGAGCAGCACTTGCAGTGAGGTATCCTCTCGTCCGCCGAACGCACCCCCGATCGTAGACTGCACCAGGCGGAATCGTTCAATTGGCATGCCAAGCACTGCTGCAGCTTGACGCAAATCTGCTTGCGGCCATTGCGACGCGACTTCGATGCTCAGCCGCCCATTTTCGTCGACCCACGCCAACCCCGCCTCCGGCGCGAGAAAGGCGTGATCGATGTGCGGCGTACGATATGTACCACGTACCACAACCGCCGCACGCTCCATTGCACGTGTCGCGTCGCCCCGCTTAATACTGCGGGTGGCGAGCAGGTTGGAATGTCCGGGAGATGTGCGGCCGGGATGGACCACTGCAGCGTCAGGGTCGAGTGCTCGTTCGACGTCGAAAACGCCGGCGCGCTCGCTGATGCGAACGCGTACCTGGCGCGCTCCCTCCTGCGCCGCGTCCTCCGAGGTGCCAATGACTACAGCCAACACATCTGACGCACCCGCGATCGAGCGCTCGACCAGAACCGGTTGGTCTGGCGTAATGAGACCGAATCTGTTCGCCCCGGGGACGTCAGCGGCTGTCAGCACGCGCACGACGCCAGGTATGGCGAGCGCCGCACTGCCGTCGATGTGCTCAAGCAGACCACAGGTCACAGGAGCGCGCACGGTTGCGGCGTAATAGCGCGCGCGGGAGATAAGGTCAGCGGGATATGCCGCCCGACCGTGGACTTTCGCGTCGCCGTCCACGCGATGCAGGGTGTGTCCTACACCGCCCTTCGCGCGGCGTTCTCCCATAATACTCATCTATGTTGCTTACCCCAGGCGCTTTGTACGGCCCGCACGATGCTGGCATAGCCGGTGCACCTGCAAATGTTGCCTGCAAGTGCGGCGCGAATCGTCTCGGAAGACGAACCCGCGGGAATGCGACTCGCCGCAATGATCATCCCTGGTGTGCACGCGCCGCACTGAAGCGCACCGCTCGATACAAAGGCGCGACGCATCCGTTCGATGCGCACGTCATTCGTACATTCAATGGTCGTGATGCGGGAACCTGACACTTCGACAGCGAGGACCAAACAAGCCGGTGTGGGCACGTTGTCCACCAGGACGGTGCAGCTTCCGCATTCACCAACACTGCACCCCTCTTTCGTTCCCGTCAGGCCGTGCTGTCGCAGCACCTGTAGCAATGTGGCGTCTGCAGGCGCAGGCAGGCAGGATGTCTGGCCGTTTATCCGAAGCGTGACCTCGCCATGAACGCGCCTCATAGTCGCGTTTTTCTGCGGGCACTGCGCAGGCGCGCGCGCTCACCCGCCCGCCGAACCAGCCCGTGCAGGACATCAGCGGTGTCCCCGGGCGCCAATTCGTTCACCTGCACCAACGCCGGGCGATCACCAACTCCGGCCACCGCGATGCGCTGTTCATCCGCTCGCTGGACCACTGCCACGGAAAGCGTCGCACGACAAAACGCCAGGCGCCGACCGAATCTCTCGTACGCGCTCACCTGCGCTGAAGGTACGCTCACGCCAAGAAGGAGTGCCCCGTGCGGCACCTTTTTCACTCCTGCAACCAGTGCCTCGACAGTCACGGCGAGTCGGCGCCCGGTCGTTGTAATAAACTGTGCGGTTCCGCCTAACGCCATGAGAGCAGTGGCAACATCACCAGCGGCATGTGGCGTCATGAGGTTGCCGCCCATGGTCCCGCGGGCACGCACACCCGGCGCCGAGCTCTGTGCAGCCGCCTCGCCCAGGACCGGTGTATGGCGCCTGACCATTGCGCTGGCCGCCAGCTCGCGCGCTGTCACGAGCGCTCCTATGCGCAGCAACCCATTCAACATCGAAACCCCGCGCAATGCATCAAGGGACTTAATGTCCACCAGATGGCGCACCCCCGCGACCCACGGCGCACCAGCACGAAGCGCGACAACCAAATCCGTGCCGCCAGCGTACACGCACGCCCCCCGCCGCCTAAGCTGTGCTCGGGCGTCGCCCAGGCTTTCGGCACGATGATACGTGAGCTCTGTACCATCCTTACGAAGGCTCACTCGCGATCCAATGGGTTGATGTGTGCGATGGCGCTCATCCTGAACGACCGGCACTTCGCAGGTTCCGGGCCAACGACCCGGCGAGCCCGACGCCTCCCGGGAGCGCCACCCAGACGGTCAAATAGCCCGCACCATACACAATTGAACTGATTAAAAGGCGCTGCCATGGATGCTCGCCAGGCTGCCACACAGCCACAGGCGCGGCCGCGGCAATGCTCGCAACGACCGGCCGCCACACTGCGCTCAGGAGGCCTGTGAGGCGCAGAGGACCTGCACGCGCCATCACCATAAAACACGGTACCACCAACAACGACGTCGAAATGGCAACGCCTCGAGCCACTCCAAGGGGCCCGGCGCGCACACCCACGATCACTGCCAACAGGATCGCGGGCGCCTGAACCAACGCCGACCATCTCAAGAGAACCTCGGGAGCGGAGCGCGAGAGCGGGAGCCAAAAGGACACTCGGCACAGCGCTCCCATGAACGCCGCTACGCACAACAGCTTGAGAAAGGACACCGCCCCCGTCCATTGATCACCGAGTAACACTGGCACCAGGTCTGGTGCGCTGATAGCAACATAGGCAATCACGGGCAGGGAGACCGAAAGCGTCACGAGAATTGCACGCGACAGGAATCGTACCTTGGCCGCGTCGTCTCCTGCAACGCGAGCACCAGCCACCGCGACGTCGCTGAGGATCGCATACGGCTCCTCGAAGGGATACCAGGCCCAGCGACGTGCTGTGTCATACAATCCCAAGGTAAATGCACCACCCACTCGACCCACCGCGAGCAACTCGGGTTGGTCTCCTACCCAGCTGGCGAGCTTGTACCCGATAAGGGCACGCCACGCGCGACGCAATGCCAACGTACCCTCGCTCACGTTGCCGGCCTTCCGAGGAACCCACCGGCTCGCATACGCGACGCCAACAGCGCGCACAGCTTCCATGACCAGAAGTTGAACTGCCAATGCCCAGTGACCAGCTCCGAGACGCGCGGCGATGATTGCGCTCGCGATGCCGATAACCAAGCCCATAAACTGCGAGAGCATCACGGCAGGGAACCGCATGGCCCGCTTGAGAAGCGCTTCCTGAAACGTTGTGAGCGTCAGAAACCACGTCACTGCGGCCCACGCAGACGCCATCCCGACGACGCGTGGCTCCCGATAAAACGCCGACAGAATTAAGCTGGCGACAACCATCAGCGCGGCGATGAGGAGATTTACCCGAACCGCAAACCAGAACAGCGAATTCGTTTCTTCCGGTGCAAGTTCCTGCCGCTGAAGCAGCGCCACCTGGAAGGCCTGACCAGCCAGCTGATTGGCCACCACGCCGACAGGAACCACCATCGCGAAAACGCCAAATGCGTCCGGTGTTAAAAGGCGCGCCAGAACGACGGCCGCTCCAAGAGATAGCCCGGCCTGCACCACGCGCGTGAGCCATGCAACTCCACCGGACACAAAGGTCTGGCGCCGTAGCTCCTCAGTCGCCATTGCGGGTGTCTGTTCGTTCGCTCAGCTTAATGCGGTACTCGGTCGACGGACGCCACAGACCCCAGTGCCGATTGATGCGCCACGGCGGCCCATCGCTGACCTTACGGAGCTGCCAGCCCAGAGCGGCCTCCCGGGCAAAGGTGCCGGCGATAGCAAGCGTGATGTCTTCACCCAGACAGGAATGGGCGCCAACTCCAAATGGACAGTAGCGATCCGGGCCCGGTACGGAATCGCGAAATCGGTGCGGGTCGAATCGCCCGGGCTCTGGAAAACTCTGTGGGTTCTCGTGCGCCTCGCCGAGACAAAAACGCACGAGCCACCCGCGTGGAATCCGAAAACGCCCAACGGTCAGATCAGCGCGTGCGGTGCGGTACAAATACCTGCTCTCATGGAGCCGGAGCGTCTCCAAGACGAAGGCATGCGACGCAGCGTCGAGCTTGCCAGGGTCGCCCTCCACGTCCCGAAAGTGCTGCGACTGTTCGGGCTCCGACGCGAGCACATGAAGCACCCAACGCAATAAGCCACGGACCATGATGCTCCCCTCCTTTACCATGAGGACGAGATTCCCGAGTATCGTCGGGTCTGTAGCCGCGGTGGCATCCGCACGTACGACCTCTCGCAGCACGGACGGGAATGGGGACGACACACTGACCTGCGCCAATCTGCCGACGACGTCAACCAGATCCGCGTAGCCTCTCGCGATCGCGGGTGGTGTTGGCAGGTGAATCTCGAATGGAACCGTGATCGCTTCGAACCCCGCGCGCAAGGCGGTCAGGTCCGCGTGATCGCGGTCAACACCGAGGACAGTGTGTAGTAAGCTGATGAACGGGACTTCGTACAGGAATGGTTCAGGATGGATCCCGGCATTGGCAGACATCAGTGCCATAGCACTAAGCTGAGTCCGCGATACCGTGGCGATGGCCTCTCGAGCCGCGCTTCCGACCTCCGGTGTGAAGGCTCGCGCAAAGACCGCGCGGTACTTCTGATGCGCCGCACCCTCCATGTATTCCAGGTAGCCCTGGGGTACGAGTCGGTTGAATGACCACTCGGACTGGCCGAGATGCTCCTCCTCGCGCGACACCAGGTCCTGCATGAGCGCGGCGTCTGTGATGCAGACGACCGGTCGATGTATCTGTTGCATCTTGAAGACCGGGCCATGAACGGCAGCGGCAGATGCGTAGAACATCGGGTCATCTATCGCGAGCAGAGACGTCGTGATGCCTAACGAACCAGGAGGCAGGCCGCGGCCGCGACCGAATGCCACACGGGCGTGGAGCCACAGCAGAAGCCAAACAGCGAGTACGACTGCGACCACCGTGCGTGACCACACCACGGAACGCACCATCAACCAACCAACGAAACCAATCCCCACCAGCGCGACGAGGATCGCCACCGCTCCGAGAACCGAGTGCGTGCGAAGCTCACGCACGATCGGTCGAGATGTCAGCGCCCGCCCCGCTGGAACGGCGGCACCGAGCAGCACCAGCACCGTTGCTAACTGTTCCCCAAGCGAAGAAGTCATCCGCAGCGGTCCAGGGTCACCTGCCAATTCCGGCTCGGCCGCCAGTGATGACGGTGGCGCGTCCCATGCTCAAACGGACCGTCCCGCGTCACTCGTGTCGTGTAGCCCAGGCAGAGTTCTTCCACCAGAATCCGACCGAAGAAGTGCACCATCGAGGCTCCCATGCAACCATGTCCGTCCAAGCCGAAGGTTGCATACTCTGACTTTGACAACGACCGACCGATGAAACGATCCGGATCAAACGTCGCTGGATTCGGGAAGACGTCCGGATCACGATGGCTCTCCTGTACACAGATGCGTAGGATCCAGCCTGCAGGAATCGAGAACCCTTCGAACGTCAGTGGCTTAACAACACGACGATAAAGAAATTCGCTCTGCTCAAGCCGAAGTGTCTCCAGAACGACGCGCGTCGCCAAGTCACCGGGATGCATGCCGCGCGGCGGACCAACCGTCCTGCCGGTCGCCCGCACCTTCTCCTGCAACTCCGGATGAATCGAGAGGTGATAAGCGACCCAGGCAAGCGCCGCTGCCAGGTCGCCTGTTCCGAGGCGAAACATAAAGAAGAGGTTGCGCAGCCTCCCTTCGTCGTTCAGGGAATCAGGCGCGCGGTTCACGAGCGCGCCGAGGACCGAACGCGCATCACCGTTGTGAATGTGCAGCTCGCCTATCTCGCGCAGCACGCTGCTTGCCGAAACCAGAGCTCCCTCCATCGCTGCGCGCCAAGCCGCTCCGCCGCTGCGATCCAGTTGCATGGCTCTCTGCGCTCGGTCGATGTCATCCAGCCGCGGGTCGCCCGGTGCAATGCCGAAGAAGGCACTCGCAAGGGCATCGGTAGTCCATCGAACCAGGAAGGGTCGAATGTCAGCGCCGCTCTCGCCGCTGGCGGACACCGTGAGAAGCGCCTCCAAATGGCGCTGGCACGACGTACGTACCTGCACTTCTTGCGCATCGAGCACGGTCTCGGAAAAGGCTCTGCGAAAGAGTGGCCCTTCTTCCTGGTGGTGTTCGCGCGGCATGTAGCGCAACACTCCTTTCGCCACAAAGCGGCTGTACGGAAGCGACGCTCCAGCGAGCGCCTCGGCGTGGTCCATCAGCAACTTACGACCGCGACTTAACCCAATGATGCAGAGCACTGGACGACCGAATTGGCTCATCTTGAAGATCGGACCATGCAACGCGGCCTGCTCCTGATAAAACGCTTTGTTGTCAATGGCATCGAGGGACGCGCCGATTCCGAGGGAGCCTGGAGGCAATCCCCTGGCGCGACCGAAATCGGGCCGCGACCGCCACCAGAGAAATGCAGAACCGGTCACCGCTGCTATAGCTGCGAGGTGCAATGTGAGAGGCACGCGGATAAACACCAACGTTGCGACGGCCATGCCCGTCGGAACCGCCACGATCAATCCCGCTACCAAACGCGGCAGTTCCGCGAGGTCTCGTCGGAACGGGGGCTTGAACGCCACCCGGGCTATCCCCACGGCCGCCAGCGCAACGATGGCCCACGAGGTGGCGGAAGCTGGAGTCACAAGACGAATGTAGGATGCGCACTGCTATCCGGAAGAGAAGATTGCGCAGAGGCCCCCCCCGAGCGGAAGGAGAAAACGCCTCCCGGTCCCACTCATCATGCGGGTTGCAACCTCCCGGGAGAACGAACACGTCACTCTGATCCCTTGGGACGGTTCCCCTGCTCGCAGCTGCAGTTTTGCACTTCGATTGACTATCTCACGTGTTCGTGCGTGCCACTACATAATGGTTCAGCGTGCCCTTCTCCCAACCACAAGTCCTTATGCAACTGCGGACTCTGCTCACTATCACTCTTGCTGCTATCGTGGGTTGTAGCGGAGAACCGCCAGCGGCCAGTGTGGCCATCACACATGTCACGGTGATCGACGGCAGCGAGGGCGCTCCGCTAAATGACGTGACGGTACTGATATCCGGCAACCGCATCCGTTCAGTAAGCCACGACGCACCGCCAGACGGCGCCACGATCATTGACGGAACCGGCAAATACCTGATTCCGGGATTGTGGGACATGCACATGCACGTCTCGCTGCTTCGGGGCCCCGACATTCTGCCGGTGTTCCTCGGCTGGGGCATCACCGGCGTGCGTGACATGGGTTCACCGGATTCAATCTTCGCATGGCGGGATCAGATCGCGGAGGGCACCCGCGTGGGTCCGCGAATCGTTTCAGCCGGCCTCGCTTTTGTTAATCAGGAGCCCGGTGACATCACACCGACTTCGTGGGGGCGAGGTATCATGTCGGCCGCCAATGCGGCGGAAGCTGTGAACCACCTCGCCGCCAAAGCGGATTATCTCAAGATCCAGGACTCGTTCATGGCGCGCGACGTCTGGTTCGCTCTGGCCAGACAGGCTGCTGCGCGAAATCTGAAAGTTGCCGGTCACGTTCCGTTCGGCCTCACCTTGGAAGAAGCGATCGACAGCGGCCTGACGAGTATCGAACACACACTCGGACTTGCACCAGCCTTCACTACGCGTGAGGCGGAGCTGCGAAGCCGCGTCATGGCAGCAAGTGCTGCCGATCGTTATCCGGCGTTGTTCGCTGCCGACGCAGAAGCTGTGGGCGAGATTGACGACGCGCGTGTGCAGGCCATCGCCGCCTTGATGATTAAGCGGGGGGTCGCGCTGGACGCAAACCTGAAGGACCTCGAATCGGAGGCCTTTGCGACCTCCGGCCGCTGGAACAACGACCGACGTCTGAATGGGCTCGCGCCCGAACTTGTGAAGGAGTGGCGCGATGGAGCGGCACGCGATTTCAGTCCGGCAAGCTTAACGAACCTTCAGAAAACGTTCGCCGCCATGCCGGCGCTCATTGCCCGGCTGCACGGCCTTGGTGTGATGGTTGTCGCGGGAACGGATGCCGGTGCGATGTTCGATTTTCCCGGGTCGGACCTGCATCATGAGCTGGAGCTGCTTGTCGAAGGAGGGCTCACTCCACTCCAGGCGCTCCAGACTGCGACGGTGAACCCGGCCCGCTATATGGGCTTCGCCGATTCACTTGGCGTTGTGCGTGACGGGTTCGTTGCCGACCTGGTACTCCTCGATGCCGATCCACTGCAGAACATCAGCAACACCCGGCGCATCCACGCCGTGGTACGCGACGGGCGGATTTATGATCGCGCGCAGCTACAGGCGATGGTCGAGCGAAAATAGCGGCGTGTCGTAAGCGGGCGGCAGGACCGCTGCAGTGGTTGCACTCGCAGCGGCGCTCAAAAGACATCAGATTGGCGGAGGTGACTGATGCCGCGGGCAGCGCGCCAGCCGGGAGTGAGGCCGCCGCCGAGTGACATCGCACCGTTTGTGAGTTTCCAGGCAACGCTGCAGTGCACCTCACCCGGGAGCCAGTCCATGCCGGACACAGACCACATCATCGTGCTGATGCTGGAGAACCGCTCGTTCGACTTCATGCTGGGTTACTGCAGGCATCCGTCCGCAGACTTTCCTTCGTTGAACGGGAGTTTTTTCAACAATCTCCACCGTAACGGTTCAACCATCAAGGTGCTGGACAGCGACAACGGATCTCCGACGCTCCCCAAAAGTCCTGATCACTCACACCGCGGCGTTAAGCGACAGCTGTATGGTGCTCCCGTACCCGGCCCGCCCAAGGGCACACCAAAGTGTTCGGGGTTCGCGGACGACTACGAGGGTGTGGCGCCGGGTTCGGGACATCGCATCATGCGCTGCCTGCAAAAGAAGGAAGTGAAATCGCTCGCCTCCCTGGCGCGGACCTACGGCCTTGCCACTAAATGGTTTTCGTCGGTGCCAGGCGAAACCTGGCCGAACCGCAACTTCGCACACGCCGGGACATCTGACGGTGAGGTGAACATCAACATGCGGTTGTACCGCAACCGGACGATTTTCGAGGCGCTGGAAGACGCAGGCGTTTCGTGGGGAATATTCCGCGAAGGACTTCCCCAGCTTTACTGTTTTCCCGCACTATGGCGCAAGCGCGCGCACGGCGTAAAGGGATCGTTTAACGACTTGCTGGGCCGTATACAGAGCGGTGACCTGCCGGCGTACAGCTTTGTGGAGCCTCGGCATTTTCATGGGAAATCGTCGAGTCAGCACCCTGGCAACAATGGAAAGGATCGACGTGACTTCGACGCTGGTGAAGGAATGATCGCCGCGCTGCACGATGCGTTGGTGGCGAATCCTGACGTTTTCGAACGCACGGTTCTGCTGATTACGTACGACGAACACGGCGGGCACTTCGATCACGTGCCACCTCCGATCGGTCCGCAGTTCAAGGATGGGCGAATCGGCGACGACCAGTTTGAGTTCGACCTGCTCGGCGTGCGTGTCCCCGCAGTTGTTGTGTCACCCTGGATTGATCCCGGCGCATTGGACAACGACACGATCTACGATCACGCGAGCATCGTGCATACCGTGCGACAGAACTTTATCCCTAACGAGCCACCACTCCCGGGGACGAGGGACAGTGCAACGGGGAACTTCCTGTCGCTGCTCAGGCGCGAGAACCCGAGAACGCCTAACGAGGTTGCAGCCATCGCGAGCAACAACCCGCGCGCCATGTCCGCGTTTGACAGCTTTGATCCAACAGCGGGGGAGCGGCCGGCAACAGTGCTTGACGAGTTTCAGGCGAGCCTACTCTGGATCGCGCGGGTGATCATCGCGGCCCAGGGTTCACCGGAGGCCGCTGAGGCGGCTGCGGCATTGGAGGAGCTCGTACCCACCGAGGCACAGCTTGCAACAATGACCGTCGACGATGTGCATAACGAGACTGAACGTGCACTGGCAATCCTTCGCGAGCGTGATGAAGAGCTCGGCCAGGGCGAGGTCGGCGTCACCGTGTCGTGAACGTGAACTTGGCAGGTTAATTACACCTTGGGCTCGAACGGAATCCGCACGAGCGCCCCGCAAGCGATCCCAACGCTTGCTCGCTCACCTCATACTGTCGAGGTCCACGTGCCTTGTCCTTTGCCGCGCGCCATGGCTTCGAGCGTGAACTTCGGACAGACATAATTCTCGATGAAACTGGTGAGGGATGCAGCGATGCCGCGCAACGCGGTCGCAGCGCCCTCATCTGTACAATTCCCATTTTCATCGAATGCCGCGCGTACTCCAGCGATCGAGATCGCACCGGGAAGGACAATCGCCCCAACGTGTGCGCAAACGCCTCGTAGCTGTTCCAGTGACTTGATGGCGCCGATACGACCCGCAGCCACACCGACCAGTGCGATCGGCTTACCTGAGAGAACCGACGGAAAGCCCAGGTTCTCGATGATCAGCTTAGTCATTGCCGAGAAACTCCCGTGGTACTCCGGGGTCGCCAGAACAACCCCCGAACACTTCTCGACGGCTTCCTTGAGGCGTTTCGCGTCATCCGTTGGTTTCTCTCCAGGAAACGACAGCTTCATTTCGCGTGCATCGAAAACATCCAGCGTATGTCCCAGAGCTATCAACTCTGCGTTTACGACGGCCAACGCATGGGAGGTGTAGTTGTTCGGGCGACTCGTTCCCACAATGCTCACGATATTATTCATGCAGCTCTCCCTGTTGTAAAGAATTGCCTAACGATTGACGATCCGGTTGTTCGTACGATTGCGAAGTTACACCAATTTACGTAACGCCGGCGCGACCCGTGTGCCGAGCAGTTCTATCGCCGCCATAAGCTTCTCATGAGGCAGTGAGGCGACGTTCATCTGGAAGGTGATGCGCGAGAGGCCTCCGAGCGCTTCACTATGTCGAATGATTTTCTCGGTCACTTCATCGGGATCGCCAACCAGCAGCGCTCCCTCCGGACCTCGTTGCGCGTCGAAGGCCTCACGGGTAACGGGACGCCAACCCCGCTCCTTACCGATATCACTGAACGCCCGGGCGTACCCGGGAAAGAAGTCGTCGATCGCCTGCCCGGTCGTCGCCGCGACATAACCAAGCGAATGTAGTCCGACTTTAAGCTGGTCAGGCGAGTGGCCCGCTCGGGCGCCGGCCTCGCGATAGAGATCGACCAGGGAGCGAAAGCGACGTGTGTTACCGCCAATGACCGCGACCATCAGCGGGAGCCCGAGTGTACCCGCGCGAACAAATGATTCCGGCGTGCCGCCAACGCCGAGCCAGATCGGCAACGGATTCTGCACAGGTCTCGGGTACACCCCCTGGCCCGTCAGTGGTGCGCGGTGCCTGCCCGACCAGTGCACGTGTTCGTTCTCGCGAATATTAAGCAACAGATCAAGCTTCTCGGCGAAGAGCGAGTCGTAGTCCTCAAGGCGCAGTCCGAAAAGCGGAAAGGCTTCGGTGAACGAACCGCGGCCCACAACAATCTCCGCGCGTCCCTGCGACAGCAGATCGAGCGTGGCGAAGTTTTGAAAGACGCGCACCGGGTCGGCTGCACTCAGGACGGTGACCGCGCTCGTGAGGCGTATTCGTTGTGTGCGCACGGCTGCGGCCGCGAGAATGGATGCCGGGGCGGAATCCAGAAAGTCCTTGCGGTGGTGTTCGCCGATTCCGAATACGTCCAGGCCGACCTGATCGGCGCGTTCGATCTCTTCGATGAGGTGGCGAAGGCGGTCCTGTGGGCTTACTGCCAGGCCTTCGCCATGCGCCGCTGCAAAACTATCAATTCCGATCTGCACTCAATTCTCCTGCTGTTAGGCAATCCCGATGGAGATTGCAATCTTCTGATGCGCTCATAACATACGGTGTCGCTCTATGCCACAAAATCCCTGGGACTCACCGCGCGACCAGCGAAAGCCCGGAGTAGCTGGCGGTCGGCGGTTACCAGCTTAACATCCAAGTCCTCTGCGAGTGCGACGTACTCGCAATCGTACGCCGAGCACGTCGAAGCGGCGACCAGAGTCAGCACCGGCGTAGTGGGTATCGCGAATTCTCGACCGGCGAGAAGCTGTTCCGCGAGCCCGTGCGCTCGCAGAGCGTCGCTCACACTCAGATCTCGCTGCCGGATATATGCGGCGAGCACGCTGCGAAACTCACTGCGCCAGAGCAGCGGTGCTGCCCACACGGGATCTTTCTCGAACACCCGGGCCACCAGTGACTGTTGCGGTCCTCCGAGCAGCAGGTATGCGATCAGATTAACGTCTGCGACGATCACGCGCGGCCTGACTCGCGGGCCTCGCGCAGCTCGCGTTCATTAAGCGGTTTGATTCTGAGGCTCTCGCGGAAACTGGTGGCTTCGGCAAGCCACGCCGTGGGGTCGAGCTGGGTCGCACCAACGGCTCGCTCCAGACATACGATGATTTCGCCATTAAGACTGCGCCGATGGGCATCGGCCTGGGCCTTGAGACGCTCGTAGATGGCGTCGGGGAGGCCTTTGATCGTCAGTGTTGGCATGTTTGGCTCCAGTATGGTACCAAAATGGAACCTAAACTGAGATTTGGGCACGTCAACTGGGGAGTCCTCGGGCCTAACGGTCACGAGACTATTGTCGCGACCGCGACGTGGGTGAAGATCATCGGACCACGCGCTCTGGAATCTCCGCTCCTCTGGCACTCGCCGCCTGCGGCTACGCTATCGCCCCCCAAGAGGCTCGTTGTCACCAGATGAGCATGCAGAATTCCAACTCGGCATCGGGCCAGTCGGGGCCCCGCTGCCGCTCCCGGTGTGCGGGACACCCCAGACGAGTCGGAGGAGGTCGTTGTCGGCGAACAGCAGAGGCATATTCCCAATGCCTCGTGAGCCCGGTACCTTCTGGCGACGGGTCCACAAACGGCCCCAGGTAAGTCGCTCCAGCCTGAACGGCATTGTGCTGCTCTCGAGTCTGAGCACTACGTGGAGTTTATCTGCGCTGGCTCCAGTGATCGCGTCGACTCCCCGAAGTCGTGGCTCGAGCGTGACTGAGGGGAAACTCGCCCACGAGTCGCCGGTCAATTGCGCGATCATCAGGCGTGCCGGCTCTGGATCTTCAGGCGTGTGCGCCCACAGCAAGTGCAAGACCGTTCTGGACCCCGTGCGGAGAAGCGCGAGCCGCAACCACTGGGAGTTTGCTGGTCCTGCATAATGAACGCGCTGTGCTTTGGGCCATTCGTCCCCATCTGCGTTCACCCGGAGAACGAACGGACTTCCCCCTGGGGTACGGGGTATGTTTGCGACCTTGGGTACATCGCGTTGTCCGCCGCAATGACAGCAGCAAGCGTCCTCCCTGTTTAATCCAGTCCGCTGTCTCGATTGCCTTACGCGCCCCTCCCTTGCAACCAAAGCGCCCCGGTCGACGAAGGGCCGTCGACCGGGGCGCTGCTCATACCGTGTCGTGGTTACGGTGTGATGCCGAACGTGGCGAGCCAGTCCAGATCATCACTCCGATCGACACGATACACGCCGCCCGTTCCGGCGCAGTTCCCGTTGATGCCGAACGAGGTGACACCACCAACAACGTTGCTGCTCCCCACAAAGTTCGGTCCGCCGGAATCACCAAAACACGTACCACCAGTCGAGTGATTGTTGGAGAGGAGCAGTGAGTAATTCCCGGTAAATCCGGTGTTGATCTGCACAAGATGTGGGGTGGCCGCCATGCGGACGCGCTCAGCCTGTACGAAGACCGGGTTGATAAACTGCAAACCGTAACCCACAGCGGTAAATGTCACATCCTGTCGCCCGCGACGCGTGGCCATCTGGTCGAGCACATCCAGCTGCGGGAGCGCACCGTAGCTCGCCATGGCCACCGGGGCGTTGAGGACCACAACGCCAAGATCATACTGGAAGAACGCGTTAGGATTGAACTGCGGATGGGTAGACGGAGTCCCATCCACGGGACCGGAGAATGGATATCCGTTGCCTGGAATACCGGATTCCACGTCGGCATCAAACCAGATCTCCACGTGTGCGGCGGGGGCCTCCGTGCAGTGCCCTGCCGTGAGGAACACAGTCGGTGACATCAGCGTGCCACTGCAGCGCCAGAGCGGGTTGCCGCCGGCGTCCTGCGCGACCATCAGGCCGACGTACGGGTGATCGTTGTTGTCAGGATTCCCGTATTTCACGGGCGACGCTTCGATGTCGCCGTACAGGGGTGCCTCAGTCGGCACAGCAACGTCCTGGCCGCACGCGGCCAGCATAATTAGCGGAAGAATGAGTACCGGAGATTTCATGCGATTGCTCCTGGGGTGGGGTGGGGAGTGTGGGATGTGCACACCCTCGGCCTGGCAGACGCGGTCGGTATTAGCTGATGCGCAACAAGGCACACCGATAATCCACCTTCCGCGCGGACATGTCCAGTCAAGCCACGAAATCCGGACAAACTGACTGCGCCCCATGGTCTCACCGTCGACCCGGCCGTGCCTTGACTGGAATTCATTCATGCGCACGGAGTCAGGCGCATGCACGCCCGGCAGAACCTTGCGCACGTCCAGTTCAATTAAACAAGAAGGGGCGGCACCCTCGCGGATGTCGCCCTCTCCCGTGCCTCCGGATCTGATCAGAACGTCGTGCTCGTCGTGTTTGAGCAGGTTGACGTTCCCGCGTTACACACCCTGTGCAGATACGTCCCCTTTTTCTTGCCCAGGTTGTCGGTGTAGGCCCCTGAGTTTGCCGTTGTCGCGACGAGGGCTCCGTTGCGATAGACATCAACGTTCGCAGCAGTCGCACCCGTCCAGTTCAGATCAACGCGGTACACCCCCTTGGCTCGCGGCGCTGCACTCAGCACGATATTCGCGGGCGTCGAAGACACGGTCACACTCTTCGTCACCGTTCCCGTGGCACCGTCATCGTCGGTCACCGTCAGCTGCACCTGGTAGGTACCCCCTGCAGCGTAGGTGCGCGAAGGATTCGTGGCGGTCGAGCTGCTGCCGTCACCGAAATTCCACGAGCGAGCGCTCACTGTGCCGTCGCTGTCGCTGCTGGCATCAGTAAAGCTGCACGTCAGCAGAGAACAGTTGAATGTGAAGTTGGCCGTCGGCGCCGTGTTGGGCGGCGGGCCACCAACGGCCGGAATACCAAGCGTGTACAGCAGGTGGTTGTTCGCGGTGTTCGAACTGGTGATGATTCCCTTGGTGCTCAGGTTAAACAATCCATCGCGCACCTGCTGCGGCGTTGAACCGGGATAGGCGGCCACGTAGAGTGCGGCCGCTCCGGCGGCGTGGGGCGATGCCATGGACGTGCCGCTGAACGTAGCCGTACCGGTCTGGCTGCTGTACGACGCCGAAACAATCGACACACCCGGTGCAAAGAAGTCGACACAGTTTCCGTAGTTTGAGAAACTCGCCCGGACATCCGTACTGCCTGATGCGCCCAGCGTAATGGCATTCGGCGTTGACGCCGGAGAATAGTTGCAGGCGTCGGCGTTGCTGTTACCGGCCGCCAGGACCATCACGATACCGTCAGAAATGGCACGCTGTACCGCATCATTCAGCGACTGCGAATACCCTCCGCCCAGTGACATATTGCCAACGGCCGGTACACCCGCGGCATGTGTACTCACCATCCAGTCCAACGCTGCGATGATGCCGGACGTCGACCCGCTGCCGGTGCAACCAAGCACGCGCACCGCGACAAGCTGTGACTGTTTAGCTACACCATACAAACGGCCGCCCACGGTGCCCGCGACATGTGTACCGTGTCCGTGGCAATCCGCTCCGGGTGTCCCGCCACCGATGGCGTCATACCCGAACACCGCACGACTCGTCGTATTGGTCGATGACGTGTAGAATTCGCTGTGGTCGTACCGGATCCCGGTATCCAGAATGTATGCGGTAACCCCGGCTCCATCATTGTTATACGTATAGCTGCCGTTCAGAGGTAAGGCTGCCTGGTCGATGCGATCCAGGCCCCACGTGGCACCGGTCTGGGTCGCCACGATGCTCATGGGCAGATCGGGATCGACACGCTTCACCCTGGGATTGCGTGCGAGTCCAGCGGCGGCCGCCGCCGGCAGGGTGACGGCAAAGCCTTTGATGGCATGCTGGTACACGCGCGTTGGAGCGGCATTCAAAGCGCCGGCAAGCTGGGCCGCGGTCTGGGACGGATTGGCTTCGTTATCCTGCAGCACCACGATCCAGCTTTCATCCGCAGTCTGGGACGCGAGCGACACCTCAGGTACCTGCGCGGGGGACATAGGGTCCGATCCATCCTGTCGACATGCTGCTGCGAAAATGACTGCCAGAACCGCCAGCGACCGTGTTGAGCGCATTGCTCCTCCAAAAGAGACCGTTTCCCGTTGCCATCCCGTTCATCCCGACGAACGTACTTTGCCCCTGAATCCTCCGCCGTACGCCCGCGCACGATTGCGATGTGACGTGGCGCTCGGTCCTGCAACTCGCGTTTCCGTTTTATCCGGTAAACGAGGAGCTCTGGCGATCCGGCGTCGCCCAGGGTGCGCCGGACGGGTACCTTCACTCCCACTCAATAGTCATCTGATTTGCGCGTCACCCGCCTCTTAATGTGCAGCAGAAGTTCGGATATCGCTCAACGAATCTGCAACGACATGATGCGCACTGCAAATCGGCCATTTCGACCTGTAGCTCTGGGCGGCGACCGCACCGCAGAATCTGCGTCCTGATATAGTTCAAGCAACTGCGACCTGATCGCTCGAGCTCGTTCGCGGTCCCCGATTTGTTCGGAGATCTCCGCCAGCCTCCTCATCGTCCAACCCAATTCTACCGCGTCGGGTTCGTACCGCCACAACCATGGCGTGGTGAGATACCGCTGATACACATCGGCCGCCTCGCGAAGGCGCTCGCCGCGCTGCAGGGCGCGCCCCAGATCGGGGAGCACGCAACTCGGGCATACGTGCCTCGCGCTCGCGAGACGCAGTGTATCAATCGCGGCATTCACCCGCCCGTCGGCCAAGGCGGCCAGTCCGCGTGTCCACCAACGTTCGGCCAGTTGGGGCCTCTGCATGGCACGATCGTTGAGTTCAGCCGCACTCAGCAGCGCATGGACGCGATCGCGCCGACCTGCAGCAAGATAGAATCGTGCGACCTCATCATAACGACGATCGGCTCGCAGCAAGCTATCCAGCGGCGTTGCGCGAAGCGAAGAATCCACCCATGCAACGGCGCGTGCCGTATCTCCGTGGTAGCGGAGGAAGAGATGGCCGCGTTGCACCACACCAAACAGGTGGCGACTCATGGACGACGATGCGCGTGACACCTTGGAATGACTTGCCCATAGACTCTCTGCTTCGGCGAGTCGACCGCGCACCATCGCGATCTGCGCGAGCGCCTCGTACGGATCTACCAGTTGCGCGGTGTCGGTGCCTACGTCCTCGATTTGCGCCCACGCCATCTGTTCGGCGCGCGACCAGTCGTGTTGAGCGGCCGCGTCCTGCATCGCTTCTGTCAAGTAAACCGGGTGACCGGGAAATCGACGCCGCAGCGTATCCAGCACGGCCGCCGCATCAGGAAATTCTCCCTGCAACACGTGAGCGGAGTGGAGACCGAAAAGGAGATTCGCAATGTTCGTATCGAGTCCTGCACCGCGTCGGAACAAGCTCTCGGCTGCCACGTAATTACGCGCATCGCGATGTGCCAGAGCCAGATTGTTTAATGCCGGGACATTCTCCGGAAACCGCTCAACGACCGAGCTATAGGTTCTGACGGCAGCTGAATAATCCTGCTGAAAATAGGCGCGACTGCCAATCAGAAAACTTCGCTCGAGGAACGGAAGGCGTTGCTGATGAACGAGCGCGCGCTCAATGGCCTCCTGCGTGCGTCCCTCATCCCCCATCGACCCATACACCATTGACAGGCCCAGATGTGCACTGGCGAACCCGGTGTCCAGCGAAATCGAACGCTCGAAGTGCGCGATGGCCGCAGTGCGGTCGCCACTCCTCACCAGCCGTTGCGCCTCGGAGTACAGCCGCAGAGCGGGAAGCGATGCCGTCGTCGCTTGCTGCAGGCTCGGCATCTCCTTGAGATCCTGTAGCGACTCGCCGATCGCCCGACGGAGGCGCTTGCTCGCCCGGTCGACAGCCGCGATGATGTGTGTCGAGTCGTTGGCCGTCTCCCGTAAGACGACCAGGGCCTCACCACTCTGCGCGGCGATCAGCTGCACATTAACACTGTACACTCCTGACACCTGCGATACGCTGCCGGTGACAATGGCCTTCACTCCCTCGCGGACCGCCAATTCCCGAGCCAGTGAATCGTTCAGTGCTGCGTCCGAAGACTGGAGCATCGTCGCAAGTGAGCTGCGAACCTGGCGTGGCGTCATGACGCGAATGACTGCCGACTGTGCGATGTCTGTCTGGAAGGCCTCAGTGATCGCGGCGGCCAGGTGGTTGTCGCCCGTTCGGTCGGCGAAATCGGCGACGATAATCCGGTCGCGCAGGCCGAGGGAGCGTGTGGAGATCAGTGTGGGTTCGGTCTGGCGCGACCGATCGACGAGGATACCGGCCACGGCGAGCACCGTCAATGAGGCGGTCCCGATTAACGCCGCACCGTTGCGGCGCGCGAACATCATCGCGCGATAACCAAGGTGATCACCCCGGGCAACGATGGGCTGACGCTCGAGATACCGTCTGATGTCCCCGGCAAGGCGGCTGACCGACGCGTAGCGCCGAGCGGGCGCCTTTCGCAATGCCGTGAGCACGATAGTGTCCAGATCGCCCCGCAACTGCCGACTCAGGTGACGGGCTTGCGTGGCGTCTGCGGTGTTCAATCCGCTGGTGGGAGCCGCGCGTCGGGCCATGCTGCGATCAATCGATTGCGTGACCACCGCGCTCGGACGATCGGGTTCAGCGGTACACACCGCTTGTGCGATCTCCTGTGGCGAACGACTCTGCACGCGGTAGGGCGAGCGCCCGGTGAGCAGCTCATATAGCAGCACACCCAGTGAATACACGTCACTCGTGACCGTGGCACCGCGTCCCTCGATCTGCTCGGGACTGGCATAGTCGGGGGTAAGCAAGCGTAGGCCAGTAACGGTTGCCGTGTTCTCGTCGGGTGCATCGTGGAGCACCTTCGCAATCCCGAAGTCGAGCAGCTTTGGTACTCCGGCCGACGTCACAAGTGTGTTAAGCGGTTTGATATCCCGATGAATCACCCCCTTGCTGTGAGCATATGCCACGGCATCACACACTTGGAGAAAAAGGCGCAAACGATCGTCAATACCAAGCTGCGCGGTTTCGCAGTAGGTATCGAGCGGTTGACCCTCGATGTACTCCATCGCGAAGTACGGCAGCCCATCCGTGGTCGTTCCCCCGTCCAGGAGGCGGGCGATGTGCGGATGATCAAGTGACGCCATGATCTGGCGCTCAGCCCGAAATCGGGTAAGCACCTGCTGCGTGTCCATACCGCGCTTAATCAACTTGATCGCGACCTGCTGTGCGAATGCGCCGTCCTGCCGTACTCCAAGATATACGGCACCCATTCCGCCACGGCCCAACTCCCGGACCAGCCGAAACACTCCAACCTGACGACCGATCCGGGTTTCATCACTGATAAATGAAAGCCCTTCGGTGAGAATCGCCTGCTCATTAATAAAACTGCCCGCGCGATCGCTCGCCGCGAGGAGCCGCTCGACGTCAGCCCTCAGCTCGGCGTCCTGTTCGCACGCCCGATCAAGGAAGGCGGCGCGCGCTGAATGCGGACGGTCGCGCGTCTCGTGAAACAACGACTGCAGGCGCTGCCACCGCGCGCTGCTCATGCGCCCTTTCCTTCTATCGCGTCGAACAACCAGGCGCGGGAAAAGGCCCACTCGCGCTCGACGGTCGCTACCGAAATCTCCAATACTTCCGCGATCTCTTCGGTCGTGAGGCCCCCAAAAAACTTGAGCTCTACCACGCGACACTTTCTTTCGTCGAGCACTTCGAGCTGCTTGAGCGCGGCTTCGAGCGCTATCAATTCGACTTCAAGCGGGGCGGAAGGAGCCTCGACCAGACTCAGAGAAACCTGTTCGGCATTGCGGCCCCGCTTCACTGCCCCCCTTTCGCGGGCGTGATTGATGAGAATTCTTCGCATCAGGCGGGCGGCCACACCAATGAATTGCGCCCGATTCCGCCAATCCACGCGGTGTTGGTCCACCAGGCGCAGGTACGCTTCGTTCACTAAAGCCGTGGGCTGAAGCGTGTGGCCCGTTGCCTCGCGACCCAGGTACTGCGCCGCCAGACGATGCAGTTCGGCGTACACGACGGGAAGCATCTCATCGAGTCCCTGCTTGCCGCTCGACTCCCAGTCGAGCAACCACTGCGTGACCGCGCCTGTGGTGGTGAGCGGAGTGTCAGACATTCCCAGCTGGGCAGGGAGAAGGAGAACTCAAGCGAGAGGATTTTAGCCTTCGAATCCGCGTTCCCGGAAGGACCGAGTCGCTCAACGAAGGAGTGATCGAGTGGCCCAACCGCGCCGCAAAAAACCGTTCCTGAGGGCCCGGACGACAAATCGGGGCGTCTTTGATGCCAAGGTCCGACGACCTTTACCCGAAACCCCCGGAGAACTTCAACATGCCGTTGCACACCACTTGTCGAACATGGACTTCGTTGGCCGCAGCCGCGCTCCTGGCGGCTGGCTGCACCACGGACGCGCCAGTGACGCCAACGGAAGTACCCACCACGCCGCCAGAGACCTTCACTTCTCTGCGGCGGTCGTTCCCTGAAGCACCCCGCACGCGCGGGGAAGTACGCGAAGGATACGTGATCAATGCCTGGGGTCGCACCCTTCGCGTGCGCTACGAGGTTCACGATGGACTCGCGCTCTGGCAGGGCGACATCGAGCTCGGCCGCGCCGATGAGATTTCGGCGACGCGAGAAGGGGCCCGCCCGTTTATGCGTCATGACGATCGGGACGTGGTCGCGGCGCGGCTCGGCGCGGAGCAGACAAACGCCGGGGTCATCATCGACGGGGGCGGGTTCCGTTGGCCAGGCGGAGTCGTCCCGTACGAGATTCAGGGCGGGCTACCTTCGCAGGATCGGATCACCAGCGCCATTCGGCTGATTGAGGACAGCACGGGGGGCGTGACGCTTGTACCACGAAACGGGCAGGCAGACTTCGTGCGATTTGTCACCTCGGACGGCTGCAGCTCCCGCGTCGGTCGCCAGGGCGGCATGCAGGAGATTAAGCTGGCAGACGACTGCTCCACCGGAAGCACGACCCATGAAATCCTGCACGCGCTTGGCGTGTTTCACGAACAGTCCCGGTGCGATCGCGACAGCCGCGTCGACATCCAGTGGGCTAATGTTGAGGCCGGTCGGGAGGGCAACTTCGACATGGAGTGTGACGGAGCGACCGACATTGGAGACTACGACTTTGGATCGCTGATGCACTATGGGCTCGACGCATTCTCGAAGAACGGCCAGCCTACCATCAAGTTGCGCCCCGGGATCACGTACTCGGGAACCATTGGTCAACGTAATGAGCTCTCAGTGAGTGATGAGTTCACGGTCGGCTTTATGTATGGGCTCAACAACAAACCACCGGTGGCGGTGATCGCACCGTGGACGGGAACGTATTTCGAGGGCGACAGCATTCCGATGGATGCATCAGGCTCGACCGATGCGGACGACACCTACCGTACATTCAGCTGGAACTTCGGTGACAACCGATGCGGTGGCTCACCTGACCCGCCGGCGTGCCGTCAAATGACCGGGAAGCACGCCTACTTCGACGATAATACTTACAAAGTTGGTCTGTTCGTCTTCGACGGTTACTCCCTCGGCTCCACGGAAGCGTTTGTCACCGTCCGCAACTATATCCCCAACAATTTCCTTGGATTGAGCCACACAATTGACGAAGGGACGCTTTACCGGACGCTGAACTCCTTCGACGATCCGGGCGACGACCCCTGGAGTGCTACCGTTGATTATGGTGACGGCGGTGGCAAGACAACGCTGCCACTCAGCAACAAGACCTTCACGTTGAATCACACATATGTGGACAACGGTGTCTTTTCACTGCGCGTCGAAATCACCGATGACGACGACACCGGGGTGGGAATCAATACCGTCACCGTACGCAACCTGGCCCCGGTTGTGAGTGCCGGTCCCGATCAGGTAATCGAGTCCGGGCAGCCGCTTGTGCTGACCGGATCGTTTAGTGACGCGGGATTAATGGACAATCCGTGGTCGTGGAGTGTGAACTGGGGTAACGGCTCGAACGCCATGGGATCCACGAATACACAGGGCGCCCTTGTCGTGAACAATCAGGCATGCGCGGCCGGCACGTACAATGTCACGTTAAGCGTTACCGACAAGGACGGGGGCGTCGGATCCGACGCCGCGCAGGTCACCGTCACGTTCGTGGCGGCCACGCTCGACATTACGCCGGGAACAACTCCCAACCCTGTCTCGCTCAGGAACAAAGGTGTGCTGCCCGTAGCGTTGCTGTCATCGGCAACGTTTGATGCGACGACAGTTGATGTCGCGTCCATTCGCCTTGGCAACGAGAGTGGCGTTGAGACTCCGGTTGCCACATTAAAGGGCAAGTATTTGGCGCGCTCAGAAGATGCAAACGGTGACGGCTTGCTTGATCTGGTGCTCCAGTTCAGGATTCCGGATCTGATCAATAACGGCGACCTGACCTCCTCATCAACCATGCTCGCGATCCGCGGGTTCCAGGGTGCGGCGAGTGGCTCGTGCGTCAACTTCCGCGGAGCAGACAACGTTGTCATCGTTCCTTAGGAAGCTTGCGGCGGGTTGGTGGGCCGGTGTGCGATGCACCGGCCCATCGGCCATCTTCCTACGTGCTGCCATCACCGTGGCGCTCGTGGGAGTCGTCGCTGCGTGCCAGGTGCCCGCGCAGCAGAATCAACCGAACCGGAGCGCGGTACACGTTGCCGCGCTTGACTCAACATTTATCATCGACGTGGCGCCCCAACGCGAGCCGTGCACCGGCGTCGGCCCCATGCAGTGCCTGCGCGTTCGGTTTAATGGTGCTGAGAACTGGCAACTGTTCCATTCGCGCATCGATGGATTTACCTTCGAGTCGGGATATGACTGGCGCCTCGAGGTTCTGCGGCGAACTGTTCACAATCCCCCTGCAGATGCGTCGCGCTACACGTGGAGTCTCGTGCGCGTCCTTGAACGCCGCCAAGTGCCCAGCCCCTCTGGCCCATAGGCGTTTCCCTCAAATGGGGTAAGGCGCGGCGGGCAGACGGCCAGCGGATTCGCACAAACGTGCCTGCGCGATTTCGGCATACTGCTCAATAGGCACTCTATTACGCATTTCCGCCCGCGCCCACGGCAGCCTGACGAACGCCGAGTATGCGACCGCCAGGCGCACCGTTTAATCATCGAATCGGAACCGCGCCGACATCTCCGACGCACTATCAACTCCCAGTTTACGCGCAGTGCTTCTGGAACGCGTCCACAAGGTCCGCCGAGATCGCCTCGGCGTTCCGGCTCTCAATCTGCCGACGCTCCATCATGTACACCAGCTTGCCGTCCTTCAGCAAAGCAATCGACGGGCTCGACGGCGCATACCCGGTGAAATATGAGCGCGCCTTCTCGGTCGCCTCAACATCCTGACCCGCAAACACTGTTGTCAACGCATCCGGCTTTACCGCTGACGTCTCCAACGCATGCTTTACCGCCGGACGCGCCATCCGCGCCGAACACCCGCACACCGAATTCACCACAACCAGCACAGTTCCCTTGGAATTCGGGATGGCCTGGTGAACTTCATCCACCGTGCGCAGTTCACTGAAACCGATCTTTGTGAGATCCTGACGCATGGGTCCTATCATCTGCTCATCATACATGGTACGCATAGTTTAATCCTCGTCGCGCGACCCCTGCCGTACCAGCGCCAGAATGGCACTCTGCGGTACAACAAGATATCGCTCATTGTCAAATGTGATTTCCACCGATGCCTTTCGGAAAAACAGCGCATAATCACCGATCCGCGCCTGCATCGGAACATACCTCGGCGCTGTCTCCTTATGCCCAATCCGCCAGGGCTCGTCGCCGATCTCGTGCGGGTCAGGCATCGCGTGCCCGGGACCCGTTGCCACAATGTCTCCACCCTGCACCTGCTGTGAATCCACCGCAGTCGGAGGCAGGTACAACCCCACCTTCGTGCGCTCCTCGCCGTCCTCAAGCCGAACGAGCACCCGATCTCCTACCACGATCAGTCGTTTGTTGTCGCGTTTCACGTCGATAAACTGTGAAGTACTGAGAGGAAAGGCGCGCTCAGAAACTGCAAGCGCGCGTTCAGACCCCTCAATATAGCGGCTTCACAGCGGGCACCGGGTGATCCAAGCCCCTGCCCGAGACAACGAAATCAGGTGTACACGGGGAGTGCCACCGCTGCGAGCGCCACTCCCCCCGATACGACCGGGTGCTAGCTGGCCTGCTTGGAACGCACGAGATGGAACTCGCTCTGCCGCTTGAACGCCCAACGCGGCTTGCCGTCCTGGCCAACGATAAAATCCTCTTCCTGCGCGATACGAACAGGTTGCCCGCCCCACTCCGGCACCGGAGAGGTCGTCTGCAGTTCCGATGAGAACCACATCCCGGGAATCACCTTGGAATCGCCGCGCCCGGGCACCCCTTCCTGATAATCCCACAACCCGATCAGCGGACCGGCGCCATGGCCGTGCATGCCAATGGGATGAGAATACATCGTCCCCATCACCCCGGTCGCCTTCAACTTTGCAAGCGTCGACCGAAGCACCTCATTGCCCGAACGGCCCGGACGGGTCTCTTCGAAGAGGATATCCTGGAACCGATTGGAACTCGCCAGCGCCTTTTGTAAACCTGGAGGCGGGGCGGTCTCGCCATCCCTGAGCACATACCCATTGTGCTGTGTGTCGGTATTCAGCCGCATCACGGTCACACCCACGTCGCACCACAACACGTCGCCCTGCTCAATCACGGGGTCGTTGCCCAGCAGTTCCGGGAGTGATCCCTTGCGTTGAATGGCAATCGACGGCTGGAACCAGGTGGTCATACCGTTGTCCGCAACCTGCTGACGCCACCACCACACCAGCTCCTGTGTGGTCGTCTTGCCGGGTGTGATCACTTCATTCGAAAACATCCGCGCAACCTGCGTGTGCACCCACTCGGTCAACTTCTGATAAAACTCTTCTTCTTCGGGGAGACGCGCCGCAATAAACTCGACCGGCAACTCTTCAGCCCGCTTAATCCGATCAGACCACTTCTTGCCAATCCCGATCTGCATCCCTTCGTACTCACCAGCAGTCAGCCCGTCGGCAAAGGCATGTGTGCGCGAAATATTGACGGCGATCGTTTTGGGATTGCGCTCCTCAATAACCTCTTTCAACACCCCCCACTGCGAATCTCCCCACAACTCAGCCTGTCTCGAATTCACCGGATTATCGATGACCTGCTTGGCGCGATACTCCTTGTAGACGTTGCCCTGTGACGTACCGCCTAACGCGAGGCGTTCCACACACGACCCGTCACCGGGATCTTTCTGCCCCGATGCCGCGCACTTGTCGAAGAACACGTAGATGGTGCGCCGGCGTGCGGCGAACGTGGTCGGCGAAACGATTGAACTGAAGACGGGATCTTCGTTGTACTCCCGCATCGGCAGCACCCACATGTCCACGCCGTGCTTGCGCATCATCGCCGGGAGAATGGTGTCCATGCGTTTCTTGAGCCAGCGCTGCTGTGTTTCGGCTTGTTCCCGCTGTGTGCCGAATGGACGCTTCGCCTCTTGCGCTCCTATTTCAGGTGCAGAGGCGGGGATGAATAACGCCGCCCCAATCGCTGCGGCCAATATTTGTTTCGGAAAAATCATGAGCGGATTCCTGGAAGGTTGATCGGTCTATCGAGCCACCCACGCACTTCGTGGGGGCGATACGGCGCCTCAAGGCGCGCACATTCTTCGGGTGTCAACGTAATCTCGGTTGCTGCAGCAGCGTCGTCGAGGTGTTGGAGCTTTGTGGCACCGATAATCGGTGCCGTCACCTGCGGACGCGACAACAGCCACGCCAGCGCCACCTGCGCCATGGGTACCCCTCGCTCAGCTGCCACTGCGCCAACAGCCTCCACGACGTCCCAATCACCTGGCTCATCATACAGCTGATCGGCCAGCGGCGCGTCGGCTGCGTCACGTGCGGTCGCGTCGTGTGATCCGCGGGTGCGCGACCCGGTGAGCATCCCTCGTGCGAGTGGCGACCAGGGAATAACGCCGAGCCCCTGGTCTTCGCACAGCGGAATCATCTCACGCTCTTCTTCGCGATAGACAAGGTTGTAGTGATTCTGCATGGACACAAACTTCGCCCATCCGTTGCGGTCCGATATCGACAGGGCCTTCATCAGCTGCCAGGCGTACATTGAGCTGGCACCAAGATAGAGTATCTTTCCCTGTTCAACCAATTGATTAAGCGCAGCGAGCGTCTCATCCACTGGTGTGTTGGGATCGGACCGGTGGATCTGGTACAGGTCAATCCGTTCAACGCCGAGTCGTTTCAGAGAGGCTTCACACGATTGAATGATGTGCTTTCGCGACAGCCCGACATGGTTCGGGCCGTCTCCCATCGCGAGCCGCACTTTCGTCGCGATCACAATTTCATCGCGCCGCGCATACTCCCGCAGAGCACGTCCGGTGATCTCCTCCGACACGCCGAGCGAATAGACATCGGCGGTGTCGAAAAAATTGATACCGAGTTCCACCGCACGTTTGAAGAACGGCATCGCGTCGTCGGATTCAAGCACCCACGGTCGCCAGGCCTTGCTCCCGTAGCTCATACAACCCAGAGCGATGCGAGAGACGATTACTCCGGAATTTCCAAGCCGTGAAAACTGCATCAGATCAGCTGAATAAAGAGTGAACGGTCATGGCTTCGGTTCGTTACCGACCGCTACTGCATGGCCGAGGGCTTGAGATACGTGTCGAGCCACCGCAATTCGACCATGGCGCGATGCACCTGATTCCACGAACCCGTAATACCGTGCGCCATCCCCTCATATTGTATCATCTTCGCCGGCACGCCGTTCTTTTTCAGCGCGACATACATCTGTTCCGCCTCCGAATACGGCACCCGCTGATCCAGTTCGCCATGTATGAACAGCGTCGGCGCCTTCACCCGATCGGCATACGTGAGCGGCGATTGGCGGATCATGATCTCGCGGGCCTTGGCCTCCCATGGTGTGCCGAAAAATTCTGTCTCCTTGGTACGGGCGATGTCTGCTGTGCCGTAGTCGCTGACCCAGTTGACGATGCCGGCTCCCGGCACCGCGGCAGCAAAACGATCGGGATATTGCGTGATCAGCCAGTTAGTCATAAATCCGCCGTACGAATGGCCGATGGTTGCGACACGGTTGCGATCGATCGGATAACGGCCTAATACGTAGTCGATCCCGGCCATGACATCTTCACCATCGCGGTCGCCCCAGGCCCCCCATGTTCCCCAAAGGAATTTCTCGCCGTAACCTGTTGAGCTGCGAAAGTTGACCTTGAGGACAAAATACCCATTCGCCGCAAAATATTGGCTCTTGAAATCGAACGCGTATCCATCCGCCGAGTGCGGGCCACCGTGATTGGAGACAATGAGCGGGTACGGGCCGCCAGTGGCGGGATATCCAGTCGGACGCATCAACCATCCTTCGACTGGCGTGCCATCCTTGCTATTAAACTGCACACGGTACGCTGTGCTCAGGGCGATCTCCTTCTCGAGGGCTTCGTGCACCCGCGTCACCTGTCGCTCACCGCTACCGTCGATCGCAGCTACATGAATCTCGGCGGGCCCTTCGATACGTCCCACGGTAAAGGCCATGCGGGAGAACGTTTTGTCAAACGAGAGTGACCCGATGCGGCGCTCACCTTTGGTAATCTGTTCCACCGCGCCACCAGCTGCGGCTACACGAAAGAGGTGTGTAGTGCCGCCAATCCCACCGGAGAAGTACACGTATTCTCCGTCGGGACTCCACTGGGCGTTCGAAGGGAGGTAATCCCAGTCTGCGGTCAGCACACGCGCGGCGCCACCGTCAACAGATTGAACCACCACATCCGTCGGGCCTCCATGGTTCAGCTTCTGACGAATGACGGCGTCGGTGGAAAGTTGCCGAGTGTACAACACCGTGCGACCATCCGGCGAGAAGTGAGCGTTGGTGTGTCCGTAATCGCGATCGGTTGTTAAACGTTTTATTGTACCGTCGAGTGCAGCCATGTACACCTCGCCGCCACCGTACGTCAGCTCGTCGCGATACAATGAATCGGCCGTGAACAGCAGCTGGGTGCCCGCGGTATTCCATTCAAGTCCCGCAGGGCGCAGGCCAAGCTTTGTGAGTTGTCGTTCGTTGCCGTCCTTTGCCGCGATGAATATTTCCTGCGGGGGACTCACCGCCGGATCGGCGGTGTTCGGGACCGGAAAGGGTTGGCCGTCACGCTGGAAATTGAGCCAATCGAACTGCACACCTCTAAAGCGCGCCTCATGTCGCTGCTCAAATTCGGGGAGTGGGCGCGCGGTGCGCGGCGCCGGCTTTACGTCTCGCAGATGAGCGACCAATTCGCCGTTTGGACTGGTGTACACAGCGCGATTGCTCGCCGCGTCCGAAGCGGAACTGGAGGTGCGTTCAACTTTGAGCGGGGGCCCTGCTATATCAACGAACAAGGTGCGTCCGCCGGCACGGAAGCGCAGCCGACCGTCTCCGTCCCACGCAGGCTGCGACGCGTCGCTCCCTTGGGGAGATACCAGGAGCGGGTCGCTCGCTCCATCGCTCGCCACAACCCATACGGCTCCCGGGTTCGCGTTGGTCTCTTCCACGCGACTGGTTAAGACGTACGCGACCCATCGGCCGTCCGGCGAGATCTCCGGCGATCCGATCGTCGTGATGCGATAGAAGTCCTCCAAGCGCAACGCTCTGGCTGCGCTTTGAGGCTGCACCAGCTCAGCGGAACTCGACAGAACTGCGACCGCGAGGATCGCCGCGATAATGGTAGCCCTGAGATTTTTTGTCATCGATTTGTCCCCGATTTCATCGTAGAAGCGCTGGAACTCGCCACAGCTCTGGAAGATGTGGCTCAGCGCCCGGCCCCGCGAGCGCCACGGGGATCGGGGCGTGAGAGCTGGTGCGCTGTGGCACGGGGAGCCGACGGCGAGGGTCGGCG
>JBGTBX010000117.1:0-6961 GCA_041749115.1 Gemmatimonadaceae bacterium
CGATCGATATAGCGAGCAAGTTGACGCGACGGCGTGTCCAGTTCACCACCGTTCCGCAGCAAACGACCCAGTTCGGCGGCGTTCGTGCTCGGTGAAATGCCGGGCGCAAAGACGCGCGCCATCGTGTTCTCATGCACGCCATCGATACCACGTGTATTGCCGATCATGTCGTTGTTGATCACCGCTTCGATGCGCCATCCCTCCGCGCGCGCCTTGTTGGCAAGTGTCGCTCCACCCAGGAGCCCCTGCTCTTCGCCCGAGAGTGCAGCAAAAACAATTGAGCCGTCCGGCTGCAGCTTGGAGAGCACACGCGCGGCCTCAAGCGTTGCGGCGGCACCACTGGCGTTGTCGTTGGCCCCCGGTGACACACTGGTTGAATCCATCGTGTTGCTTACGCGCGAATCAATATCACCACTAAGCAACACATAACGATTCGGATCCACCTTGCCACGCAGAATCGCCACCACGTTCACAATGTTGATATCCCTCGGAATACGCGGCGACGAGTTGGCCTTGAGCACTTCCTGCACATACATCACCTCCAAACACCCGCCACAGTCGCGCGAAATCTTCTGAAACTCCGCAAACATCCACCGCCTCGCCGCACCGATGCCACGCGTTTGTGAGAGCGTATCAGAAAACGTGTTGCGCGTTCCGAATCCCACGAGCGTTCTGATATCGCGCTCCATACGCTGCGCCGAGACCTCGGCGACCAACGTATGAATGCGCGGATTCTCCACCGATGGGATGACACTTTGTGCGCCCACCGCCGCTGCAGCAGTGGCCAACGTGATAGTGATCAACGAAACAAGCGATTTCACTGAAGCCTCCGTAAGGCGTATCGAGGTTCCTGCCGGCTCGGCGTAACACAGGATAGTACGCTCATCTCCGCCACGAGCGCCATCATCGTGCGGTGAGCCGGCGCACGCGCACGCCCAGTGCTCGTGACGCACTCCCTCCGTCGTCCTCCTCCGCGATGCCATCCTGCGAGTCCACGGCCGAGTCTTCGTGGAAAGTGGTGTTCGGATGCCACGTATCCCGCCTCGCGATCTCTGCGGTATTTGAACACGGCGTACCCGCCTCGCGATTTCTGCGGTATTTGGACGCGACGTACCCGCCTCGTGATCTCCGCGGTAATTTGGATGGCATGCAAGTTCCTCTCGTGATCATCGTCGGGTTCCTCGGTGCCGGCAAGACCACTTTGCTGCAGCGAATCATTCCGATTCTTGGCAAAGCGGGCATTCGGCCGCGCGTGATCCTCAATGACTACGAGGATGCCACCGTTGATGCTGCGCGTCTGTCGACGCTGGACGCTCTGGTTGCCCCGATCAGCGGCGACTGTATCTGCTGTGGGTCCCGCGATGAGTTGTTCACTACGCTGGTGAATATGGACGTCGGGCCGCGAAGTCTGGTTCTGATTGAGGCCAACGGCACGAGCGACGCAACAGAACTGCACGATATGCTGGTCCTCGATCAGCGCCTCACGTCGTTCACCTTGCCCATACAGCTTACCGTCGTTGACGTGAAGCGCTGGTAGAAGCGGTGGTGGCACAACGCGCTGGAACGTGAACAGGCAGCGACGGCCTCGCATCTTTGGTTGAACTGGGCAGATGGTGTTGCGCCGGAGCGCCTCGAAACGGTGAGGGGTTCGTTGGCCCTGATTAATGCTGCAGCGAAGATTGCCTCGGTGGATGAGTTCGGCACGGAACTCGCGCAGCTAACCGATCAGGTAGCGGATGATCCTCCACGCGACGCCGCACGAGCCACAGGCGCCGGCATGAGGGAAACGCAGCACGACCACGACACGTCGCATCACCACTTCGCATCACTTGGCATCGAATTCCCGCCAGTGGTCTCCCGTGCCGAACTCTCAAAGCTCATCACATCGATCGCTCCGCATCTTCAGCGAGCCAAGGGTGTCGCCTGTTTCAGCGAGGAACCGGATCGTCAATACGTCTGGAACTACCTCGGCGGAGACAAAGAGCTGACCTACGATCGCCTGCCGGGTGTGGGCTTCCGCCCGGTGGCGGTGTTCATAGGGGCGGGGCTGCCGCACGACGAGATCAGGGAACGCGTCAGCGCACTGACGCGTCGTTAGGTAGGGGCATTGACGGACGGCACTACACGACACGATGGGGTGGATCGCCACAACGTCACCAACGCTCGGTTTTATTGCATGGTGCGCAGTCACTGAGCGGATCTACGACGTCGTCGGCTCAGCGCACGCTCAGCTGAGTGCGGGACCGGCCTCCGGGAATGGTTAGTACCGGATCCCGACCCCTGGCAGAACGAGCTGTCGCGCTCCCGAAATGGGATTTGCGAACTGCAACGCACGAACACCTGCTGTCATGCGGATTCCACCGCTGCGCTGTTGGGACCACTCGAGGCCGAGCTGAACGGCGCTGGTGGATCGCGCGCCGGGTCCCTCGCTGCCACGCGCTGAAAGGAGGCCGAGTCCGGCGGACAAGCGTAGAGGTGAGTCGCCGAGCTGCACGTAACCCGACGCAATTCCCCCCATGAGCGCCGAAGGACTGGAATACGACTGACAGGCGCCGCCGGGGATGCAGCCGGGCTGCACGCTAACCACCGAAAACGGGACTGCGGTGAACCCGGTCAGTTCGGCGCCGGTCGCGGCCGTAAGCTCACGCGAGACGATGACCTGCGCGACCAGCGTTTTTACGGTGGAACCGAAGCCATCGAAGCGCACAAAACCCGGAGCGATGGTGAAGGCGATGCTGGTCTTCTGCTGTGCGCCCGCGGTCGACGCGCAGACGGCAAGAATCAGCATGGCAAGAGATCTTCTGACAACACGTTGCATGGCCGGCTCCCAGGAATTGTCTGACGTCGAGTCCCCACGTTTGGGGAGACCCATCCGCATCGCGACACACGACGCCGCGCCCCCCCTTAACGGTTCGTCACTACTTCGGCACCGTATGTATCTCCACACGAGATGGAAAATTCACCGTGCGCCAAATAGTGTGGGTCTGCGCCTTAAAATCAGATGCCCGCGCCTTGAAAATATTCGGCACCCACGTCTGCGGATTGCGGTCGATCAGCGGGAACCATGTGCTCTGAACCTGCACCATGACGCGGTGGCCCTTTTGAAATCGATAACTCTGCGTGTGCAGGTCGATCTCGAACAGGTTTACGCGATTAGGCACGAGTGCCTCGGGCTTCTCGAACGAACGATGGAATCGCCCGCGAAACACTTCGTTCGACACCATCAGCTGGTACCCGCCTAACGTGTGGTCGGGACCCACACTGTCCGGATACACGTCGATCAGCTTCACAATCCAGTCTGCATCCTGCCCGGTGGTGCTCGCGAAAAGTTTTGCGACCACGTCGCCGGCAAGCACCACGTCTTCGGTCAGCGGATCTGTCTCATAGCTGAGCACATCCGGACGATTGTGAACGAAGCGCTGATCCTCAAGCAACCAGATGCGCCACCCGGAGCCTTTGGGAGAATACGTCGATTCGATCGGACGTTTGCGATAGGGAACGGGCTTCGCCGGATCACTCACGTACTTGTCGGTCCCCTGCGCATCAAACCTTGGCGGCTCCAGCGTTAATCTGCCGTCCGGCTGAAAATACAGCGACGTCACCACCGCTTCCTTTGGCGGCCACGCACTGAACGTCCGCCAGGTATTGCTCCCGGACTCAAACACGGTCGCTTCGTTCAACACGAACGAACCCTTGTCCTTCAGATACTTCGCAAAAAACGGAGCCTGCATCTCTTCCCGAAACCACTTCCCGGTCTCGCTCCCGAAATCGATCGCCCCGATCTTCTGCCCGGGGCCGTTCCAGCCACCATGCCACCAGGGACCCACAACCAGCGCGTTCAACGCGTTGGTGTCGTGCGCTTCGAGCGTGCGATAAATGGTGATCGGTCCGTAGAAATCCTCCTGATCCCACCACCCGGCAACATTAAGCGTCGGTACGGTGACCCTGGTCAAGTAGGGTTTCATCGCCTGCCGCTGCCAAAAAGCGTCGTAATTGGGATGCTCCACAAAATCGTTCCACGTCGGCAGCACCTTGTCCTTCAGATATTGCGTCTGCACGTTCGCGAGCGGGCCTAACGACAGATACCAGTCATACGTGTCATAACGTTCAGCTGTAAAAACGGAATTCTCCTTGCTCGCTTCGGTCAGCCACGCGTATTCCAGGCCATAACTCAGCCGAAAGGCACCGTTGTGGTGAAAGTCGTCGCCCAGGAACATGTCGGATGGAGACGCCTGCGGGCTCACCGCCTTGAGCGCGGGGTGCGGATCGAGCATCGCCATCGCGGTCGTCCATCCCGCGTACGACACACCCAGCATTCCAATGCGACCGTTGTTCGCGGGCACGTTGGACAACATCCAGGCGATCGAGTCATACGCATCGGTGCTCTCATCGATCGCCGCCCCACCAGCGTCGACCGGCCGAGGAGGACGCTGCATCACGAAGGTCCCCTCTGACTTGTAGCGGCCGCGGATGTCCTGAAAAACGAAGTGATAGCCCTCCTCCGCCAGCTCCTTGTACGATCCGCTCAGCCCCGGACGCACGTTCCCTACACCGTACGGGGTCCTCGAAAACAGGAACGGCAATGGCTCGGCGGGCGCCCGCGGCGACAGAATCTCCATGTGGAGCAGCACGCCATCGCGCATCGGGATGTCCACACTGCGCTGCACGTACTCCGACGGCACATAGGGCCGCCGTGCAGCTTGTGCGCCGATATGAGGGGGCAGAACGGCAAGGGCTACAACCAGGGCCGCAAGGGCGCGGAGGGGTCTCGGATTCGACATATTGTATGCTGCAGTCGTTCAGCTCACCCCGCAATGCAGCGTCGAGGGAGGTGAGCCCGTAACCTCAGTTACCAAGAACACTCCAGGATTCCAATGATTTCGTCACTGCGTTCCTCCAGCCGTCTGACCGTGGTTGCCGCCGCCCTGTTGCTTGGGTGCGCATCGGCACGACCGGCCACGCCGATCGGCATCCCGGCGATGAAGCACACGCCGGCTGACACACATTTCATGACGGGGATGATCCATCACCATGCGCAGGCGGTTCTGATCGCTCGCTGGGCCCCGACACATGGAGCGGGTGCCGACCTGCAACGCCTCTGTGAACGCATCGTGGTTGGCCAAAATGATGAGATCACGATGATGAACGTGTGGCTCAAGGACAGGGGAGAGCCCGTCCCCGATGGTTCGGCCGGCCCGATGAAGATGACGATGAACGGCATGACCCATGAGAAGCTGATGCCGGTCATGCTCAATGACGCCGAGATCAAGGCGCTCGACGCGGCCCGCGGTCCGGAGTTCGACCGTCTCTTCCTGATCGGTATGATCAAACATCACGAAGGTGCGCTGACGATGGTCGAAGACTTGTTCGCATCGCAGGGCGCCGCGCAGGACGAAACGGTGTTTCGTTTTGCTTCCGATGTTTTTGCGGATCAGACCACAGAGATCCGCGTTATGGAGGAAATGCTCGCTGCCCGCGGCCACGCGGTTCCGCGTTAAGCTACGATCGCCCCCCCGCCCCCCCACCCCCCCACCCCGCACCCCCACCTCTCTCCACCCCTGTCGAACTCAATAATGCCACGTTCATCCACATCGTATCCCGGGCTCCGCCGGTTCGCGCAGGGGGCAACCCTCGGTCTGTTGTTCGCCGCGTGCGCGCCATCAGTCCAGCTCGTCTCCACGCCGGCCACGCCGGCATCCAGCGATCCGCGTGTCGGCCTGCAGCCCGGCCTGTACAACGCCGGCGAAGCCATCTCGAATCTTGCATTGCTCGCCTCTACCAAGTCCCCCGTGGGGTTCGAGGGCGTCACCAACTCAGACCTTGCATTCACTGGCAAGTACGCGATTCAGGGCAACTACAACGGGTTCATGATTTATGACATGTCGAACCCAAGCAGGCCTCGCCTTGTGAAGTCGTACCTCTGCCCCGCATCACAGAGCGACGTCTCGGTCTACAAGAACCTCCTGTTCGTTTCGGCCGAAGGACAGACTGGCCGACTCGATTGCGGCACGCAGGGTGTTCAGGACACGGTCAGCACCGAGCGCATCCGCGGCATTCGTATCTTCGACGCCACGGACATCACCAACCCGAAGTACATCGGGAATGTGCAGACCTGCCGAGGATCGCACACGCACACCGTTGTTGAAGATCCCAAGGATAAGGACAATGTCTACATCTACATCTCGGGTTCAGCTGGCGTTCGCTCACCCAACGAACTCCCGGGCTGTTCGAACATGTCGCCCGACAACGACGCGAATTCGTCGCTCTTCAGGATCGAAGTTATTCGCGTTCCGCTCGCCCGACCGCAGGACGCCCGTGTAATCAACTCCGCACGTATTTTTGAAGGCCTCACGGCTGCGCCGCGCCACGCCGCACCGTTGACCCCCGAGCAGATCGCCGCGGCCGCGAATCGTCCCCCGCGTGCCGGCGCAGGTATGCGTAGTGGTGGCCCCACCCAGTGCCATGACATCACCGTGTACCCTGCGATTGGTCTGGCCGGTGGAGCATGCGGTGGATACGGACTGCTGCTCGACATCAGCGACGTCACGAACCCGATCCGCATCGACGCCGCATCTGATTCCAACTTTGCCTTCTGGCACTCGGCCACGTTCAACAACGACGGCACCAAGCTGCTGTTCAGCGATGAATGGGGCGGCGGCTCGCAGCCACGTTGCCGCGCCACGGATAAGCCGGAGTGGGGCGCGGACGCAATTTTCACGATCGAAAATCGCAAGCTCGTGTTCCAGTCGTACTACAAGATCCCTGCCCCGCAGACATCCATGGAAAACTGCGTGGCACACAACGGCTCGTTGATCCCGATTCCGGGACGCGACGTGATGGTACAGGCCTGGTATCAGGGTGGCATCTCGGTGTTCGACTGGACAGACCCGGCCAATCCGGTGGAGATGGCCTATCACGATCGTGGCCCCGTCAGCGGCGATAAACTGGTGTCCGGTGGATC
>JBGTBX010000118.1:0-33875 GCA_041749115.1 Gemmatimonadaceae bacterium
GCGTTCAAGATCCCGACGGGATCCATGGAAGGCACCTTGCAGATCGGGGATTTTCTCCTCGTCAATAAGCTGGCGTATGGGGCGGAGGTCCCGATGGTGGGCGCGCGCATGCCGGGGCTGCGTCGACCGGATCGGGGTGAAGTGATTGTCTTCAAGTACCCGCAGGAACCGACGAAAAATTACGTTAAGCGCGTCGTCGCCATCGCCGGGGACACGATCGCCATGGTCCGGGCTGATCTTGTCCGGAATGGCGTGAGGATCCCGGAACCATATGTGTTTCACGCCGAGCCGGGGATGGATCCGTCGGGGGACCAATTCACCTGGCAGCGCCAGTTCCTTGCACCTGCCGCGGACGCGTCACTCAGTTATCATCCATCACGAGACAACTGGGGGCCGCTTATCGTTCCGGAAGGGCACTACTTCGTGCTGGGAGACAACCGCGACAATTCTTCGGATAGTCGCTACTGGGGGTTTGTCCCTGACTCGCTCGTGCAGGGGACACCGCTGCTGGTTTATTACAGCTTTGCTCCCGACTCCACTGTGCGATTGCCGTGGCTGACGAAGATTCGGTGGGGTCGCATTGGGGAACGCATTCGTTGAAAACGACGTGACCGACTCAGAAGGCCCGCAGAAGCCTCCCGCTCCCGCAGACTCCGGCGAACCGCCGCCGACGCGTCGCAAGGCAGCGGCAAGCAATGGTCGCGTTGGCTCCCGACGTTCCGGATACGATGAAGGGTCGCTGGACAAATACTTGCGCGACATCAGTGCGTATCCCCTCATATCGCGTGAGGAAGAAGTTTCGTTGGCTCAACGGATACATCAGGGCGAGCATGAAGCACTCGATAAGCTGGTGCGATCCAACCTGCGATTTGTCGTGTCTGTCGCCAAGAAGTACCAGAATCAGGGCGTCTCGCTCAGCGACCTGATCAACGAAGGCAATCTGGGACTCATCCGGGCGGCCCACAAATTCGACGAAACGAAAGGGATCAAGTTCATTTCGTACGCCGTGTGGTGGATTCGGCAGGCCATCCTGCAAGCCCTTGCTGAACAATCGCGCATCGTGCGCGTGCCGTTGAACAGAGCCGGTACGCTGCACCGCATCGGCAAGCGCGCGAGCATGCTGCTGCAGGAACTCGGCCGCGAAGCTACACACGCCGAGATCGCCGACGGCATGGACATCACGGTCGAAGAAGTCGCCAAAACCATGTCGATCTCCCAGACACATCTGTCGCTTGATGCGCCGATGAGCCCGGGTGAAGACAACCGGCTCCTCGATTATCTGCCGGACAACTTGAATCCCACGCCGGACGAGCAGACCTTCGAAAAAGCCCTGACCGCATCCATCGAAGAAGCATTGGGGAGTTTGAAAGAGCGCGAAGCGAAGATACTGCGCCTGTACTTCGGTCTCGAAGGTGAAGAGCCGATGACACTGGAGCAGATCGGCGCCCTTCTCGGGATTACGCGCGAACGGGTTCGACAGATTAAGGAGAAGGCGTTGTCACGTCTTCGGCATGTCAGTCGTGCACGGGCGCTCGAGTCGTACCTCGGCTGAGGCGCACTGCCGTGTGTGGGGTTTGGGCGAGGAGCAGTGGAGAGTCGCCGCTGGCGGGTGACGCAAATTGACCTCGCGCTTCGTCCCGACAGTCAACTGTCGTGAGCCCCCCGATCGGGGACGCTTTCGTTAGATTGCGTTTCCCCCGATCCCCGTTTGCTCATGGCTGACACGAGTTCATTTGACGTCACCACCAGCGTTGACCTGCAGGAAGTCGATAACGCGGTGAATCAGACGCAGAAAGAAGTAGCGCAGCGTTACGATTTCAAGGGCGCCAAGGTCACGGTTGAATTGAACCGCGCCGAAGGCGTGGTTTCGCTCAGTGCGGATGACGATTTCCGGATGAAGGCGCTGGTTGACATCCTGCAGAGCAAGTTCATAAAGCGTCAGGTGCCGGTGAAGAATCTGGATATTGGTGATACGACTCCCGCTGGCGGAGACACGGTCAAAAAGATCATCAAGCTGAAAATGGCGCTTGATTCAGACACGGCCAAAAAGGTGTCTGCGGCCATCAAGGAGGCCAAGCTGAAGAAAGTCCAGGCCGCGATTCAGGGCGATCAGGTACGGGTGTCCTCGCCTTCGAAGGACGAACTGCAGAACGCGATGGCCCTGCTCCGCAGCAAGGATTTTGGTGTGGAGCTCACGTTCGGGAACTATCGATGACCACATTCAAGCTTCCGTTCGTTGCACACCGTGTGCTGGTGGTCGCGAATGCACACGCGGATCTTTCGGCGTGGTTGCTGGAGCGCCGACCGACCCTGGAGCTGCGCGGCAAGCGGCTCGCCGAGGTAACGGCCGATGACCTGCAGTGGGCGGATACGTATGTGGGTTTCAAACGACCGGCGCACCCTGACATGGGTTCCGTGCGCTGGGTGCATTGTACCGGCGCCGGCGTCGATGCGTGGTTGTATCCGGAGCCGATCGATGAAAAGGTTTTGCTCACCCGCACGTCTGAATCATTCGGGCCCATGATTGCCGAGTGGGTGATGGCGCGAGTGCTCGCGTTCCGCCAGCAGTTGTTGCCTCTGGCCGAAGCGCAGCGGGAGAAACGCTGGGCGCCGCGCGACGTCCCTCGGCTCGAAGGGACACGGGCATTGGTGCTGGGCATGGGAAACGTCGGTCGCTCGGTGGCACACTATCTCCTGTCATTCGATGTGGACGTCACTGGGCTCTCGCGGTCCGGACAGAGTGATTCGCCACGCGTGCGGTCTGTGTTCCCGGTCGAAGCCCTGCCCGACATCGTGCGTCACGCCGATTGGCTGATAGTGACACTGCCGCTTACGCATGACACCCGGGGCCTCGTCAGTCGGGACGTATTGTCGAAGTGTCGGAACACGTTCCTGATTAACACGGGGAGGGGACCGGTGGTGGATGAATCGGCGATTCCCGAAGCGCTGGACGCGGGGTGGTTATCGGGCTGTGCACTCGATGTGTTTGTTGAGGAACCGCTCCCCGTCACGTCGCCGCTGTGGAGCGATCCGCGCGTCATGGTGTCGCCGCACGTGTCCGGCTTAACAACGGTCGAGGGAGCAGGTACGGGATTCCTGGAATGTGCCGCCGCACTCGAGCGAGGGGTGTTCCCCCGCTGGGTGGTCAATCGTTCGCGTGGCTACTGAACTCCGCCCAATGAAATTTCATGTGGTCACGCTTGGCTGCGACAAGAACACCGTCGACAGCGAACGTTATGTGGCAGAGCTCGTGCATCAGGGAGCGGTTCTCAGCGCAGACGCGTCAGATGCTGAGTTGATCGTTGTCAACACCTGCGGGTTCATCGATGCCGCAAAGCGCGAATCGATCGAAGCCATCATCGAGGCGGCCAAACACAAGGAAAATGGCTCCTGTCGGATGGTCGCCGCGGTGGGTTGCATGGTGGAACGGCACAAGCAGGAGTTGAAGGACGCCCTGCCTGAGGTAGATCTCTTTCTGGGCACGACGGAAACGGACCAGCTAATTGCCGAGGTGGACGCACGGGGGCTGTTGCCCGACGCTCCGGCGCTGGTACACCCGGGCGTGCGGCTGTATACGGGGAGCCTTCCGCATGTGCGGTATCTCAAGATCTCGGAAGGGTGCGATCACGGATGCGCGTTTTGTGCCATCCCGCTTATGCGCGGCAAACATCGCTCGTTTGCCACTGACGACGTTGTGCGGGAAGCCCAATTGCTTGAACTGCAAGGCGCCAGGGAAGTAAATCTGGTGGCGCAGGATCTGGCGCACTATGGGAGAGACAGTCGCGACGGTACGAGTCTTCCCACGCTTCTGCGTGCTTTGCTTAGCGACACGGATATTCCGTTGTTCCGGTTGCTCTACATTTACAGCGCAGGACTGACGGACGCGATGCTGGATCTGATCGCTGCGGAGCCCCGCATCGTCCGGTATCTCGACATTCCCATGCAACATGCGAGCGACACCGTGTTGGCCCGCATGCGGCGCCCCGAACGCAGAGCCCGCCAACTCGATAAGCTGCAGCGCATCCGTGCCTCAATTCCCGGGGTCGCAATTCGTTCCACGGTTATCGTGGGATTTCCGGGTGAAACAGAGGCTGAGTTCAATGAACTACTGGAGTTCCTGAGCGAGGCGCAGCTCGATCGCCTTGGGGTGTTTACCTACTCCCCGCAGGACGGCACGAGAGCAGCGACCTTGATCGACGATGTGCCAGAGGAGGTCAAGCGCGAGCGCATGGAGCGGGTGCAGGAGGTCCAGCGGTTTATCACCGCAGATCGTTATCACACGTTCATTGGTACGACTGCGCGAGCCATCGTCGATCGTCATGGGCCACCAGGCGCGCCGTCGGAACTCCGCCTTGACGCACAGGCCGACGACATCGACGGGCTCACGTGGTGTCACACGTCGCTCCCGCCCGGGTCCATCGTCTCTGTCACACTCACCGATGTTGTGGCTGACTACGATTTCTCGGCAACGATTGATCACGAGATCAGTGCGCCGCCGTCCGCTCCGATTCGAAGCCGGAGGCAGCTTCCGGTTGCTTCATCCAGCATTGGAAGTTTCGGACGATAGGTCCTTTCGCCCGCTTTCGAGGGTGATTCGCCGTGCCCCCCGTCGACGTATCAGGGGGCACATGACAAATTGCAGGTTATGACTGGTCCACTTCGTATCGCCATCGTCGGGGCGGGTTCAATTGCCCAGCTGGCTCACCTTCCGGTGCTCGAGCGCCTCAAGCACACGCAGCTCACCGCGCTGATCGACAACGATCGAGCGAAAGCGAGGTCTCTGGCCGATCGGTTCGGGATCCCCGACGTTTTCACCGATATCGATGAGTTTCTCGAGTACGCACCGGCGCATGTTGCGGTAGTGGCGACACCGAATCATCTGCATGAGCCACATTTGCTCGGATTGATTGCGGCTGGCATCGACGTGTTTTGCGAACGCCCACTGTCGCTGACCGCCCGCGGAGTTGAGCGCATTCTCCTGGCTGCGTCTCGTGCGAAGCGAAAGATCGCGGTGGCGAACAATTACCGATTCCGCAACGATGTGCAGAGCCTCAACGCCTTTTTGAGCGGCGGCGAACTCGGCAAGACCTCTGCCGTGCGCGCGGGGTGGTATCGTATGGCGGCGCGCAACGAAGGATGGCGTGTGCGGCGTCAGGAAGCGGGCGGTGGGGCGTTGATGCAACTGGGATTTCCGTTGCTCGATCTGGCCATGTGGATCAACGATTTTCCCGCACCGGAGCGTGTTTGGGCGTCGATGCAGCGGGCACGTGGCGCCAACGCGGTTGAAGATCAGGCCATCGTGGGCGTGGAGTGCGCGAACGGTCTGTCCATCACTATCGATGTGGCCACCACGTACGTCGGAACGCAGGAACGCTGGTGGTGCGAGACGCTGAACAGTCGGGGGAGCGCCAGCCTGGGACCGTTGCGCGTGACAAAAATGCTTGGTGGCGAACCAGTGAATGTAACGCCGACAGGCGCGACGGCTCGTGAGAGCGCATTTGTTCAGTCGTATCGTGCCGAGCTATCTCATTTTGTGGCGGCCGTACGGGGCGAGGTCGAGTATGAACCGCCGACGGATCAGGTGATCGTCCATCGGATCATCGAAGCAGCATACAAGTCCGCTGAGGAAGGCAAGGAAGTTCGTTTGTGAGCCTGCGACGGTGGATGGTTGGCCTCATGCTGGGGGTCTGTTGCATGACCCCGTCATCGTCGATCGCGCAGGTGGGACCTTTTCCAGCTGAACCCGGCGGCGAGCTGGAGGTGTACGTCATGACGATGGGGCAGGGGGATCTGGTCTGGGAGAGGTACGGTCATAACGGACTCGGTGTGCGCGACCTCCGGAGCGGCGAGGATATTGTGTATAACTGGGGGACATTCTCCTTTGATGAACCCGACTTTCTCCTCCGTTTTCTCTCGGGTCGTAATCGCTACTGGGTGCAGCCGCAGGACGCGGCGCGGACTGTTCAGCTGTACAAGGAGCTCGATCGATCCGTCTGGGTGCAAGTGCTCGATCTGACCCCCGCGCAGCGCCTTGAGGTCAAGCGGCTTGTTGAATTCAATAGCCGCGAAGAGAACAAGTATTATCAGTACGACTACTTCGGTGACAATTGCTCAACGCGCGTGCGGGATGTCATCGATCAGGTGCTCGGTGGAACGCTCGCACAGCAGTTTGCCGTGGGGAGCGGGCTGTCGTTCCGCGACGAGGCGAGGCGTCTCAGCGATGAGGATCGCCTGGCGTTCGCCGGTATTGACTTCGCGTTAGGTGTGCCGTCGGACCGCGAAATGACCGTCTACGAATCCATGTACGTGCCGATGCGGATGCGCGACGCGCTGCGAACGGCGACGGTGCCTCGGGCAGGCGGGACCGGAGTGACACCGCTGATCCGGGAAGAGGTTCAGCTGTATCAGGCCACCCGTCTCCCGGAGCGCGAACGCCCGCGGAGTCAGTGGCTGATGTTTTTCACGTTCGGTTTGATCGTTGCGGCGGCGGTGTGGGGCGCGCTGCGTGCGACGAGCCGATCGGTCAGGCGCCTTGTGGTGACGCCGTGGCTTGTGATGGTCGGTGTCTTCGGAACGATCCTTCTTCTGATGTGGACCGTGACCGAGCATCGCTGGATGTATCGCAATGTCAATCTGTTGCTGTTTAATCCGCTCTGGTTTGCGGTGATCCCTCTTGTGTGGGGAGAGCAAGTCCCCGCATGGGGACGACGATTGGGGCAGCTCCTGTTGCTTTTGCTGGCTCTCGCAGCGGTAGTTGGGCTGGCCGGTCGACCGCAGGAGTCCGGGAACTTTGTTTTGCTTGCCGGCCCCGCGCATCTCGTATTATTGAGCCACATCCTTCGGAAGCGGCGCGCATGAGTGCACGGGAGGTTGTTGGTGTTGACGTGGGAGGTACGTTCACCGATCTCGTGGCGGTATCTGCCGATGACGGTCGTGTGCGATCGGGCAAGGTGCTCAGCACACCGCAGGATCAAAGTGTCGGTGTGGAGCAGGGCCTTCGGGAGCTTACATCGGAGCCGGCAACAATAAGCCGCGTGGTCCATGGAACCACGGTGGTGACCAACATGCTGCTGGAGCGCAACGGAGCCCGCGTTGTGTTGTGCGCCACCGCAGGGATGGCCAGTGTGCTGCGATTGAGGCGCCAGGAACGCGCCTCACTCTTCGACCTCTCGCGTCATCATCCCGCGCCCCTGGTCGCTGATGCCGACGTGATGGAGCTCGAGTCGCGCATTGAACCACAGGGCGTGGTACGCAGCTTGACGCCTCGGGAATGCAAGCGCGTGGCCGATGCCATCGCGTCGATGAAACCGGAGATTATCGCCGTATCGTTGCTGCATGCGTATGTGGACCCGACACATGAACAGATGATTGCGGACGCCCTTCGTGAACGCTGTCCGGGGGTGGATGTTGTGTGTTCATCCGAAGTACTTCCCGAAATTCGCGAATACGAGCGCACTGCGACGACGGTGTGTGAGGCGTATGCTCGCCCGGGTGTCGCCAGGTATCTGCGAAACCTGAGTGATCGGTTGGCGACCATCGGCTTTCCCAGCCCGGGCGTGGTGGCGTCTCACGGCGGGATGCGCGACGCACACGATGCGGCGCGACATGCCGCGTCGCTCGCGCTCTCAGGACCGGCTGGCGGTGTTGCCGGGGCGGCGCTGATTGTGAAGGCGGCAGGCTTCGCAGATGCGCTGACGGTCGACATTGGCGGCACAAGCGCCGACGTCGGCTTAATCCTCAACGGTATGCCGTTGGTTGAGTCGGGAGGAGCAGTCGCGGGAGTACCGATCGCGTTGCCGCGTGTACTGGTCGAGACCGTCTCTGCCGGAGGAGGCTCGTTAGGTTGGATCGACGCCGGCGGTGCCCTGCGTGTGGGACCGCGCTCCGCGGGCGCAGTGCCTGGCCCCGCCGCCTTCGGCCGCGGAGGCACCGAAGCGACCGTTACCGATGCACACGTGACACTCGGCAATATCAATGCAGATCGCATGGGGGGCGGCGTGCAGATCAGTAGGGCCGCGGCGCAGCAGGCCGTGGGGCTTCTGGCCAAACGCCTGAAGGTTACCCCGGAACGCTGTGCCGACGCCATGATTGCCTCAGCCGATGCGGAGATGGCCAGGGCACTGCGGCGTGTCAGCGTCGAGCGCGGTGTTGATCCGCGCAAGTGTGTGTTGGTGGCCTTTGGTGGCGGTGGGCCGCTGCACGCGTGCGGTTTGGCAACGGCACTGGGCATGCGTACGGTGCTCGTTCCACCATTCGCTGGCGTGCTCTCCGCGCTTGGGCTGGCGAGTGCTCCGGAGCGCCGTGACCACATCTCCAGTATCATGCGGCTCACCTCACCGGATGTTGCGCCATGGCTGGCCGCCGAAGCAGATGAGGGGCGGCGCAGGGCTGGTGGCACCGGGGACGTGCAGTGGATCGTGCGTTGTCGCTTTGTTGGGCAGGGACATGAGCTGGAGGTACCGTTCGATCCCGCCGGGCCCATCGCAGCGCTCGAGGAAACGTTCCGCGCCATGCATGTTCAACGATACGGCTTTATTCTCGAGGCGGCGGTGGAGATGGTATCACTGCGTTGTACTGTCACCGGAACTGCGCCCACACTTCGTCTGGAGGCGAACGCCGCCGATCAGGCGTATGGGACGACCGCGACTGTGCCTGACGAGTCCGGACGGCGCGTACGGGGAAGGGCGGTAATCGCGCTCGCTGATGCCACCGTGCTTGTTGCCGACGGATGGACGGCGCGACCGCTCCCCATCGGTGGCTGGTTGCTGGAGAACGAGTCGTGATGACGCAGAGTGACAAGCAATTCGATCCACTCCGCCTCACGGTCTTTTCGCATGCGGTCGCGATGATCGCCGAAGAGATGGGTACCGTTCTGGAGCGCGGCGCATTGTCGCCCAATATCCGTGAACGCCGCGACGCGTCCGCGGCGCTCTTTGACGCGCAGGGAAGAATGATTGCGCAGGCGGCGCACATCCCCGTTCATTTGGGCGCGATGCCCGAGGCGGTGCGTGCGGTGATGTCCCGGATGCCACGGCCGGGGGACGTCTTTTTGCTGAATGATCCGAACCATGGTGGATCGCATTTACCTGATCTGACTCTGGTCGAGGCGATCGCAGACGGTGATACGGTTTGCGGCTTTGCGGCGGTGCGAGCGCATCACGCCGACGTGGGTGGCATGAGTCCCGGCAGCATGCCGCGCGGTGCGACCGAGCTGGTGCAGGAAGGCCTCATTGTACCACCGGTGCGTCTGGCGAATGCGGCAGGGTGGAACGACGAAGTGCTATCGCTCGTTCTCGCCAATGTGCGCACTCCGGCGGAACGGCTCGGTGATCTAAGGGCGCAGCGCGCCGCATGTGCGGCCGGCGCCGCTGGTTGGCTGGCCTTGCGTTCGCGGGAGGGAGCCGATGTGATGGAGGCTGCCGCGAACAGCTTACTTGATTACACCGAACGCCGGGCGCGCGCGGCGATCGACGCCATGGGAGACATCCGGGGTCGGGCCACTGATGCACTGGAGGGCGACGGTGTCACCGACACCGACGTACCTATCGTGGTATCCGTACACACGGAGCAGGGGCGGCTCATCATTGATTTTACTGGCACGTCACCGATGGTACCGGGGAACGTGAACTGCCCGCTGGCGGTGGCTCGTGCGGCCGCCGTCTTCGTGTTGCGCACTTTAATGGATGACGACGCGCCGACCAACGACGGTATTGCCCGGGCGCTGGAGCTTGTCGCCGACGAGGGAAGCGCAGTGAATGCGAAGTGGCCGGCCGCGGTGGCAGCAGGCAACGTGGAAATGTCGCAGCGCATCACGGACACCATCTTTGCTGCGTTGGCCAACGCCGGCGTGGACGTCCCCGCGCAGGGTCAGGGAACGATGAACAACATCACCTTCGGCGGCAGAGGGTGGACATTCTACGAAACCCTCGGCGGCGGACAGGGAGCCAGCCGCCGCGGACCGGGCCCCGCGGCGGTTCACGTGGGAATGAGCAATACGCGCAACACGCCCATTGAATCACTGGAGCGCTCATATCCACTCCGCATCGACGAGTATTCCGTGCGACGGAACTCCGGCGGAGCTGGCGTTCATTGTGGTGGTGACGGTGTGGTGCGCAAATATCGCGCAATCGAGCCATGCACCGTCACGCTGTTGACTGAGCGGAGGCGTCACGCGCCTAAAGGGGCCGCGGGAGGTGAGCCGGGTCAACCGGGGATTAATCTGCTCAATGGCAAACCGCTTCCTGCGAAATGTCGTCTCGAACTCAAGGCCGGCGACGTGATCACCATGTTGACACCGGGAGGTGGCGGTTGGGGTCCGCCACCGAAACAGTCACCGGTTTAAGCTGCTAAACGGCCAACTCCATACCTTCGGCCGCTCCGATCACACTGATGTGGCCATGACGTTCCCGGATCATCTGGTGGCAGAGCGAGAGCATTTCATCAAGCGCTTCGTCTGTGCGATCGGGCTCGTGATGGAAAAGTGCGAGCGTCTCAACCTCGGCAGCTATCGCAAAATCCACTGCGTCGCGATATGACGAATGTCCCCAGCCGCGATGGTCCATGTACTCAGCGCCTGTGTACATCGCGTCGTGGATAAGCAGTTTGGCTCCGCGTGCGAACTCAATCAGCGCGTCGCGTGATGACGCGGAGTCGGCGTGGTCGCCGTCGCGGTCAAGCTCGTTATCGGGAATAAAGACGATCGCCCGTGAGGGGTCGCCCGATGGCGTGATGCGAAACCCCAGCGCTCCGCCAGGATGACGTACGTTGATAACCTGAACGTCGCAGCCGTGCACCTGATTGCGCGACGCGGCGAGTTCCCGGAACTCCATGCGCGCGCTTAGCTGATCGAAGGCAACGGGGAATACCACCGGGCTCATCTGCTGCCGCAGCACGACCTCGAGATTGCGCTCGAGCGTGGGAGATCCCCAGAGTCGAAAATAATGACCGGGCTGGAACGCCGGGGTGAAGAACGGAAGACCCTGGATGTGGTCCCAGTGGGCGTGGCTGAAGAACAGATCGCCGTGGATCGGTGCGCCGTCTGCGTTTGCCAGCAACGACCTGCCCAGTTCTCGGATGCCGGTTCCACCGTCAAAGACGAGCAGGTGGTCATCGTCGGTGCGGAGTTCGACACACGTGGTGTTCCCACCATAACGGACCGTTGCCGGCCCGGGTGTGGGACATGATCCGCGAGTACCCCAGAATCGAACACGCATGCCGCGTAACGTGAGAGCGGGCCGAAAGTCGCGCTGTGACGCGCCTGACTATTCGGGTGCGACTAAACGCGTGCCTGGGCCATTTGTTTCAGAATCGAGCGGTTCGCCACCGAAATACGTCGGCGCTCGACTTTGATGAGCCCGTTGTTCTGAAAATCGCGGATCGTGCGCGAGACTGTCTCGCGGCTCGCCCCGATCATGTGCGCGATTGTCTGATGTGTCAGCGGCTTCTCAATCGTGTCTCCGCCGGCCTCTTCAGCGAAATCAAGCAGCAGGCGGGCGATGCGGCCCGGAACGTCCAGCAAAGCAAGACCATGAATTTTTGCGTCCGCGCGGCGCAGGCGCCGGGCGAGTTCGGAAAGCAGTGACCAGGCGACCGCCGGGTTGCTCTCGACACGCCGCTTGAAGTCGTCGCGTCGCAGCACCAGAAGGTTGGTCTCCTCCATGGCGATCACGTGCGCCGACCGCGGCATATCGTCGATCAGCGAGAGTTCGCCAAAGTGTTCACCTACGCCGAGTACGCCGAGAATGACCTCTCGTCCGTCCTCGCCGATTAATACAACCTTGACGCGACCATCGCGCACAACAAACAGTGAATCGCCGGGATCGTCTTCAAAGACGATGACGCTTCCCTTCGGGTAGTTCTTTTCGCGAATGAGTTCGCCAAAGCGCTGGAGCTCAAGGTCATCGAGCTTCGTGAACAGCGGGATTGAACGAAGAAATGCGGCGTTGTCCATGCGCACGGGCCTTTCTATCATGAAAGTAGACATAAAATCTGCACCTCGGGACGGCAATGTGCTGACGGCTGGGTCAACCACGAGAATGACGCTTCCACGTGGCGCGGGTCACACATCATGTGTAGACCCTGAGCACGCAAACGCCAGCCTGAACGAGTTGCCTCGCCGTCCAGCTGGAGATCACTACCTCTTACTATGGCTGCGGTGGCACCAAAAGTCAGTAGCGTCCATCACAATGGCGAGCTGGCCTCGGTCACGTGAGTCGCCCATTGAGGAGTTAAACACCGCGGAGCCCTTTTCGTGAGGGCGCGATCAGGCACGCAAACGCAGTAGAAAAAGCTCCGGGGAATTGACGGCAGAACTGCCCTCGCTGACGACGTCGGGAACCCCACAGAGCCTCATCGGCTTAGAGCAACGCTATTGGGTGAGCCAGGAGTGGGGCGCTTGGTTGTATTTGCTCCCCCTGTCACCTATTTTCCCAAGCTGTTCTGCATTCAGCCCATAATACTATGAAGCCCGATATCCACCCCGACTACGCGACCGCCACGGTGCACTGCGCCTGCGGGAATTCCTGGCAGACACGATCTGTCATGGGTGAGCTTCACCTGGACATCTGCTCCAATTGCCACCCGTTCTACACGGGCAAGCAGAAATTGGTCGATACCGCCGGTCGCGTTGAACGCTTCCGTCAGAAGTACGCAGGGAAGGCGACCTGAGTCTCAGGGATCGTCTCGCAGAGGCGGTCAGTCGCGCCCGTCAGGTAGAAGAAGAACTCGCGAACCCGGCGACGGCCCGCGACGCCCGCACCCTCAGCACGCTGGGGCGCGAGCACCAGCGGCTGTCGGCTGTGGCCCAACTCGCTCACAAGATCGAACGAGCCGAAAATGAGCTCGCGCAGACGCGCGAGCTCATTGAGGTTGACGACGATGAAATGCGCGTCGAAGCCGAGGCTGAGATCGAACGACTCACCGCAGCCATTGCGCTCTACGACGAGGAAGTCAAACCGCTCCTCGTCCCGCACGATCCGCTCGATGACCGGCCGGCCATCATCGAAATTAAGCCGGGAACGGGCGGGGACGAGGCTGCACTGTTTGTGGCCGATCTCTATCGCATGTATTCGCGCTTCATTGAGCGGCGCGGAGGTCTGCGTATTGAGGTCATCTCGCTGACCGATGGCACGCTTGGCGGTTACAAGGATGTTGTTTTCAAGGTGCTCGGCGACGGCGCTTTCGGGGACATGCGATGGGAATCGGGAGTGCACCGTGTACAGCGGGTTCCCGCGACCGAAGCCTCGGGGCGGATTCACACGTCCGCGGCAACGGTCGCGGTTCTCCCCGAAGCCGAAGAGGTGGACGTCGAGATTCACGACAAGGATCTGAGAATCGACGTCTTTCGCGCGTCCGGCCCCGGTGGCCAGGGCGTAAACACCACGGATTCAGCTGTGCGGATTACACATCTGCCGACAGGGCTCGTTGTATCCCAGCAGGATCAGCGCTCGCAGATCCAGAACAAGGCGAAGGCGATGGAAGTTCTGCGGGCCAGACTCCTCGATCGCCGTATAGCCGAGCTGCAGGCTGAGCGATCCCGGATGAGGAAGTCGCAGATAAGCACAGGAGACCGGTCCGCGAAAATTCGAACCTACAATTTCCCCCAGTCACGCGTCACCGACCACCGTATCAACATGACGTTGCACGATCTTCCCGCCATCATGGAAGGTGAGATCGATCGACTCATCGAGGCCCTCAAGGCTGCCGATGTCGAAGAACGTCTGGGCGGCGAGCTGGAGTTGTGAGGGCCACCGCGTCCTGGTCGACGAGCGAGGAAGGCGCCTTCTCTGCAGCGAAAACCCTCGGAGACGCCGTGCAGCGATGCACAGACGTGCTGCAACGTGCAGGTGTACCACGGGCCTCCGCTGAGGCGCGGGATCTGGCGGCGGCGGTGCTCGACAAGCCGCGTTTCTGGTCTGTACTGCATCCTGATCAGGTGCTGGCCGGCCACGAGGCGCATGGTCTGCTCGTCGCCGCACGGAAGCGCGCTGCGGGTGCGCCGTTCGCGTACGCGGTGCGTCGTGCGTCGTTTCGCTTCCTGACGCTTCACGTTGATGAACGCGTGCTGATTCCACGTCCCGAGACGGAGATGCTCGTGGAACTGGTGCTTGCGTCGGAACGCGCGAAACACCCGGCAGGAGCAGGTGTGGCTGCCGACATCGGTACGGGCTCGGGGGCAATTGCACTGGCCCTTGCGGCTGAGGGCCACTTTGCGCGGGTGGTCGCTGCTGACATCTCACAGGATGCGCTCGACGTCGCACGTTGGAATGCTGACACTTGTGCGTCGGCGCTGCGAGCGCCCGTTGAGTTTCGACAGGGCGACGCTCTCGCGCCCCTCCGGGGCGAGCTGGTCGACATTCTGGTTTCGAATCCGCCGTATATCGCCTTCGAGGAAGTCAAGGAACTCCCCGAAAACGTGCGAAACTGGGAACCGCCGGCGGCACTCGCCTGTGCTCATGACGGGCTGGCCATGACGCGCGCGCTGGTGCAGGGTGCCGCGAGTATCCTCAGGCCCCGCGGCCTGATGGCGCTTGAGACAGACAGCCGCCGTGCCTTCCGCGTGGCACAAATGCTCCACGAGACTGAATCCTTCGAAGCCATTGCGGTTCGCCGCGATCTCACCGGTCGCGATCGATTTGTGACAGCCACACGAAGGGAATAATCTGCTACCTTTCGTGTCCCTCTCACTGAATATCGATGATTGATCAGAAGGCACGAGAATTGGGACGCTTGATCGGGCAGAGCGATGAGTACAAATCGCTGAAACGATCCAACGACGAACTGGGCACGGATGCAGAGGCTGTCGCCTCGTTGCGTCGCATGGAGGAGCTTCGCCGCGACGCGCAACGCATGATCCAGTCGGGGCAGGAGCCGCCAGCCGAGATGGAACAGGAGCTCGATGAGCTGCTCAGCAAGGTGCAGGTGACCACGAGTTACCAGCGCGCAATCGCGGCCCAGGAGAATTTCGACAAGATCATGATGCAGGTGAATCAATGGATTGCAGAAGGGATCAAGGCCGGCGCGGCGAGCCCGATCATCACATTGAGCTGAACGCATTGTGTCTGGTGCACTGGTGGTTCTCGAGGGGCCCGAAGGGGTCGGAAAGTCCACACAGGCACGCCTGCTCGCGGAGCGCATGGAGGTTGCCGGGATAGATCACCGTGTCCTGCGCGAGCCAGGCGGCACGGCCATGGGGGACGAGGTCCGCGCCCTGCTGCTGCACACCGACCACGCGTTTTGTGCCCGTGCCGAGGCGATGTTGTTCATGGCATCGCGCGCACAGTTGGTCGATGAGGTCGTACGTCCGGCACTCGCGTCGGGAGCTGTGGTTCTGCTGGACCGGTTCTTTCTTTCCACGTATGCCTATCAGGCGGCGGGTCGAGGTGTGGACGAACTCTCGATACGGCAGCTGAATCTTTTTGCTACCGGTGGTCTCATTCCTTCCCTGACGCTGCTCCTCGATCTCCCGCTAGAAGAGGGGCTGCGGCGCGCACGTGAGCGGGGAGCGCCCGACCGCCTGGAGCGCTCAGGGGATGACTTTCACGGTCGCGTGTCCCGCGCCTTCCGATCGTTCGCGGATGAGGCGTGGCAGAGTGCCCACGGCGAATGCGGGCCGATTCGGGCCATTGACGCCAGGAATGAGCCAGAGCAGGTGTGCGATCGAATCTGGCGCGAACTCTGCACGTATATTCCCGAAACGTTCCTGGCTGTTCAGGGGTCTCACCCAGAGAGATGACGCAACCGAGTCGTTCCCGCAGCCTGATAGTGGTGGCCGTTATTCTCGCCGCGTTCGTGAGCGGCGGCTGGTTCGTCGTGCGTGGGAGCGAAGCCATCAATACGTCGCGTGGCAGGGCGCATCTGTTCGATCAGGTCGTCGCGCATGTGCAGCAGTTCTACGTCGACTCACTGCCTCCTGAAGAGATCTTCGACAAGGCTGTCACAGGCTTGCTGGACGAACTGGGAGACCCTTACACCGCCTACCTCGAGCCGTCGCGCGTGAGGCGCCTCGCAGAGACCACAACCGGCAACTACACAGGGTTGGGCGTCCGGATTGACAGTCGCGACAATTTTCCGATTGTGATCGCTCCTCTCCCGGGCAGTCCGGCCGAACGCGCGGGCCTGCTGGCCGGCGATAGGATTGTGGAAGTAGAAGGGCGACCGACGAAGGGATGGTCCGACGGTGAGACGCGTGCCGCGCTGCGCGGCGAGGCGGGTACGTCGGTCGCGGTGGTCGTGGAGCGGACCGGCATCGCCCGCCGCCTGAATCTGAGTTTGGTTCGTGGAGAAATTCATCGCCGCGCTGTGCGTCGCACGGCGTTACTGGCGAATGGTGTGGGCTACGTCGATGTGGATGTGTTCTCCGATTCCACAGAGACCGAACTCTCCAATGCGATAGACTCGCTCCAGCGCGCCGGAATTAAGTCGCTCGTTCTCGATCTGCGTGCGAATCCGGGCGGACTGCTGGCACAGGGAGTTGCGGTCGCCGATCTCTTTCTTAATGCCGGCCAGACCATCGTTGGCATCCACGGACGGACGCCTGAGACAAATCGCGTTTACTCAGACAGCGCACCGGAGCGGTGGCCCTCGCTTGCTATCGCAGTCCTGATCAACGAGGCGACGGCCAGTGCCGCGGAAATCGTGGCCGGGGCTCTGCAGGACCACGACCGGGCCGTCATTGTCGGCCAGACGACGCTGGGAAAGGGAAGCGCACAATCGGTGTTTCCGACGGTAAGCGGCGGTGGTGTTAAGCTGACCACCGCGCGCTGGTACACACCCTTGGGACGTTCCATCACCCACGTGCGCGATACCGCTGAGGCGTCTGACTTCGGCGACGATGAGCCGAGGGGACAACGCTTCAAGACACCGCTCGGTCGCACAGTGTACGGTGGCGGCGGCATCACCCCGGACATCGTTGTCGGTGACAGCGCGCTGACCCCGGAGGAAGCGCGACTGCAGAATGTACTCGGCGATCGGGTGACACGCTTTCGAGATGCCCTCACCGCGTATGCCGTGTCACTCAAGGAACGCGGGTCACTGCGCGACGAAAATTTCGAAATCTCCGATGACATGTTCGACGAAGCCTGGCGGTCGGTGCAGCGACGCGGTTTTACGTTCGACCGGCGCATTTTCGACGAAGCGCGTCCGTTGATCAATCGACTGCTCACCAGGGAAATCACCCGTACGGTATTCGGAGCCAACGCCGAAGTAAGGCGCAGCATTCGGGACGATGAGTTTATTCAGCGGGCCGCGCAGCTCCTTCGTGACTCATCGTCTCCCGCCGATCTCGTGAGACGTATCAGTCAGGGCGCAGGTGGCTCCTGATCTTCAGGCGCTGGCGGCAGACACCACGGTGGGAACTGGGGTGATCCGCTGACGAGGGATGCCGGGCACGTGATGGAGCACGGGACGCGGCAAACGCCCCACTGCCAGTCGATCACTACATGCCGCTGCCGTCGACCACCTTTACTCCGCGCGGAACCTTGAAGCGAAAGGCCGACGCTGCCACCGTAGCATTGCGAGTGAACGATGTGATGCGCACGACGCGAGTGATGCCGTTGTGCTCCACCGACTCAAATTGGCGCAGGAGCCCGCTCTCGATATCAATCCAGACCTTCGCGCGAGAGAAATTGGCGCTCACCCCTTCTTTCGGAATCAGTGACACAGCGCGCGTCGCGTATTCTCCGATTGTTTCGGCCCCGGCATCACGAATTACGTAACGGGCCGTCGGGTTCGTGAAGAAAGCGCCGATAAGATCAAACGATCCACTCATGTCTTTGGTGAGCGGCGTACGGATCACCTGGTCGGGTACCGAGCTGGGCAAAAAAGCCCAGACGAATTTTCCGTCCGAGATGATCATGTCACCCTTCGGATCCGAAAACCGAAAGGCGAATTTGTCAGGGCGGGATTGTTCGAACTCCCCACGCGAATTAAGCCGCGAGCCGGTGAGGGAATTGACGATACGTTGTTCGAAGGTTGCGCGCGCCGTGCGTACGCTCGAATAGGCGGCTACGGCGCGTGAGATTGCCTGATCGGCCTCGCTCTGTTGTGCAGCCAGGGGTGCTGACGGGCTGAGAAGCAGAGCGGTGAGCAGGGCTCCGATGGCAGAGCGGGCGATATATGAAAAGGTGTGCATGTGAGCGGCGGACAGGGAAACGTGCACTGGTGATACCGTGCGGTGCTCGACGACGTTCCCCTGAATCCTCACGTGGTTGCTTCCGCGGTCTCCGGAGCACCAATTGCCGCGACCGGTTGTCCCTCATCGACGTCGCGGCCGCGCATCCGTACGCTGACCAGAGACGATACACCGGGTTCCTGCATTGTCACGCCGTACACCGCATCAGCGGCCTCGGTCGTGGTGCGCGGATTGTGGGTGATCACGATAAACTGCGTGCTCTTCTTGAACTGGGTGAGCATATGGACGAATCGGCCGATGTTGGCGTCATCGAGCGGTGCATCGACTTCGTCAAGCAGGCAGAAGGGACTGGGTTTCGTGCGAAAGATACCGAACAGCAGTGAGAGGGCGACCAGCGCACGTTCACCGCTTGAGAGAAGATGAATACGTTGCGTCCGCTTGCCACGTGGTGACGCATGGATTTCGATATCGCAATCGAGCGGCGCATCAGGATTTTCGAGTCTGAGGTCGCATTCGCCGCCACCGAACAGCGTCATGAAGATTTCGCGGAAATTCTCGCGCACCTGAGTAAACGTCGCGAGAAAGAGATCGCGGGCGGTCGAGTCGATCTCTCGAATGGCGAGTTGAAGTTTGTTGCGGGCATCGACGAGGTCGTTGCGCTGCGATGTGATAAAATCAAACCGTTTGAGCTCCTCGTCATGCTCTTCGATAGCCAGCGGATTGACGGGGCCGAGCTTCTCCACCTCGGCACGGAGGCCCTCTACTTCAATACGCAGCGTGTCATCGTCCATCTCGACCGGAACGTAGGTCGCGAGGAGGTCCTCAAGCGGGCGCCTCCACTCAGTCTCCAGACGTTCACGGATCGCGGTCCGTTTGCCCGACAGTTCAATAAAACGAAGTTCCGCCTGATGGAGAGCCGTCTCACGTTCGTGCGCGGCGCGGCGGGCGTCCACGAGTTCGCCGTCTATCTGAGCGAGATGATCATCCGCGGCGCGGAGCGCCGCGGTCGCGTCGCCAAGGCGCCCCTCGGCATCGCGCAATGTTGCCGTCCGGGCTTCGAGCGTGTTGCGCCAATCCGCCAGCTGTTCTGCGAGCTGCCGGTCCGACGCGCCGAGGTGCGACAGTTCATCGTGCAGCTGAGTAAGTCGCTGGCTGGCGGACGCGAACTCGGAATCCAGTCGAGCCATGCGATCCGTCGCGACCTGCACGCGGGCATGCACCTGTGCAACCGCGACCTGCGCGGCGGTGCGTTGGTCGCGCGAGTGTTCGAGTTGATGGTCCGAGGCCACGGCCTCGGCGCGGAGCTCTTCCGTCGTGGCGTCGGCCGTCGTCAGCTCAACGCGAATGGCATCCGATTGACTCTGCATGTCTGCGATGCGGGAGACGAGCTCCTCGCGTCGTGCGCTGAGACGCGCCGCAAGTGCATCCGCGTCATGGATCTCGCGCAGACCGCGCTGCCGCTGACGTTCGAGTTCGGCTCGCCCTTCCTGAGCGCGTCGATGCTGCTGTTCGGTGGATGCGAATTCCTCCGAAGCCAATCGCACCGCATCCTCCGCGGCATTCAGCTTAACACGGGCCGCATCTGCGGCGTCGGAGGCTGCAGCGCGTGCGTCATCGGCTGCCGTCAGCTCGGCACGCAGTGCAAACAGGTCGGCTCGTCGACGGAGCGGGCCCGGCCCGGCCGTAGATCCCGGCAGCCACAACGCCCCCCGGGCATCCACAAAGGCCGCGCCGCCGTCCAACGTTTGTACCTTCGCGAGCAGAGTATTCACCCAGCGAGTCACACTGGGAACAACGTCAATCTGCCCCACGAGGTCGCCGCTGTTTTCCGTGCTCTGCGCCGTGACGCTATCGAGCGGAAGCAACAGCAGGGGACCCGGGTTTTCCTCCGCATGCCAGCGTCTGATCTCGTCGGCGGTCGCGCGATCTCTCACCACAACGGCGTGCACCGTCATGCCAAGAAAGCGTTCAACCAGCGAGGCAGAGTCGGCGCTCGCTGTCAGGAAGTCGGACAGAGGACCGAGGATTGCATCGCCAAAGCGCTCCTTCTCACGCAGCAGCCGGGCGGCGGCGGGAGCGAGGCCAACGCGCTCACGCTCGAGTCCTTCGAGGGCATTCACCTTACCTTCCAGCGAGGTCAGCAGCTCCTCACAACGGGCTGCTTCAGCCCGTGCAGCGGCTTCTTCGGTTCGCGATTCCTGTGCGCCGGCGCGAGCCGCTTCGAGTACCGTCGCGGTTCCCGCGACAGCCTCGTGCGCTTGTGCGAGCGCCGCATCGGCGTCTTCAACCTGGCGACGCAAGGACAACGCAGCGTCTTCGAGCGCCTCGCGTTCAGTTGCGAGCTGGGTGAGCCGCGTGTCGAGGTCTCCGATTTCTCGCTGACTGCTTTCGCGTTCCAGCTCGAGGCGGCGATCACGATCTCGTAGCTGTCGGGCCTCGCGTTCCACGGCTTCGACCGCACTTCGTTTATCTGTCACCGCCCGCCGTGCGAGTTCCTCCGCCGCAGCGGCGGCGGTCAGCGCAACCTGGGCTTCCTCGACGTCGGCCTGCAGGGCGTCAAGGTCCGAGCGTGCGCGATCTCGTTCAGCTGTAAGGCGCTCACCCACGGCTGTGCTTTCTTTTTGCTCGTATTCGGCGCGTTGCCGACGCTCGAGGGCGTTGCGCTGGCGTTCCTCAGCGACGGCGAGTTCAGCGCGGAGTTCCTGCACCGAACTTTGTTGCTGTGCGGCGAGTCGGCCGAGTTCGTCCCGGTTGACCTCGGCTTGTGCGCGGTTCTGATGCGCGGCTTCGCGCGCCTGTTCCGCGTTGGTGACCGCCGCCTGGTCGACGGGGCCGGCGTTTCGCAGTTCCGTGAGTCGACCTTCGAGTCCGCCGAGCTCTTCGTGCCACTTGCTCATCTCGCGGGAGGCGAGCGTGAGTTCAGCGCCAAAACGCCGCTGGGTGAGTTCCGCGCCGCGCTCCGTTTTCTTCCGTTGCCTCGCCAGTGAACGAACCTGACTCTGTACTTCGCTGAGCAAGTCGTCGAGACGCGCCAGATCCGTCGCTGTTTCTTCGAGCCGACGTTCGGTGCTTCGCCGGCGATCGCGGTACAGGCCCACGCCAGATGCTTCCTCGAAGAGCTCCCGTCGATCGTCGGGGCGGTCTGACAGGAGCGCGTCGATCATCTTGGCTTCGATGATCACTCCGGCGTCGGACCCCAATCCCGTGCCACGAAGCATGTCATGGATATCGCGCAGGCGACAGCTGGCGCCGTTCAGCAGGTACTCGCTCTCGCCCGAACGCGAGAGTCGGCGGGTGATGACAACTTCGCGAAACGGAATGGGCAGGCCGCCGTCGTCATTCTCGAAGTACAGCGAAACCTCTGCCAGATTAACGGCGCGACGCGCCGAGGAACCCTGAAAGATGACTTCTTCCATCTTGGCGCCGCGCAACATGCGCGCGCGTTGTTCGCCGAGCACCCATCGTACGGCGTCTGACACATTCGATTTGCCGCAGCCATTGGGTCCAACAATCGCCGTGACGCCGTTGTCGTACACCATGGTGGTGATGTCGGCGAACGACTTGAATCCCTGCATTTCCAGTTTCGAGAGACGCACTACGGACTACTCCCTTCCCGCACAGCGAGAACAGATGAAATGTTGAATGAGTTCAGGCGCTCTTGCAGCGGAGCGGCGAGTGAGTCGAGCGAAAAGGCCCCGGCGTAAATTCGCCAGATTCCAGTTCCGCCGCGCAATGAATATGCTGGGATGCCGCGCGCACGAAACGAAGCCAGCCGCACGCGTGCGAGCGAGACGTCGCTGGTGGAATCCAGCAGCAGCGCTATCGGAGCGCGCGTTACCAGGCCGGATTCCGGTGACAGGTCTCCGGACTCACGTCGCGACGCCAGAAACGCCGCGGCGGACAAGGAGTCGGAGAAGGCGCCACTGAGAACACGAAACCACATGGTGCTGTCGGTGCCGGGCACCAGCACGTAGGTGGTGGCGGGAAGGGAATCACCGAGGAGCGCGACGCGTTGTGCGGCGTCCGCCTCCGCGTTGGTAAACAGCAGCTCAACCGTCCACGGTGTCTCCAGCCGCGGCACCGGTAATGAAGCGGGAGGTGCGATCGACGAGTTATCAGCAGACGCCCTGGGCGTCATCAGGGACCTTACGGTGCGAACGACAGGATCCCGAACCTGAGGGAATGCGAAGCTGGATGCGGCCAGTGCCAGCGCCACAACAGCGGCCCGCCCCGTCCATGCCGACCCGGAGCGCGATGGCTCCACGTTGCGCGTCGGGATAGCCGGGGTGCGCATTTTCGCGGCGGTGCGCACTTCGCCGAGGAGCCGAACGTTGCCAGGCAGCTGCGTTCCTTCACCAACCACCATCGCGCCGTCGAGCTGCGAAAGGAATTCATCTTCGTGCGGCAGATGCGCCGGCATGACCATCAGGAGCAGGGCGCCTGCTTTATGAACGACGTCGCTGAGCGAACGCCACCGGGGAGACGTCAGCACATCTTCCGCGAGCGGTGACTCAAGACCACCCGGGACGAAAAAAAGGTTCGGCGACTCGCTGAGTTTTCGGGACGCGTGCCCGAGCGACACACCGTACCGAATCATATCGCTCACTCCCGGCGCGCCATCGTCAGCAGGGTCGGATAGTGGGCTGGGATCGCCAAGGAAATCAAAAACGAACGTGCGACGGACGAGCGCCTGCGTGCGCGCGATCCCCATCGCGACTGCGGCGTTGGCGATGGGATCCTGTCCGACGACGGCGACCGCGGATATGCCATCGAGCAACGGGGCAACACGCTGTCCAGCCTGTTCCCATGTTGTTTCGAAGGTCCGGTGCTCCGTGTTAATCAGGGGACCTCCTCGTAGACCCAGAAGGTCTGCCGTGACTCCCGACCGGCACGTTCCGCTTCATCGCGCGAGCGGAAAGGGCCCATGATCACGCGGAACACCGGAGTGCCTGACGCTTCGCTGCGCACAATGCGCGGTCTGCGCCCTCCCACGACAACGCTGGCCGTAATCGCCTCCGCTCGCTCCGCAGATAAAACGGTTGCGAAGGAGAGAATCCATCCGCGCCGTTCCGCCTGCTCCACTTGACCAGGCGCAATCTCGGCGGCCCTCGAGGAGTCGGGCGCGAGCGGCGTGGGCAGAGGTGTTATCGCGGTAACCCCCATGGGTACCGGCTCGGGGTCGGGCATGGGAATATTAAACGATACAGGTTGATCTATTCCCTTGGCGCGTGGCCGGAAGCCGTTCCATCGCACGAAATACCACGTGTCCTCTGCGCCCTTTTCGATCGTGCGGGAGTCGTTGCCGCTCACCGGGTCAACGAACACCACGTCGTCGCCTCGGAGCGTCACGATACCTCCGTCGAAGGAGACGGTGGGGAGGTCCGGACGCCAGCGCGTGCGCACGGTCCCGATGTACCGTCCATCCGCCACAGACACGATCCATGCCGAGTCGCCCGATTCGGGTCGAGCGAGCAGCCAGCGACCCAGCGGGTCCATGCGCAGCTCGGTTGCGAATCCCGGCAATTCAGCCGCACGCGTCACGCTCTCCTCGTATCGATTAAGGATGCGAAGATCACGATTCGCTTCGCTCGAGACAAACACCCGGTCGCCGCTCGGCGTCGGTGACAGCGCGAGCGCATTGTCGCCTAAGTCAAATTCGCTTCGTTCGTGCACACGATTGGAATGGATGGCCAGCACACGATCGCCGGCCCCGAGATACACGCGGTCGCCGACCAACGTGGTGGCAATGCGGCCGGTTCTGGGCACCATCGTGGAGTCGGTCACCGAGTCATCGGGGGGACGCAGTCGAAGAATCTGGGTCGACGACCCCTGATTCACGAGAACGAGCACCGTGCCGTCGCCGGTGGGAACCGCGCCACGCAGGTCCCCCGAAAGCGGGAGTTCCCATTCACCCGTGGGCGTGAGTCGCACGAGCGTCTTGTTTGCTGTTATCCCGTAAATCGACCAGCCATCGGCCGAACTGACAGAAACGAAGTTGTTCTTCGCACCACGGCGCACTGCGCCGAGCCTGAGGTCGAACCAACCGGGAGCACCGCTGGTGTCGATAAAGGCGAGAATTCCATTTTCCGCGTCGAAGGCCAGCACGCTCTGCACTGCAGGGACGCGACTGGTCGTAGCGAGGGCGGAATCGAACGAGGGGTACAGATATGCGCGCAACGATCCCCCCGTCCGCGAAATTCGCAGGACGATGGGGTCAGGTCCGGAGGCAAGTGCAGACGGGGCGCCGGAGGAGACACGATCGTCGCGTCCACAGCCTCCAGCGATCGCGATCAGCAGCAGAACAGAGAGCGCTCGCACCCCGTCAAGTTAGACGGCACTGAGGGGCAGCGCGAGTGATTGACCGGACACATTTCAGAGTTCCGCGTGGCAAAAAACGGAGCGGGGGGAAGGCATTTTGCCCTCCCCCCGCTCGTGCGCCTCAAATCCAGCGGTCTGCTAGAACGATTGACCCAGGGTCCACATCCAGTATCCCTGTCGTTTGCCATTGACCTTGGGGCGATCCAGCGCGATGGCGTAGTCCCATCTCAGCAAAGCAAACCCGAAGAGATTAAGCCGAATGCCGGCGCCCCACGAGCGCAACGGATATCGCTGGGTGGTCTGATCGTAACCGGCCGGCCGCGTGGCCGACACAGACTGACCTTTCTGCCAGGCGAGTCCGGCGTCGTAGAAGACGAGTCCGTCGACCGGCGGAAGGCCAATGGGAATCAGGCCCAGATCAAAGCGTCGCACCAGCGGAAACCGCAGCTCGGCATTTGCAATAGCGGTGCGTGAGCCGACCAGTTCGGTGGCGCCACACGACGACTGGTTGTTTACCAAACCGCCACAGAACTGCGAGGAGAACTGTTCGCGATCGTATCCGCGGATAAAGTCAGGACGGCCGAGGTACTTGGGGAAGTACGTTTCGTCGCGGCCCACCGACACGTTGCTCTGCACCCGCCACGCGAACGTGAGGAAGTTGAACAGAATCGGCATATACCGACGATAATCTGCGGTAAAATCAGTCCACTGCAGCTGGCCGAGGTTCTGCTCCACCTGGAATCGGAACCGTCGCCCGGTGATCGGGGCCGTGTAACCAAACAGGGTGTTGTCCGACACATACGCAGCAGAGGGTGCAACGTACGACACGCTGCTGAGATTGGTTACGCTGGACGCCTGGTAGTCACCGGCGATGCCGAAGGAGTAGTCGACGAGGCGCGAGTACGTCACCAGCGAGTTCGCAAGATTGGTCGCCGTCAACCCGAATTCATAGCGCGTAAAGCGGTTGATTGGACGGCTCGCGACGGCGAATCCCTGACGGACCACAAAACGGGTGATGTCGATGTCCTCGATGGCTCGCGCGGGATTGTTCGGATCGAACTCACGCCGCGCGTCCGTGAGAATAAAGAAGGGTGATTGATTAATGCCAGTCGTCAGCTGTGTACGGTGCCCAAAGTTGCCGTAGGCCACGTACAAGCTCGCATCACTGATACGACCGTTGATGGCGCCCGCGACGATGAGCCGGTTGTTGCCGACCATGTCGCCGAACACCAACGCTGTCTGTCCGAAGACTCCCTGACCGAAGTTGTCCTGCTGCACACCGACGCTCGGACGTGCGATGTATTCGGCCTGGAATCCGGGTTTGTAGTCGTACGACCGGAAGGTGGTGGTATCGGGGAGCGCGAATGCCGCTGAATCAAGTAATGCTGCCACCGTGAGTGGAGCGTTTCCTGAGCGTTCGCTGAGACCGGGGGGCTCCGCGGAGGGCCTGATGCCGGTTTGCGCGCGATACACCGAGACGGAGCGTTCGGTGATTCCCGCGGTATCTCCGAGCGCTCGCGCCGCGTTTTCGACCGCACGACGCATGCTTTCCGCGTTGTCGGCGGTTGTTGCGGGATTGCTTAATCTGACCGGCGGCGCATCGGCGCCCGCGGCTACCACAAGCGGTTTTACGGGATCCTGGTACGGCTTGCCCTTGAGGCGACGCGGGTTGGCCGTGCTCCACACCGTGTAATCCCCATCTTCGAAATTCGTGAAGGCCAGACGGTCAGCCCCCCGCGCCCAGGTGATTGCCGGTGAGTACTCGGCAAAGGATGACACCGAGCCGACGAGGTTCGTCAGCTGATAGTGCTCCTTGGCGTCGAAGTCGTACAGGAAGATATTGGCCGTACCGTTCCGATCGGAGATGAACGCGACGGACTTGCCGTCGGGCGCCCACTGCGGATTGAGATTGAGCCCTTTCTGATTCGGCAACGTGGTAATGTTGCCTGTTGACAGTTCAAGCGTTGCGATCTGCCACTTAGTAAAGCGCAGCACATCCAGATCGGTGCCGTCGGCGCGGTCCGTCGCGAAGGCGATCAGCTTGCCGTCGGGTGACCACTGCGGCATGAGCTCGGCGTGCTTGTCGTTGGTGAGTCGGCGCAGCTTTCCGTCCGCAACATCCACGACGAAGAGATCGTGAATTCCGGAGTTGTATCCGCTCATCACGATCTGCGTCCCATCGGGAGACCAGCCGGGATTCGTCACCACGTCGAGGGGAAACGCGTCAAATGTCTTTCGGACTTTGCGCGACTTCATGTCCATCACATAGAGGACGTCCTTGCCGTTTCGCTGAGCAGTGAACGCAAGTGACTGACCATCGGGTGAAAACGAGCTCTGCGAATACAGGAGTCGCAGCTCCTCGAAGTCCGGATCCGTCGTCGATTTGATCAGCCGCTTAATGCGTTTGCCGGTTTCGCCGTCCGCCAGCCACAGGTCGGGGAACACTTCACCTTTCAGGTAGCTGCCGGTGGAGATGAACGCGATGTACTTGCCGTCGGGTGAGAGTGCCGGAGCGACAAACAGCTGCTGGATGCCGCCTGATTTCCGTTGATTCAGCAGAGGCTGTGCAATTTTGCGCGCGCGATCCAGCGTGCCGACCTGCGGCAGATGTTTGGCCTGCATGGCCTCGCGCCATTCATCGCTTAACTCTTCGAGCGACAACCCGATCTCGCGCTTGAAGGCGCGCTCCACACCAACATTCGGCACAGCGTTCAATATTTCACCGATCACATCGTCGCCCCAGCGCCCGCCGATATACTCCCAGAGGGCTTCGCCGAAACGATACGGAAAGAATTGACCAGGCTGCATCGTCATCTGCTCAATCGTCGGCAGGTTGCCGTTCAGCGCGGCATCCCTCATCCACGATTGCGTCAACACGTGGCCGGGGCCTAACGACAGGTACTCCGCCATGCCTTCCATCATCCACAGTGGTGGTTGCACCTGCTGCAGCGTCTGCAGTCCGGCGCCGGCGCGTCCACGTGCGAAGATGTCGTACTGGAAGGAGTGAACCAACTCGTGCGCCAGCACATGTTCGAATGACTGAAAGTCGCCGGTGAACGGCATCAGCACGCGGTGCCGGAGCGCTTCCGTCACACCACCGGTGCCCTCACCGAGATCACCGAGGACGTTGTTCTGCCCGAAGTCCGTGCGCGATCGAAAGAGGATCAGCGGCTTCTTCTCGCGGAACTCGTGCTTCAGCAGGCGCGAAAGGCGAGCGTACGAACGCTCAGCCATGCGGGCGGCGTCCGTGATGACGTCAGCCATTTCCGGATAGTAGTGAACCAGGAAATGCTCCGTTTCCAGGATCTTCCAGTCGAAATGGTCGTACTGCACCTGATTCTGGCCAAAATAGCTTTGGGCGGTCAGGGTGGAGGACGCGCCGCTGAACACAATGGCGGCAATTAAGCCGCGAGCGAGATTACGCATGGTCAAGCTCCGTGTGATGCGACCGGGATCACGGTCGCGTCGGCCCACAAACGTTCCAGCTGGTAGTAGCTGCGCTGCGTCGGATGAAAGATGTGTACCACGACATCCACAAAATCCAGCAGCGCCCATCGCCCACCCGAGAGACCTTCCTCGTGTGTAACCTTCTGTCCTTCCTGTTTCAGTGACGACAGCACGTTCTCTGCGGTAGAACGCACGTGGGTGTCCGAGGTACCCGACGCAATCACGAAGAAGTCCGTCATGTCTGTCACACCTTCGAGGTCAAGCAGCAGCACGTCCTCGGCCTTATTCGCCAGGCACTCCGCGGCAATACGTTGTGCCAGTGCCAAAGAAGTCTCTCGCGTTGTCTGTGTTGCCATGCCCTTGGATTGAGTGTGACGGTGATTCCGGTGCAGCGTGCCCACGGACTTCTCAAAGCATAACCGCTGCCCCACACAGGCGACACGTGAGGACGGGAGAACCCCATCAGTCCCGCACGCTCCGCGTCTACGACAGGTGACGCACGCCTCAAGCGGCTCCCCCCCGGTAGCACGCCCGCCTGCGGAACGGTGGTTAGCGCCAGGGCACGCTGATAGGAAACGCGCGCCCAAACCCGAGGTCTGGACGCGCGCGCCTTTTTTGTGCCCGTACGAAGCGGGGCGGAACTGCTACTGCTTGATTACCCAGACCTTGATCTCGGGCTTCACGTCTGCGTGCAGCTTGATAGGAACCCGATACACCCCAAGGGCTTTGATCGGCTCGGCCAGATCAATCTGGCGTCGTTCGAAGGTGAACCCCTGTGCCTCCAGCTGGTGCGCGATATCGGCAGCGGTGACGGATCCGAAAAGTTTGCCTTCTTCACCGACGCGTGCGGCGAAGGTCAGGGACACCTGCTCCACGCGCTCGGCGAGTGTTGTGGCGGCCTGACGACGCTCAGCCTCGGCGGCCTCGAGTCGCACCTTTTCCTGAGCGATTCGCCTCTTGTTGCCCTCAGTCGCTTCTACAGCAATGCCTCGTGGCAGCAGGAAATTGCGTGCAAAGCCCGGGGAGACTTTTACCAGATCTCCGGGGTGGCCGAGGTTCTCGACTGCTTGTCTAAGAATGATTTCCATGGGTTCTCCAAACGTTATTTATGTGGGGCGAATGCGCCCGCGCCAATCAATCCAGGTGTCGGCAAGGCCGAGACCCAGTGCAAATACTCCAAATACAGGCCACGCCAGAACTACCGCTACAACAAGAAGGGCGGGGGTGCGCTTGCCCGGCGCGATGACACTTGCGAGCACTCCGAGTCCACGCAGCGCGTACAGGGCACCGAAGAAGACCAGAAGGTTCACGCCCAGCCAGCGGACGTCCTTCATACTGGGGAGCAGGAACAGCGTAATCCCCACTACAACGCCCCATATCAAAAGGTCGCTAAACCGAAAAGTACCGAGTCGTTGCAACGGCGCTCCGATCGGCGTCCCGCTGACGCGATGGAACAGGGCCCACGTCAGTGAGAGCATGGCAAGCGACTCAAGTGCCAGCAACGCGGGTGTCAGCGGAAACGCGGCCGCTGCCAATTTCGGCAGTTGCTGTTCGGTCTGCTGCATGACTTCTGCAGCGCTTGGAAATCGTTGTGCAATTTCTTCCCATTCCGGGCTGCGTACTCTGGCTTCGTGACGTGCCGAGATGTCATTAAGCCGGCGGTTGGCCTCGTCATTCGCTGAGCGAATCGCGCCCTCCCAGCCGCCGGAACTGAAGGCGAGAAAGAGCAGTGCAGCGAGCACGCTGAGACCGGTGGACGTGAGTGCCCGCGTCAGCAACGACATCCCGGGTTTGGCCAGCGCAACCACGGCGAACGACGCGGCCAGGATCAGGGACCACCCCTTGCTCAACGCTTCAAACGGTGATCCATTAAGCTGCGGCCCCCAGATCATCCACCCGGCGAGAAATCCCCACGCAAGCATCAGGAGCGGGCGTCCACCACGTTTCCACGCCAGCAACGAGCACGCCGCCATGAGGGGACCAATCAGAAGAATGGTCCGCTCAATGGGAACAACGAGACGCAGCTGAGGCACCAGTGGTACAGACAACGCCAGCGCGACACCAAGCAAAAGTCGCCCCCAACCGCGCGGGGCGATCTGTGCGCGGTCAGTTGCGGAGGCGGGAGGTGTTGCCATGGTCAGGGGCAGGCGCACGCGTGATTGCTATACGCCTGAAGGTACCCCGTGCTCGTACGGCAGCAGGGCGAGGAACCGGGCACGTTTGATCGCTCGGGCGAGCTGGCGCTGATGACGCGCGCACACGCCACTGAGTCGGCTTGGAAGGATTTTGCCATGTTCTGAAATGAACCGGCCAAGTGCCTGATCGTCTTTGTAGTCAATAAAATGCACGCGTCCTTCGCAGAACGGGCATCCTTTTCGGGCTCGTCGCAGCATTGATTAATCCTCGTCGTCGTCATCGAGGTCGCGGCGCGCAGCCAGTTCCTCTTCGGTGAGTGGGGGAGCACCGAGGTCGTGCTCATGAATGGTGATGAGATATCTGACGACACCATCATCCAACTTCATCGAGCGTTCAAACTCCGGCAAAACGGTGGGGTCGCAGCTGAAGCGAGACACGACGTAGTAGCCGGTTTCCCGGCGACCAATCTTGTACGCGAGCTGACGGCGGCCCCAAATGTCATTTGTCAGCTCCGTGGCTGACAGCAGCGCCTGATGGCGTGCGAGTTTTTCCTGGATGGCGGTATCTTCGAGTGAAGAATCGAAGATGAAAACCGCCTCATACGGTCGAGACACGTTGGCAAACCTCCCTTTGGTCTTGGTGGCCGCCCCGCGCTGGTTGCCTTGAGCGAGGGGAGGGTTGAGGCGAGTAAAGACTCGCCAGTATGTTGAACCCAATAAGCTAACCTCACGTCGCTTCGCAATCGAGTGCCTGCTGGGCCATTGACGGCCGGAACCGCCCGACGTGCGCAGGGTCGGCCCCGCAAACACGCGTCGCGACGGGGGTGAGCTGCTCGACGGATGCGTCACGTAGGCGCGGTCGCCTCCCACATTCCTGCGACATGTGTGGCCGATTCGGTCTGATCAAACTTTCTGAGCTGGACCATGCCCGCTTCGGCGTTGCGGAATGGCCGCCATCGGAGGCACGCTACAACATCGCCCCGGGCTCCGACGTTTTGGCCGTGGCTGAGGCGGGTGGGCGTCGGGCGGCCGGGTGGCTCCGCTGGGGACTCATTCGACCGAATGGCCCGGGGATCGTGGTGAACGTGCGGGCGGAAGGCCTGTTCACCAATCGACTGCTCGAGGGAGCGGGGGAGACACGACGCTGCCTGATCCCTGCCACCGTCTTCTATGAATGGCAGCCTCGATCGGGGACCAACACCAAGCAACCATTCGCAGTCGCCGCGCGAGACGGGTCGACGCTCGCGCTCGGGGCGATCTACCTGTCGGCCCAGCGTTCAGAGGCTACCGGCGGTCGTTCGACGTGCGCTGTGCTCACCACCTCACCTAACGCGCTGATGGCTCCCATTCACTCCAGGATGCCGGTGATCATCGGCCCCGACGACATCGGAGCGTGGATGAATCGAGAGACGTCGGTGGCAGATGTCAAAGCCCTGATGCAGTCGTATCCTGCAGATGCGATGCGCGCGTGGCCGATCAGCGCCCGAGTAAACCGTACATCGGAAGACGACGCGGATCTGATCACCATCGTTGAGGCGCCGACGACGGGGTGACACGGGACGCCGTGTTAAACCGGCGTCTGGCTGCGCAAGGGCGGGCGGGTCAGTGCCGGTTGTTGATGGTGTTTCGCTCGCCCTGGTTGGCCGTCGGCAATCGTCCAGGCGGCCAACGTTGCCCTTAGACGTTAAACCGAAAGAGCATTACGTCGCCATCCTTCACCACGTATTCCTTTCCTTCGGATCGTACGGCACCACGTTCGCGGGCATCCTTCCATCCCCGGTACGCGACAAAGTCGTCGAAGCTTACTGTTTCGGCTCTGATAAAGCCGCGCTCAAAGTCGGTGTGAATCACACCGGCTGCCTGCGGGCCCGTGTCTCCCTGATGAATCGTCCAGGCGCGCACCTCCTGCTCGCCTGCAGTGAAGTACGTCTGCAATCCCAGCAGGTGATAACCGGCACGGATCAGTCGATCCAGACCTGCAGATTCGATCCCCAGACTTGCGAGAAACTCGCCCCGTTCAGCAGGCGGCAACTCCGAAAGCTCGGCTTCGATGCGTGCCGAGAAGGTCACGATCTCCGCCGTTTCGCCGGACGCGGCCACGGCAGCGCGCAAAGCCTGCACATGTGCGCCTTCGTCGCCCTGCAGTTCGCTGTCGGTCACATTCGCGGCGTACAACACAGGCTTGGCTGTGAGCAACTGCAGTGGCTTCAGTGCTGCGAACTGCTCAGCTGTGAGGCCCTTGCCACGGAGGCCCTGTCCCTCGGACAGAAATTTGTTCGCGAGCTGAAGCGCCGGGAGCTCGGCCTGCGCCTCCTTATCTCCGGTTCGCGCGGCGCGCTGTGCCTTGTCGAGGCGTTTTTCGACAACACTCAGGTCGGCCAACGCCAGTTCGAACTCGATGACCTCGCGATCTCTGGCGGGATCCACGCCACCCATGACATGGGTGACGTCGGCATCCTCGAAACATCGTACCACGTGGACAATCGCGTCTGTTTCGCGAATGTTCGACAGGAACTTGTTGCCAAGGCCTTCACCCTGCGAAGCGCCTTTGACGAGTCCGGCGATGTCCATGAACTGCACCACCGCCGGCACCGTTCGTTTTGGCTTAACGATTTCGGCCAATGCATCGAGCCGCGGATCCGGTACCTCCACCATGCCGACGTTGGGGTCGACGGTGCAGAACGGATAGTTCGCAGCTGCGGCGGCGGCTGAACTGGTTAGTGCATTGAACAGCGAGGACTTGCCGACATTCGGCAAGCCCACAATTCCGAGAGAAAGCACTTCGCGATAGTCCCCGGATTACAGAAACCAGGGAGCCAGCACGAGCGAAACAACGCTCATCAGCTTAATCAGGATGTTCATCGCCGGGCCGCTCGTGTCCTTGAATGGATCGCCGACCGTATCACCGACCACGGCTGCCTTGTGCGGATCACTGCCCTTGCCGCCGGCCAGTCCGCCTTCGATGGCCTTCTTGGCATTGTCCCATGCGCCACCGGCATTGGCCATGAAGAGCGCCATCATCACACCCGTGACCGTCGCACCGGCGAGCACGCCGCCGAGCGCGGCAACACCCACAAACTTGCCAACGATCACCGGCACCAGGATGGCAACAACACCCGGCAGCACCATCTCACGCAGCGCAGCCTTGGTGGAAATTTCCACGCAGCGCGCCGAGTCCGGCTTGACGCCGGGCCTACCCTCGAGCAGGCCCGGGATTTCCCGGAACTGGCGGCGTACTTCTTCCACCATGCCCTGCGCAGCGCGCCCCACGGCCGTCATCGTCTGTGCACCGACGAAGAACGGCATCACGCCTCCGATGAACAGACCGATCACCACCATCGGATCGATCAGGTTGAGCGACTCGAGACCCACTGCGGCAGCGTACGCAGAAAACAGCGCCAATGCTGTCAGTGCCGCCGAGCCGATCGCGAAACCCTTACCGATCGCAGCGGTCGTATTGCCGAGCGCGTCGAGTCCGTCCGTGATCTTGCGGACTTCTGGTCCAAGATGGCTCATCTCTGCGATACCACCCGCGTTGTCAGAAATCGGGCCGTACGCATCGACTGACATGGTGACGCCAACCGTGGCAAGCATTCCCACCGATGCGATCGCGATTCCGTACAGACCGGCAACCGAGAAGGCGACAAATATTGCGCCGCAGATCAGCAGCACCGGCACGATGCAGCTTTCCATGCCGATCGCGAGGCCGGAGATGATGTTCGTGGCCGGACCCGTCTTCGATGATTCCACGATGCGCTGCACCGGACCCATCGCCGTGTAGTACTCAGTCACCAAGCCGATCAGGATCCCGGATACGCTTCCAGCGACCACGGCCCAGAACGGTC
>JBGTBX010000119.1:0-18276 GCA_041749115.1 Gemmatimonadaceae bacterium
GAGGGTGCAGCCGCGGCGCGAGGCTGCGGAACTTTCTCCGGATCTGTAATCGGCTCCGCAGGCGCCGGCCCGCTCGCGGTCACCCGTGGGGGGGCGGAGTCGTTTAGCGGCAGCCGTAGCACCGGGGGCGGAGGGGGGGGCGGGGGCGCAATGACCGGCGACGCTTTTGGCGGAGTGGCCGGGGCTGAGAAAGGAGGGGTAATCCGTGGCGCGATGACCGGGGTCGATTTCGGTGTGGCAACGCGGGCGCGCTGCACAACGGCAAGACGGCGCTCCAGTTCATCAATAGATGTGAACGGCGCCATGGCAAGACCGCAGGCGCCGTCGATGGCATCGAGCTCCTCGTGACCAAGGAGGTCTGTGGCCGCAGCGGCATCGCTGAACAGGGCGCGGGCCTGGTGCGCTCCAAATGTTGCAGTGAGCGAGGCCGCTTCCTTTAATGCTTCACGCAGTGTGCTCGCTGCCCGCTGTCTGCTTACAGGATCGTGCGCACGCCGTGCGTCACCTACAAGGCGGCGCAGATGTTCGCTCCGCGTCATCAGTTCGCGATGCAGCCGTGTCGCCGGAGATTCCGTTGGCGCTGTGGTCGGAGCGACCACATGGCCGGCCGAGTCCCCATAAAACAAACTGTCAACGCGAACCGGGGCGGGTTCGGGATCCTGAACCTCAAGGGCAGCGACCGCTCGGGCAAACCGGGCCACGCCCGACTCTCCCAACGTGCATCGACCCGTTGCCCTCAACTGGTCGGCCGCATCGCGCATGACCTCTGCTGCGGAACGGAACAGCTCTGTTTCCCGGGCGTGCGGCGGCATGTCCGGCACGAGGGTACGCGCAAAGCGCTCCACACTGTCGGCGACTTCGGCCAGCGGCGGGTAGTCGCTGATTCCTGCGATTCCACGCAGGGTGCGCGTTCGTGCGACGGCATCGTCGAGGGAGCGACGTTCGTCAGGCGCGTTTGCGAAGGCGTCGAGTTCGGCCGCGATGGCAGCGGTCTGTAGCGCCACGAACACCGGCGTGGTCGCATCTGATGAAGGGGGCGTCGGCCGACGAGCGTCGGCGGGGATGAAGCGGCGCAGTGACACCGATGCCGCCTGGGCACGTATCTCGTCTTCCTCGCTCCAGATGCGGACGTGCCTGACGAGTGACCGCAGGTCAGCGACGCTCCCACGAATGGCGTGAAAGAGATCCTCCGTCCACGCCAAAGAGGAGTCGCGCAACCGGAGGGACAGTTGCTCGAGGGCCAGGCCGATCTCCGAGATTGACTCGGCGTTTGCCATTGATGCGCTTCCGCGCAGGGCACGAGCGCTGGCAAGAAGGGCGTTGGTGTCGGGGGTCAACTGCGGTGAACTCACGAGCTGATCAATCGCGTCGATGTATTCAGTCGCTTCGACCAGGAAGTACTCAAGCAGCTCGGGAGATCCGGTCATCGTATGGGAAAGTGGTGTCCGCACCTGAAGTTAGGCAGTGCCATCTGCAGCACGCTAGGTGGACGCATGGATGCGCCGAATGGGCACGACTCTCCCGCGATGGACTGGCGTCTCGTAGCCGCGACCGACGGGTGTCGACATGGGCGCTATTCGGCTGAGCCGTTTTGTGTCGGCGGCCCGTCCAGAACGCTTGAGCTGCATGCTGCGTATGCTTCACGATGATTCGAAGACTTTTTTCAGCAGTGATAGGTGCGGCGTGTCTCCTTATGCCCGGGGCTGTTCGTGCGCAGCAGCCTGTGCGCCTATCGATGGAGGATGCGGTTCAGCGGGTCCTTCGCGAGAGTGACGAAGCGCGCATAGCGCGCGCACAAGTTGAGGTCGCCGACGCGCAGGTCACCACAGCGCGAGCGGCGGGGTTGCCGCAGGCGCGGCTGTCGTCGAACTACTCCCAGGTACTTAAGAACGCGCGTGCCGAGATTGTGGGACAATCCATCTTTGGCCAGAATTTCAATTATTCCAGCAACGTGAACTTCTCCCAGGTGCTCTTTCAAGGGGGGAGGGTATTCGCAGGTTCGCGAGCGGCCGGAGACTTCAGGCGGGCCGCGACCGAATCCCGCGCGGAGATAGAGGCGTTGCTGGCCGTGTCGGTACAGCGGGCGTACTTGACCGCTCAGCTGTCGCGCGAGCTGCTCAGAATTCAGCAGCGAAACAGTGAGTTGGCAGAGGAGCGGCTCGCGCTGGTGGAACGACTCGAGGCGGCGGGACGTGCGGCACGGTTTGATGTACTGCGCGCGCGCGTCGAACGATCGAATCTGCAACCGACGCTGTTGCAGGCAGCCAACGCGGTGCGACTCGCGGACATTGAGCTGCAGCGGATATTGAATCTGCCGTCTGACGTTCAGCTTGATCTCGTCAGCAGGCTGGATTCTGCTCAGCTGCAGTCGGTGGCGCGGGTGGTGACGGCGGATTCCGGAACCGACCCCATTCGGGCCTCCGAAGAGGCGGCGCGTTCGACGTACGATGCCAGGCGCGAGGGTATCCGGGTGGCACGCGCGGACTTTTTGCCGACGGTCTCGGCCTTTTTCCAGACCGGTTTTACTGCGCTGCCATCGAATAACGGTGTGCCGACGGTGCGCGGCCGCACGTCGCTGGATTTCTGTCCGAATCCATCGACGGCCGCACGGGTGTGTCAGAACAACGGCTGGTTTCCCGATCGCAACTTCGGCCTGCAGATCGCCTGGCCGCTGTTTGATGGATTACGCACCAAGGGCAATGTTGATCTGGCGCAGGCCCAGGCCAAAATTGCTCAGCTGCAGATGGAGCAGGAGCGCGAACGCGTTGGCGTTGAACGTGCGCAGGCGTGGGCGGAGTTCCACCGTGCGTCCGCGACGTTTGAGGCTCAGCGTGAGAACGCCGGTCAGGCCGACGAAGCCTTTCGCATTGCTGCACTCCGCTTTGAACGCGGATTATCCACACAGCTGGAAGTATCTGACGCGCAGCTTCTGCTCTTGACGGCCAACACCAACGCCGCGCGAGCCAGCACGGATTATTATCTCGCGATGGCGGATCTGGCGCGGGCGCGCGGATTACCGGTTCCCTTACCGCCAACACGACTCACTTCTGATCAATAGTCGCGTGACTTTATACACACTTCGTTTTACGGCTCTGGCGTTTACCTGCGTTGTTGCCGCGTGCGGTGGCGAGGGGAACGCAAGTACGCTCGCCGGCAAGGATGGCAAAGGCGGGGCAGGTGAGGCCTCCGCTGCAAAGCAAACACCCGGCGGAGGTGGTGGTGGTCAGGGTCGCAGTCCGACGGTACTGGGTCCCACCGACGTGATGACCGTGTCCCTTGGCGATATCGAGGAGGCCATTATTGTCAGCGGCGACCTCAAACCGATCGAAGAGATCGCTGTCCGGTCTCGTATGGATGGAGATCTGGTTCGTGTGCTCGTGCGAGAGGGCGATCGGGTGGTTCGGGGCCAGGTATTGGCCGAATTCGAAAGTCTGATTCAGGAAGGTGATCGCGCCTCGGCCGAAGCTGAACGTGAGGCGTCGAAGAGCGACGTGGCCAATGCCCAATGGAACGTGGATCAATCCGCGGAGCTGCTGAAAGCCGGCGCCATTCCTGAACGGGACTTGCGCGCTGCTCAACAAACCCTCGCTGCGGCCACCGCGCGTCTCGCGGCGGCGGAAGCGCGGTTGCGCGGCGTGTCCCGGACGGTGGACGACACGCGGATTCTTTCCCCGACCACCGGAGTTGTTGCCACGCGCAGTGCTGAAGTGGGCGAGCGTATTGCCCGCGGGGCCACGCTGTTCAACGTTGTGCGCAACAACGTGCTTGAACTTGAGGCGTCGGTGCCCGCTCGACTGGCGGGGAGCCTGCGACCGAATCAGGTCGTTCGTTTTGCGGCAGGTGGTCTGCAGCTCGAAGGACGGGTGGCACGCATTTCACCGACCATCAACGTGCAGAATAGGACGTTGACGGTTTACGTCCAGGTTCCGAACGCCAACGGTGCGTTGCGAGGTAATTCGTTCGCGACGGGGCGTGTGGTGACTCAGCTGATTGCGAACACGCTGACCATTCCACTGCGCGCAGTGCGTCAGTCGCAGGGTGGGAGCAACACGTTTGTCTATCGCATCGTGGACGACGTGGTGGACATTGCTCCGATCACGCTGGGTGTTACGGATGAACAATCCGGTATGCAGCAGATCACCAGCGGATTATCGGTTGGTGATCGTATTGTTGTGGGCAACTTGTCGGCACTGGGACGCGGCATGCAGGTGCGCATCGTGTCTGACGACGCCGGGGGGCCGGGTGGTGCACGACAGGTAGGGGCGCCCAAGGGCGGGAGCGGTGCCGTGGATTCAGCAGCACGCGCGGCCCGCGACACTTCCTCTAAACGTTAGGCCGGAGCACTTCACCATGAAGCTTACCGAAGTCTCTATTCAGCGCCCCGTTTTCACCACGATGATGATGGTGACGCTCGTGGTGTTTGGCGTGATCGCCTATCAACGGCTCGCGGTGGACGAGTATCCCGATATCACCTACCCGATGGTGATGGTGCAGACGTCGTATCCGGGCGCCTCGCCTGAGGTGATGGAGCGCGACGTGTCACGCCCGATCGAAGAAGCGTTGAACACGGTGATGGGGATCAAGGAAATCACCAGCACGTCGCAGGAAGGGAACTCGAGCGTCCGCGTCATGCTGCAGCTGGATCAGAATCCGATGGAAGCGCAGCAGGAGGTGATCGCCAAGGTCGCACGCATGCGCCGGCAGCTTCCTCCGGATATCGACGATCCGACGGTGATTCGTTTTGATCCCAACGATCGGCCGATCATGTCCATCGCCATGCAGAGCGAAGAACGTCCACTGCGCGATCTGACTGATCTCGCCGAGCAGACGCTGAAACCGCGTTTCGAAAGCGTCGCTGGAGTAGGCGGAGTCAACGTAAACGGTGGCACCACGCGACAGATTCGCGTACAGCTGAACTCCGATGCCCTCGTGGCATACGGAATTTCTCCTGTCCAGGTCTCTCAAGCGCTTGCGCGGGAAAACACCGAGACGCCGGCTGGTCGTGTGTATCGGGGTGATACCGAGCGTCTCGTGCGAGTCACCGGGCGCATTCGCGACCCCCTGGCTTTCGCCGACGTTGTGATCGCCGTGCGCAACGCCGCGCCGATTCGCGTGCGTGATGTTGCCACCGTGGTGGACGGTATTGCGGACAGGCGATCGGGATCGTTTATCGGCGAAGTGCCGAATGTGTCACTCGAAGTGCTGAAAATTTCGGGGGCCAATACCGTCGCCGTCAGCGATGGCGTCACCGTGTTGCTCGATGAGCTGAAAGAGACGCTGCCGTCTGACGTCAAGCTGACGCTGATTCGCGATGACTCGGTCAAGATCCGTGAGTCGCTGGCGGACGTGAAGTTGTCGATCATGCTGGGTGCCGTGTTGACCATCATGATCATTTATCTGTTCCTGAACTCGTGGCGTTCGACCGTGATCACGGGATTGACGCTTCCGGTCTCGATTATTTCGGCGTTCTTCGTGATGTGGGTCTTCGGATTCTCGCTGAATACGATGACGCTGCTGGCCCTGTCGCTGGCGATCGGATTGTTGATCGACGATGCGATTGTGGTCCGCGAGAATATCGTGCGCCATATCGAGATGGGCAAAGATCATTTTACTGCGGCGCTTGACGGAACCAAGGAGATCGGCCTCGCGGTGGTCTCGACCACGCTTGCCGTGGTTGCGGTGTTCATTCCGGTCGCATTCATGGGAGGCCAGATCGGAAAGATCTTTTTCCAGTTCGGTGTGACGGTGGCGTTCGCGGTGCTGGTGTCGCTCTTCGTGTCGTTCACGCTCGATCCGATGCTCTCCAGCATCTGGCCCGATCCGGAAGTGGAACACGGCGGCCATGAAACCACGCGGCGCAACACGCGCAATCCCGTGCGTAAAGCAGCGTTTGCGTTTGATGCCTGGTTCGAACGCACGTCGGACCGGTACAGACGCGGCCTCGATTGGGCGCTGGACCGGCGTGGCTTAATGGTGGCTCTCCTGATTGGCTCTGTGGCCGGAGCGGGTGCTCTGTTCCCGCTGCTTGGATTCACATGGCTGCCGGACTACGACAGCGGTGAGTTCAATGTGTCGTTCCGTGCGGCCCCGGGCTCGCGTCTCGAATACACATTGGGGAAGGGACAGGAGATTCAGCGGTTCCTTCGTCAACAGCCCGAAGTGGAATTCACGTCGATGTCGGTTGGTGGGGGCGGAGCTTTTGGCCGCGGTACCAATGGCGGACAGCTATTCGTGCGACTGAAGCCGCGGCATGAACGTGAAAAGACACTGTTCGAGATTCAGAATGAGCTGCGCCGCAAGCTCGCGGCGATCCCTGGGGTCACGCCGTCGATCACGGGCAACCGCTCAATTTTCGGTGGTTTCAGGCAGCCGATTCAGATTTATGTTCAAGGTCCCGAACCCACACGATTGAAGCTTGCAGCTGAACAGGTGCTCGAAACGCTGCGCGGCGTTGAAGGAGCCGCCGAACCACAGTCCAGCGACGAGGGAGAAATTCCGCAGCTCGATGTGCGTGTCGATCGGCAGCAGGCATGGGCTGCCGGACTGGCGATGCAGACCATTGGCGCCACCATTCAACCGTTGTTTCAGGGTCAGCGGGCGACGCGGTGGGAGGATCCCAACGGATATTCGCACGACGTCATGGTGGTATATCCTGACTCAGCACGAGTCTCGCCCGAAGACGTGGCGCGGATTCCGGTGCTCAGCAATAACGTCGATCCGCGAACCGGCCAGATCGCGACGGTACCGCTGGCGCAGGTCGCAGAAATTCGTCCCGGGGTAGGTCCGCAGCAGATTGAGCGGGGATACCTGGAACGCCGGGTAACGGTATCGGCCGGTGTGCTCCCGGGTTTCGATATGGGTACCGTTGCGGATCGCGCGCGCGACGCTATCGACCAGATCGGTCTGCCAACCGGTTACCGCACAATCTTCGGTGGCGACGTACAGAATCTTGCGGAAACCAAAGGATACGTCGCTGAGGCGATGATTCTGGCCGTGGTGTTCATTTACCTGATCATTGCCTCGATCTTCGGATCGTTCATCCAGCCGCTGTCCATTATGCTTGCCCTGCCGCTCAGCTTTCTGGGGGTGGCACTCGGCCTGCTCGTGACCCGCGGTTCATTGAACGTGATGTCGATGATCGGCATCATCATGTTGATGGGGCTCGTGACCAAGAACGGGATTCTGCTGATCGATTTCGTGAACACGGAACGTGCGCGCGGTATTCCGCGTCGTATGGCGGTGCTGAACGCCGCACGGATCCGCATTCGCCCAATCATCATGACGACGGCTGCCATGATCTTCGGCATGCTGCCGCTTGCGTTCGCGTTAGGTGAAGGGGCCGAACAGCGTGCGCCGATGGCGCATGCGGTCATTGGCGGTCTGATTACGTCGACGCTTTTGACGCTGTTTATTGTGCCGGTCGTCTACACGTTGCTGGATGATCTGACGAACAAGGTACTGGGTCGCAAGGTGGAGACGACCGCCGTGGAGCCCGCGTCTCCTCTGGTTGCCGCGCACGGCGACTGAACGAGTAAGGCCGAGGCTGCATCGCCGGGTAAGCGCCGCGAGGTTCAGCTGCGCCGTGAATCAGGCGCTGGCACCGATGGTAAACAGGTTCGATCGATGCGGTGATGCGAGAAGGACGAAGGCCCCACGGCAGCGTGCCACGGGGCCTTCGTTTACGAGCCGACTTCAATCGCGATTACGCGTTCCGATCGATGCAGGCCGTGAAGCTTGGGTTCGTGAGTTCTTCACGCATCACCGGGAAGTTCATGTCTTCGCCGTACGGCTGGTTGGTCTTGAAGAAGGTACCGTTGGGGAAGGCCGCCGCATTGCTGCGGCCGTACTGACGAACCAGCCGTCGGAGGTCAGGTAAACGCATTCCGCGGCTGAACGTCCAGAAGCCTTTCTCGTAGAAATACAGGTCGATGGCTGCCGCGGGAGTTGCTGGTGTGGCAAGGGCAGGCATGACCGGCGTGGTCAGCGCGCTCGTGAGGTCCTGCGGCGTCGCCCGTAGCGCATTGAGGATTGTCATCATCCCCGGGATGTCGCCCGCCTTGAGCTTGACCTCCGCTTCAAACAGTCGTGCGTCGAGCCCCGATACGAGAGGAGATGAGCTCGTCCGCTCATGGTGCAACTGCCGAATAAAGTTCGTGGAATTGTCAAATCCGCGGCCTGCCGGAGACGTGCCCGTGGAGGTACCGACAACGGGTATCCTGGGATCGCCAGCAGAGGCGAACGGAAGCGCATTGATAATCGTGCCTGAGGGATCCTTGTTGTCACCGACAGTAAAACGTTTTGCGCTGGTGTTGATGCTCCAGACCGCGTTGCTTCCCGACGTGAGCGAAAAGGTGCCGAGCAGTGCGAAGGTTGTTGGCACGGCCGCTACTACAGCGGCCACATCGCTGTGGCGGTTGAGGCTGAGGAGGATTCGTGCCTTGACCACAGCGGAGGAGTGTCGAACTTCGGTGGCAAACGCCGTACTACCTGACGACAGAGCGAGAGCGCTGTCGGCGTGCGCGAGGGCGAGATTAAACAATTGAACGTTCGTCAAGGGCGGACCGTATATGACCTCACCCGTCGACGCATCGCCGAGTGGTGTTCCATTACAGAACATCTCAGCGATGGTCATTTCTGCATAGGCCATGACAAAATACATCTGACCGATGCCTGCGGGTGGGTTAGCCTTGTACTCGCGCAGTCCATTGATGGCTTCGCGAGCCGAGCCGCGTGCCCGGTAGAGGTCGCGCAGTGCGCCGAGAACCACGGAATTGTTGTCCTGGACCTTGCGTTCGTCGGTTTCGTTGTGCTGCGAGAAGGTGTTGCTGGACTTCCATTCATCCACGAGCAGCCCGCCCTGGGTCCAGGCGGTGCCGTTACTGCCTCCACCACCAGCGGTCACGTCGCGCAGTCGAGCATAGGCACCAATGCGCAGCGCATCGGCGCCGGCCGCAGACTTCACGGATTCGGGTGAAATAATGTCGGGGTCGTCGGCCGCGAGCAGATCTTCACGCAAACCGGTGCATCCCACGAATGTTGCGAGGACGGCGAGCGAAGCCACATGCATCGCCACCCTTCGCGCTGAGTCAATAGTCATTTTCATTGAATTATTGGCGAAGGGGATTAATAGCGGATATTAAAACGCATAGTGAAATACTGCGGCGGTCCGGCGGTCAGGAGCGTCGACTGCGTGTCGCCCTGGCTGTAGTTCTGTTCCGGATCAACACCGGTCCAGTCGGACCATAACTTCACGTTGCGTGCCGCGAGATTAAACGTCGCGTTCGTTGAGCGCAGCAGGCGCTCAGAGAGCGTGCGCGGCAGGGTATACGCCACCGAAAGTTCCCGCAGGCGCCAGAAGTTCGGCTGTTCGAAGAAACCATGCGGTGTGCTTGGGCTGCCATCCCGAATGGCGATCGTGCGCCCCTGCAGGAAGAGCGACGGATTGAGCGTTGACGTCCCCGGGCATGAGGTCGACTGCTGACACAGGAACGATTGCTCGGTGTTCTGAACGTAGTACCCGCTCTTGTGGTCGACGAGACCGGTGATGCGCACCGTGCGGCTGAACAAATCGATTCCGTTGGTGATCGAGAGCTCCAAACGGGGTTGCGAATACCCAAGGAATTCGAAGAGCGGGTTGACCACAACTTCGGCGGGGATAAGGATGCCGTCACCGTTCGCGTCGTTGGCCGTGTAACGCCGCGTCCAGTAGCCATTGATCGGGTATCCAATGGATTGACGAACGCTACCGGTACCAATCGTGGTGGTGTCCGTGCCGAGACTCAGCAGTCTGTTGCTGTTGTGCGAGCCATTGAACGTGACGTCCCAGGCAAACGACCTGCGATCGAGTAACTGCATGTTGATAAGTGCTTCGTACCCCCAGTTGCGGACCGAGCCAAGGTTCTTGAGGATCGAGGTGACAGCCGTGCCTGCCGACGGCGCGATAGGTGCAGAAATCAGCGCGTCCTTCGTGGTCTTCCGGTAATACGTCATCTCGAAGTTGACGCGGTTGGTGAACATCTGCGCGTCGAAACCGGTTTCGAACTCAGTAGAACTTTCGGGCTTCAGCTCCAGATTACCCAGTGCGTTCGAGCGCAGTCCGCTGACGTCCGTCGTCGCGATGTTCGTCGTGGTCACGGCGAACGTGCGATCCGCATCGTTCGGGCCCGGCTGCACGCCGGACGAACCGAGGGCCGCACGGAGCCGCAGTTGATTGAGCCATCCGGTCTTGGGGAAGAACGACTCATCCGACGTGACCCACGAGACGGCGCCTTTGGGATAGAAGACGCGCTGGAAGTTGGTACCGAACGCGCTGTTCTGATCCGTGCGCAGTGCTGCGGTCAGATACAGACGATCATTGAGCGCGACGCCCTGTTCAACAAAGAGTCCCAGCGTCTTGGTGATCACCGTGGCTGTACTCGCCCCTGGTATCGTTCCGGCACTCGGCGTTTGGCCGCCCGGGGGCAGGATGGAGCCGTTGGCATTGTTCGAGTCGAACTTGTAGTTCACGAACTGCACGCCACCGGTGGTGTTCAGATTCACCCAAGGGAAGGGATTGAACGTTGCCGTGCTGCCCAGATTTGCGGTGATGTTACGAATGTTGGCACGGACGTCAGTGGCGAAGCCCTGACGATTGGTTCCGAAGTCGGCGCATTCTTCAAACCGGCACAGTTCGAAATCGCTGCGATCCGTGAGATCCACCCCGACGTCGGCACGGTTTTGCAACCAGCTCTTCGGCCGCCAGCTCGCGTTGGTGCTGCCGAGGAAGCGATGAAGGCCCTGGTTCGTATAATCCTGATAGATGTCACCGGGCGTGAAGCCGGCGTACCCGTTCAGCTTCTGTCCCAGTGAGCCGATACCGGTGTAGCCTGGTCCGGGGCCTCGGTAGCCGGGGCCCACGGTTCCGTTGTACCAGAAGGAATTGACGTTGTTGTCAACCTGTGGCAGGCGCTGGTCGAGGTTCGTGTACGCACTCTGAACGGATAGATCAAGCTGCGGTGTAACAATAAGATTCAGGTTGGCCCGGTAGGCGCCCTTGGTTAATGCGTTCGGGCGATCCCACTCCGGTCTGATATCAATTTTGTTGTCCGCGAAGCGCTGCCGATCGAACTCGGGGATCGAGAACGGACCGACTTCTCTTTCGAAGTCACCGCTGAGGAAGTAACGAATCGACTCAGTGCCGCCGGAAAGCTGTGCCCCAAGCTGTCCGCGGTAGCCATCTTTGATCGGTGTGATGTCGCTCTCTTCAAAAACATTGAGGGAAGTGGTGCTGTCGACGTTACACGTCCCGAGGCCAACTTCCTTCAGCAGGCACTTGCGCTGCGTTGCGCTGCCCGGGGTCTTGCCGAGGATGGCGTACTGTGTTGGATAGGTATTGTTGTCGGCGATGTAGCCGTAGTCGCCATACAGCGACCAGACCGGTTTGCCCGCGCGACCTTTTCGCGTCGTAATCACGATGACGCCGTTGGCGGCGTCGGTGCCATACAACGTTGCGGCACTGGGTCCCTTCACGACCTCGATATTCTCGATGTCTTCAGGATTGATGTCGTTCACACGGCTTGGCGACGTTCCGCCGACACCGATCCCGCTGCTGGCTGAGTTCGACGTCATTCGAACGCCATCGATGATGTAGATCGGATCGTTGCTTAGCGAAATGGAGCTCGTGCCGCGCACGCGCACGCGGCTGCCGCCGCCAGTCATGTTCGCCGGGAGCACCTGTACTCCGGGAGCCTTGGCGACGAGCAGGTCACCCATGTTCCTGATCGGTGCTTCTTCGATCTTTTTGACTACGTCGATCGACGCGACGGCGTTCGCTACCTCCACCTTTCGCTGGCTCCCGGTGGCGGTTGTCACCACTTCCTGCAGCGTAATCACGGCCCGCTCCAGTCTGAAATCCAGCGTAACACTTTGACCAGCTACCACCTGTACCGTCTTCTTCTGCTCCACGTAGCCGACACGAATCACCCGAATCTGCACGTTGCCGGCGGATAGTCCGCGGAGGGTGTATCGACCATCGGCGTTGGTGATACTGAAAACACTGGTCCCAACCGCGATCACCCGCACGTCGCCCACCGGGCCGTTGACATCGGCTCCTGTGACGGCGCCCTGGACGACGGTGCCTTCCTGGGCCCGAGCCACATTAAGTGGCACCGCGAGCACCATGGCCGCCAAGGCCAACTGCTTTCCGACGTTGCTGAACATAAACACCTCTGGAGGGGAGGGGAGCGGACGCCTGATGGCGCCGTTTGAGGTGGGCGCCGCTATTTGCGACGCCTGTCGTATCCCACGGTGCAGAGGGTCAAAAACCCCGTCAAGGGGGAATCGACAACTAGGTCAGATTTTTTTTCGTGCCTGGTTCATGGCCTGTCTCATCTCTTCGACAGATGAGCGAAGGCCAATAAAGAGCGCACGCGAAACGATCGAGTGACCGATGTTCAGCTCCTCGATCTCGGGAATCGCTGCCACCGGTCCCACGTTTCGAACAGTGAGTCCGTGGCCGGCGTGGACGCGCATGCCTAATGAAGCCGCCAGAGTTGCCCCACGCTGGAGTGACTCCAGCGGACCACGGTCCGCTGCATGGTGGGCATAACGTCCAGTGTGAAGTTCAATCGCGTCAGCTTGCAGGTCATTGCTCGCACGGATGGCGGCCTCGTCCGCATCAATAAAAAGCGCCACCCGAATGCCCGCAGTCTTGAGCCGCGCAACCGGTTCGCGGAGGGATGCCGAGAGGCCCGCGACGTCGAGCCCGCCCTCCGTTGTCACTTCTTCGCGGCGTTCCGGCACGAGGGTCACCTGATACGGCGTGAGGCGCAGCGCGACATCCAGCATTGCCGCCGTGTTCGCGATCTCCAGATTCAAAACCGTTCGTACCCGGCGTGCGAGGGCGTCGACGTCGGCATCCTGAATGTGTCGCCGATCCTCGCGCAGGTGCGCGGTGATGCCGTCCGCGCCCGCGTCCTCGCAAAGGATGGCAGCCTCGACCGGGTCGGGTTCGACCCCACGTCGAGCCTGCCGAACCGTCGCCACATGATCAACGTTGATGTACAAGCGTTGGTACATAGTCTCGCGTATCTGTTGTGTGCCCGCACCAACAAACTAACTTCGTATCTCGTCCTAGCCGGAGAGGCGTGTGAGAAAGCTCGTGTTATTGGCAGTTATCCTTGCAGCATGCTCGCGCAATCCCGCGCCTGTCCTTGGAACCGGAGGGAGCGCTGGTGGCCTCACGGGGGCGAGCGACGCGCGAAGCGGTGTCACAATGTTTCTCAACGCGGTCGCCGCGCAGGACCTGCAGGCGATGTCCGTTGTGTGGGGAACGGAAAAGGGTCCGGCGCGCGATAACCTCGATCGCAACGAGTTGGACCGGCGACTGATCATTATTCAGTCGTGCTACCGGCACGACACGTTTACCATTGCCGAGGAAACTTCAGGCCCGAATGGCCACCGCTTTGTGAAAGTAGCCATCACCAGAGGCCGCGAGACCAGGACTCCGAACTTCGACATGGTACAGGGTCCCTTGCAGCGCTGGTATGTGTTGGATGCGGACTTCAACGCCATGCGGTCGATGTGCGGAGGCTGACGACGGGCCCCGCACCCCGCCGCGCGACTTAGTGTTCTGTCAGTTCGACCAGAACTCCGCCGGTGGAACGGGGGTGCAAAAAAGCGATGCGTTTCCCCTCGGCCCCCATTCGAGGCGTCGCGTCCAGCAGATCCACGCCGTGTGAGGTGCATTGTGCGAGCGTGGCGTCGAGGTCGTCGACAGCAAAACAAATGTGGTGAATGCCGGGACCACGCCGCTTGACGAATCTATCAATCGGCGAATCCGGGGTCGATGATTGCAGCAGTTCAACGAGCGACTCTCCGGCCTGCAGACCGACGATCTGTGCGCCGTCCGAGTCGTCCAGGGGCACCTGTGGGAGTTGAAGGATCTCGCGGTAAAATGGCAGGATCGTCTCGAGCTCGGCGACGGCAATGCCTATGTGTGCGATGCGAGTACCGCGAGCTGGTAACGTTTTGTCGGACATCGGATTCGTCATGTGAGGTCTGAGTCGCTTATGTTTTCATCAGGTCGTTTCAAAGTACTTTCTGTACGGGGCAACCGCCCCACATAATAGGAGAAGCAATGGGAAACACTGTGGCTGTAACTGATGCCAATTTTGAAACAGAGATAGAGAAGGCAGAGGGACTTTCCGTCGTGGACTTCTGGGCCGAATGGTGCGGACCCTGCCGCATGGTTGGTCCGATCATCGATCAGCTTGCCGTTGACTATCAGGGCAAAGCGAAGGTTGTAAAGCTCGACGTCGATTCGAATCAGAAGACGGCAATGAAGTTCAACGTCCGCTCGATTCCGACGATTTTGTTTTTCAAGGATGGCAAGGTCGTCGATCAGGTCATCGGTGCGATGCCGAAGCCGGCGTTGGACGCGAAGTTCAAGCAACACCTCGGCAACTGAGGCGTTTGCTGACAACGCACGACCGTGCGTGAGCAGATTTGTGATCCTTAAACGCCGGGCGCTGGTCGCCCGGCGTTTGACTTAAGAAGAGGAACGCAGATGGAACGAGTCCCCTCCCCGGATGCGCTGATCAGGATCGAGACGATCCTCGAGGCGGCGTCTGCGCAAATGCCGGAAAAGGGCGCGCTCATGATCGTGAGCACCCCGATCGGCAATCTTGCTGACATCACGCTGCGGGCGATTCAGGTGCTGCGAGAAGCCGATCTGATTCTATGCGAGGACACTCGTCACTCGCGGCATCTGCTGGATGCGTTCGGCGTGACGGTGGCGGTGCGATCGCTGCACGAACACAACGAGTCTGAATCGATCGCATACGTTCTGTCGCGGCTCGCTGAAGGAGCACGTTTGGCGCTGATCTCGGACGCTGGTACGCCGCTCCTTTCCGATCCCGGGGCAGTGGTCGTCCGTGCGGTTCTGCAGGCTGGCTACCCCGTGGTTCCAGTGCCAGGGGCGTCGGCACTGCTGGCGGCGACGGTCGCGAGCGGCGTGTCGGGGGCGTTCCAGTTCCTCGGTTTCCTGCCCCGCAAGGGAAAAGATCGGCAGCGCGCACTCTCAGCCATCAGCGCCACGGCGCACGTTAGCGTAGTCTATGAAGCAGCGAATCGTCTCACAAATACGCTGGACGAGCTATCGTTGGCGTGGGGAGACGCCTCCTCGCGGGGCATCGTGGTTTGCCGGGAGCTGACGAAGAGGTTTGAGGAGGTGCGGCGAGGAACGGTAGTGGAGTTGATCGAGTACTACCGCACGCAGGATCCTCGCGGCGAAGTTGTGCTGGTTATTGAGGGGCGTGAAGAAGAGGGGGTGTGCGTGGACGAGGCGCTTCTGCGCGAGGTTGTCGCGAAGGGGCGTCAGGGGGGATTGGATTCGCGCGCGGTGATGCAGGAATTGATGGAGAATCACGGAGCACCGCGCAACCTGGCCTACCGCTTGGCCCATACAGATTAATTAATGAGAGCTCGACTGACCCTTCCGTTGCTAGCCCTTCCGCTGTTCGCAGTGGTGCTGGAGCAATCGCCCGCAAAATATTCGCTTCGTCCCACAGGGGCCGCGGTCAGCCCCTCCGTCGTGCCGGGTCTGCGTGTGGCGAGACTACAGTACGAGGGGGGTGGGGACTGGTACGCAAACCCGTCGAGCCTCGGGAATCTGATCAAGGCGGTGAACGAACGAACGACCTTGAAGGTGGAGAGCGCGGAGGGGCGGGTCACGCTGACCGACGATCGCCTGGATGATTATGTGTTCCTTCACGCGACCGGCCATGGCGAAATGGCGCTCAGTGACATCGAGGTACAGAAGTTACGCGATTGGTTAATGCGTGGGGGGTTTCTCCATGTGGACGACAATTATGGTCTGGACCCGTCCTTCCGTCGGGAGATGGCGAAGGTGTTTCCGGATCGTCCCTTGGTCGATGTGCCGCTCTCGCATCCCATTTATCACGTGATGTATGAGTTTCCGCGCGGGGTCCCGAAGATTCACGAACACGACAATGCTCCGGCGCGCGGACTTGGAGTGTTCATAGGCGATCGTTTGGCAGTGTACTACACGCATGAGGCGGACCTTGGAAACGGCTGGGAAGATGTCGGGACGTATCCCAATGATCCGCCGGAGTTGCACGAAACGGCTTTGCGCATGGGAGTTAATCTGTTCGTTTACGCAGTTACCAGCCGACCGATTACATGACTCTGCAGGAACTCGTTGAGCGCGAACGACGCGGTGTAAGCCGCCAGCTACTCGTCTCTGTCGCCGGTTTTGTGGGTGCCACGGCGCTGATCCTGTTGCTTATTGCAGTGATCGCACTGGGCGACGGTCGCTGGCTCGCGCTGCCGCGTCTGGTGCCGTTCATTGCATGGGCGATGGTCGCGGCCGTCGGCTACTTCGTGTGGCAGAGGCTGCGTGGCCGGGCTGAGTCGACCAGTGCCACACCGGCGTTGGCGAAAGTTGTTGAACAGGAGAGGAAGTTGCGGGCGGGCAGTCTTCGCGGGATTCTCGAAGTGGCAGATTCCGGCGTGTTGGGGCAGCTGGCGGCCAGCAAACTTGCTGACACGCTGGCGACCGGTGGACCGGCCCTGGCCCCCGCACTCCGAAAGCGAGTCGCGCGGCGCGCAGGTATCGGCCTTGGCGCGGCGGCGCTCGGTTTGCTCGGCGTGACGACGGCGGCTGTCGCCGCTCCAGACGGACTTCAGGCGGTGTTGCATCCCGTAAAGGCGTGGAACGGAACGTTGATCGGTGCCGTCGCGATTGAAGGGGCGCCGCGCCATGCAATCAGGGGTGAGCGCATCACGATGCGCGTGCTCGCGCCTGGCCGCAGCACTATTACGGTGGGCGAACGCGTGACGGGTTCGTCATGGCGCACTCGGGAAGTGCCCGTAGTGGATGGAGCGGCCACGATCGCTGTCGGCCCGCTGGACGCTGATGTCTCGGTGTATGCCACTGATGGGCGCAGCAGTTCGGATACGTCGACCGTTCAGGTCGCTGAAACTCCGTTCGTCGGAGACGTGACGCTGACCGCGACCTTCCCCGGGTACCTCGGACGTGCCCCTGAAACGCTGCAGCTCGGCGGTCTGCTCCGCGTTCCGCGTGGAACGGTCCTCGGCGTGACCGGAAGTTCTTCGGCGGAACTGGCCAGCGTGTCGCTGGAACGCGAAGGGGCGGAGGTGCCGTTCGCCATCAGCGGTCGCAGCTTTACCGGCCAGCTGGTCGCCACGGCAAGCGGACGGTACGAATGGAAGGCGCAGGGGGTTCAGGGGCCGATCCTTGATCGGCCGGCGGCGCTGGAGTTGGATGTACTGCCGGATTCGGCACCCATTGTTGAGATCATTTCTCCGTCACGCGATTCGAGCGTTGCGGCGACGGATTCAGTGCGTGTGTCGGTACTGGCGACCGACGATCATGGATTGGCAGGCGTGGTATTGCGCATTGCGACGACCAACGCACGCGGCGAGGTCCGCAGCTCAACAACACGACCGCTCTCGGGGTCCGGGGTCGAGCAGTATGCCGGAGTGGCGATCATTCCCATTCGCGGCTTAACTCCTGGTGACGCGATGCGCATCACGGCAATCGCGACGGATGGGTCGCCGTGGCGTCAGGTCGGTCAGTCCAAGGAATTGGTGCTGCGGCTTCCCTCAGCGTCGGACCAGCGCGAGATCGCCCGTGCGGCCGCAGATTCCACGCTCAACAAAGCGCTCGCCGCGGCGAACGCGCAGAAACAGCTGAATCAACGCACGCAGGATGCGGCTCGTGCGCAGGAGCGGGAGAAAAAGAACGGCGACAGCACGCTCACGTTTGAGGCTGCCGAACAGGCCAAAAAGTTTGCCAAGGAACAGCGGGATCTGGCCGACCGCATGCAGCAGGTGCAGGATGCAGCGAAGAATCTGGAACAGCAGTTGAAACAGGCGGGAGCGCTGGACACCGCGTTGCAGAACCGTCTGCGCGAGGCACAGCAGTTGATGCGCGATGCGTTGACGCCGGAATTGGCGGAAAAGCTGCGCAACCTGGAGCAGGCGTCGCAGAATATGGCGCCCGATCAGGCGCGCGCTGCGTTGCAGGATCTTGCCGAGCAGCAGAAGAAACTGCGCGAGATGCTGGACAAGAGCGTCGAGATGTTGAAGCGCGCTGCCCTCGAAGGGGCCATGGAAACGCTGAAGGACGAAGCGCAGGAACTGGCGCAGAAGCAACGCGACCTCGTGGATTCGCTGCGTAAAGCTGATGAAGCCGAAGAGCGTTCCGCAGCTGAGCAGATGGCGAAGGATCTGGCCGAGAAAGCGAAGGATCTG
>JBGTBX010000120.1:0-5457 GCA_041749115.1 Gemmatimonadaceae bacterium
TCGTGCGCGACGCCGGCGATCCGGCGTCCGCCAGGGCGGTGAGGGTCGGCGGATGTCGATTTTCAACCGGGCCGGTTGATAATTCCTTATCGAGCTACGCTGCCCGGCGGTCGGACCGCCAGATCCCTTGGAATTGGCGCTGGAAGTCGTCGCGGTTCCCCTTGAGCGTCCGAACCCGCCTATCGGTCTGCTCGGACGATGGCCAGAGCAGACAATTCGGCTGAAAGGGAGATATGCAGTCACTGATGCTTGTCATCGTGTCGTTGCTGTGCTGCTCCGTCGGTGTGGGTGTTACCGAGCCGCAGGTCATGAGGGAGATCTACACGTCGTCCCTAGACATCAGCCGAGAGAGAGATATTAGGTTGCCAGAGAGCCAACTCCTGGCAACAAAGAAATGGCTTCCTGAGTCGGAGCCACCGCCGCTGTCGATCACGGCCGCCGTTGCAGCTGCCGTGAAAAGCGTAAACGCAAAAGGCGAGGCCGGTGTTCGAGTGATCCAGATGGATCTGATCCCGACCGGCGGACAGAATGACCGGCGATGGTTCTACCGAATCGAGCTAGTCGGCAACTCGCTGCACAAAAGATACGAGGTGCTCGAAGTGCTCGTCTTGATGGACGGTTCCATCGTCGAAGCGTCATCTGCCGGTCGGTCGCGATGAACCGGGTCGTCGCGGTCAGCGTCATGCCGCGCGACGGTCAGACCGCCAAATCCCTTGGAAATCTCCGTGTAACGAATCGCGGTTCCCGTTGAGGCTATGGACCCGTGCCGGTCATCGGCAGTGGTAACCTTACGCCCCGTGAGCGACCGGTCTCGGCTGATCCTGATTGTCGGGAGCGTCTTGTGTGCAGCGGGTTTTTTGCTCGCCGCCACGCCCACATTTGTCCAATGGTCCATCGGTGGGTTCCGGTCACGAGAGCTGTTCTCAGCGACGTCTCCAGACGGTGCGTATCGTATCGATGGGTTCGTGCGCGTCGACTTCCCGGCAAACGAGATACTCGATTCGTCCGGGACGTTGCGCATTACGCTCTGGGATTCCCGAACGGGAAAGCCCCTGGACCAGCTGTTCGTCGGCCTCTACGAGGCGGACGAATTCATAAAGCCCACGATCGTGTGGGAGCCCAGCGGCCGGGTGCATGTTCAGGACCTCGAAAGCAAGGGGCATCGCCTGTCGGCGGTGCTGGACATTCGTCAGTGGGAGCGTCGCGAGTAGGTCCCGCCCCTACGCTGCGCGGCGGTCAGATCTCCAAACCCCTTGGAAATCTCGGGTGTAACTACTCGCGGTTCCCCTTCGGGACTGAAGCCGGTGCGTGTGCCTGCCATACTACGACTGTTCCATTTGGTCGCGAAGCTGGAGCAATCGATCCACGATGGCATAGGTGTGTTGGCGGCTAGCGGGGGTCTCGGAAAGGCCCATCCTTTCGGTTTCGATCTGCCAGAGGTGAAAGAACAACGAGCCTCGATCCACCGCAGGCCCAGCCAAAAGGCGGTACACCCCGGGGACGTAATTGTCGTATTCGTCCTGGGCCTCTGGATGCTGCGAGACGCCAAGCGGATCCCATTGGGTTAGCAGGATCGCTCGAATCGCAGCCTGAAACTCTTTAGCGCGAGTGCGGTTGTAGGTCATGGGTCCGCAGGAGCTTTTTGGTGAGATATCGCCCACCAGATTCTATACGTTGCCACGACTCACACCTGAAACTAGCAGCATTGCGCCAACCGAGACGAAACAGGCGTAAGCTCCTTGGGTGATTGAAACCGTGGGCCGAGTAAAAAGCTATGGTCGCATCCTCGGATGGCTTCTAGTGATCCTTGGCCTCGTGTTCATGCCCCTCGGGTATGGCGTCAGTCCCAAACGAGATCTCAGCTTTTTCCACAACTTGGCCGATCTACCTGCGTTTGTGCCTTGGGCGTTTGGCTTTCTCGCATTAGGGATTGTCACGCTTATCGCGGCATATTTGATTCCTGGCGAGTTCAACGACTAGAAGCCGCAGTGCAGAACGCGTAGCACGTCAGTGCCGCATTTGGATGATTCCAAACCCAGCCAGAATCGCCATGCTCCCGAGGAACGCACACAACGCGAAATAGAAGAAAGCCATTCGCCGGCCAGAACGACTGGAGAAGTTCTCACAGATCCACACAGATCCGCGTAGGACCGGACCGTGACGGGCCGGAAGATGATGGGTCCGACGACGACGGGCCGGAGGACGATGACGGCTCGGATGATGATGATGATGGGCCGGACGACGACGGGCCGGAGGACGAGGGACCCGCAAGATGACTGACGAGTATGAGATCCACCCGGACGCCATGTCTCTGGAGAACCAGATCCGTGTACATGAGTGGATCGAGTGGGTCTATGGCCGCGTCAATGCTGTCGAACGACCGTTTGCAGATCGCGCAGTGACTAATTTGGTTCCAGCCAAACCGATCGAGTCGGATCAGGCGAGGCGAATGATTCGGCCAGGAAGATTTTGCCAAGGCTACTTCGTCGGGCGCGGGCGGAGAGTGGCTGTTCGTGCGCGTACTGCATAGAGAACCCGTGATTGCTGCTCTAGCCAGTAAGGCCGCAGCCACGAAGGCGGCCATCGTCCATCTCGCGAAGGGCGGCTTCGGCGCAGACGCGTACAACCTAGCGCGCACCCTTCTTGAGAACATGATTGTTCTTGAGTGGCTTCTCCATAAAGATCCTGCGCTCCGCGAACGACGTATAGACACGTTCATCCTTCACATGGAAGCCTTTTTGGTTCGATTCGAGCAAGTCCGACTCGAAGGTGATGCGAAGCACGGCAGGACGCCAGACCCGGATTACGGAACCACAGCTCGAACCAGAGAAATCTCCGCAGAATTGTTCGACGACAAGTGGACGTACTGGGCATGGATGAAGGAGGACGAAGGCAAGCAGCGGAGGGCAAAGAATAGAAAGAAGGCGAAAACGTCGAAGAAAACGCTGGTAAAAATGCGAGAGATGGCTGAGGAGGTCGGCTTCAGCGATTTCTACGAGCGTGAGTACTTCCTAATGAGCGCATTCGTGCATTCAGCTCCAGCGAGCGTATTCGAACACTCCGACGGCCCAGCTGAAACGATCCATAAAGGGAAGAAGTTTGCGATCCGCCCAGAGCTATTTGCCAACCCAAAGCACTTCGTTACCCAGTCAGTTGCGCTGAGCAATATCTACATGATCCACGTGCTCGGGCTACTGGATACTCGGTTCGAGCTTGGCGTCAAGGATGAGATAACCTTTCTTCACGCGCTCTACCTCCTGGACCCCAGCGAATGGCCGGAGTTTTTGGAGGACGGAGCGTAGGGTCATCTGTGGTCTGGCGGCTCCCTGGGGCTGGAGCTTCGCCGTCTGCTCCCCTTTGCAGACCCGTCGGCGTCTGTGGCGATCGGGGCCGGTTCGGGGCGCCGGTGGTGTCTCGCCCGGCTATGCCACGCGGCGCACCGAGCCCTCCAAGCGGAACGGATTTGAGCGGGGAGGCGTTATTCCCGTTGGGGATTCGCACCGTGCCCCCCCACTGTCCTCCCCTCCACACTGTCTCCTCCGCCCCCGACACAAATCCACATAACCCGTATCGTCCCTCCCAGCCGCGCCCGCACACCCACCCGCGGGCCGCCACGGAGGAACACGATCGGACGCTCCCCGCGCCTCGCCTGCCCGACCTCCTCGTCGCGCTCCTCCTCTGCTGCTCGGTCAGCCTCGCCACGCAATCTCCGTGGGAGCGCGCCGCCCAGAACCTCGAGGCCTCCTTCACCGGTCCTCTCGCCCACTCCCTCGCCCCCGTCGCCATCGTCCTCGGCGGTCTCATGTTCATGTTTGGGGAAGGCGGCGCCAAGCACCAGATCAGCGGCATCGTCTTCGGCGGCGGCCTGGCGCTCTTCGCCGCTTTCAGTTGGCAACGTGGCCCGCAATACGCGCTGTGGGAATCGACGCGAGTAACGCGGCCGTCCTTGAATTCTTCTTGCACGTCTTGCAGACGCGCTGGCATCGCAGGCAACGAGGCCGGCACGATCTGCATCTCCATCTCCGAACGGCCGGGGGCGGTGTTGCCCCGCGCGGCCCTTAAAAGGCCGTGAAATGGGGCAACGGTCGCGGAATCATCGTTTCCGCGGACGATTCTCTCTGAACGTGTCGAAGAAGTGAGGTTAGCAGCGGACGATTTTCCGTAACCGCCTGACGGAATCCGCCCCGCCGCACCCGCGCCGCGTCTTCGTGAGCCAGCAAAGTCGGAGACGGCGTATATTGGGCACAACGTTAAAAGGAGGCTACATGCCCACGGACCGCTACACGAAGGCAGTGCTCACGGTGATCGCTCTCTGTCTGCTCTACATCTGCATGGGAAGGCCTGGGATAGCCGTGCCCGTTACCGCACAGAGCAGCGGTTATCAACGGGTCATCGTAGCCGGCTGGATCGATAACAGCGGCAAGGAGATCCACCTGCCGCCGGCTTTCACGGGGGCGACGATCGCGCCGATCCCGGCCGCTGAGCCTCGTCACGGTTATCCGTCAAAATAGGTCTCCTCCGGGATCACGCGGCAAAGCGAACGGCCGTCCAGGGCTGCCCCCGCCGCTCCCCAAAGGCTACCGGGGTCCGCATGGCTGGATGTCACGTTAGGCGATAAACCGCCTGGCTCCTCACTCCACGCGTCTGACATAGGCTTCGCCCTCTTAGAGGGGAACATTGTGCAAACGCGTTGTTCCCGTTGGCGAATCGCGCCCCTCACTAGTGATCGTGAGCGTGTGGAAAATCACTTTGATGCGACGTTCGCATCCGCGTTCTCGCTCCGCGAAAAGCAAATCTAATAGAACTACCGCCCGAGCATCGGCATTCACCAGTGGTTTGCCCATCGTCCGGGCACGCTATTTCGGAGCTTACTGCTCGCAGAATTCAACGGCGACGAGCCGTTGTCGTCGTCGTACTGGCGGGCGCACGATTTGCGCGGTGTGATCGCGGCCCCCTTCATGGGCGGCGGCACGACGGTGTTTGAAGCCAATCTGCTCGGCCCGAACACGTAGGTGGCGGCGCGCTTGAAATAGATGGCGAGCCCTGATCCGCTCGCACTAGAATTGCGCCGTATGACCACCGCTGCACTCGAATCATGGGCCTATTGGCTGACCCTAGCGGCGATAGTTCTGCCACTCTTGGGCGGGGTAGCGGCTTTTTGGGGCGCTGGCGACATCATCGCGCGCATCGTCGCAACGCGAAGCCGCCCTCACGAAATATCAGGCAGACGCCAATGCCGCAATCAATGCCGCGAGAGCGCGTGCTGTTGAACTCGAGCCGCGAAAAATTCTCGGCGCGCAGCGCGACGCGTTATGGAAGGCGCTGCAGAACGCAAGCGTGAAGGGGCCCGTCGAGATGAACGTCGTCCACGGCGACGGGGAGGCAATGACACTCGGGTTTCAAATCGAAGTCGTCTTCAGCGATACGGGGTGGGAGGTCGCAGACAGCAAGCTCGTG
>JBGTBX010000121.1:0-16420 GCA_041749115.1 Gemmatimonadaceae bacterium
CCGCCGCCCACCACGACGACGCGCTGCTGGAACGCCGTGTGCCCCTCGCGAAAACTGTGATGGACGTGGGGCAACGTTTCACCCGGCACGTTCAGCAGGTTGGGCGACCCCCAGTATCCTGTCGCAATCACCACCGCTCTGCAGTTCAATGACGAGGTGATGCCCCGTCGATCGGACTGTACGACGAACTCCGGTGCCGAGCCGTCGATCCGGGTGACCCGTTCATACTGCCGCACGTTCAGCGCGAAGTGAGACACCACGGCGCGGTAATACGCGAGCGCATCCCGCCGGGTGGGTTTGGCATGCGCAATGACAAAGGGCAGACCGCCTAACGAGAGTTTGGGCGCCGTGGAAAAGAAGGTGGCTTCTGTCGGATACTCCACGATGGCCTGCACCACGCAGCCGGCATCGAGGACCACAACGCGCAGGCCTTCCCGCTGCAGCGTGATCGCTGTAGCGAGTCCACACGGTCCGGCACCCACCACGACCACACCGCAGGCCGTGGAATCCTCCGGCGTCATCAGTGGCCCGGAACGCTGATAATCTGGTCGCGCCTCGTTCCCACGCTCACATACCGTATTGGCGTCTCAACCAATGCTTCAATGCGATCCAGGTACCGACGCGCCGCGTCAGGTAAATCGGCGACCGCTCGCACCGCGGACGTGTCCTGCTGCCAACCGTCGAACCACTCATAAACCGGCTCAAGGTCTTCCAGCGCCGTAATATCTGCCGGAAACTCATGCATCACTTCTGAACCTACCCGATATCCGGTACACAGTCCTACACGTTCGAGCGTATCGAGCACGTCCAGCTTAGTGACCGCCAGACCGGTGAGCCCGTTCACCCGACAGGCGTACCGCACCACGACCGCATCGAACCATCCGCATCGCCGGGGACGGCCGGTCGTTGCGCCGAACTCGTTGCCAAGCGTTCTGATGTTCTCGCCGAGCGCGTCGTCCAGTTCCGTGGGCAACGGACCGTTACCCACGCGCGTTGTATAGGCCTTCACGATGCCTAACGCGTCCCGCAGCGCCGTCGGCGGAATTCCGGCACCCGTTGCAGCACCACCCACGGTGGTGCTGCTCGACGTTACAAAGGGGTACGTGCCGTGATCGACATCAAGCAGACTGCCCTGAGCCCCCTCAAGAAGGACGGCCGCATTGCCCTGAATGGCCTTGTGCATTAAGACGCCAAGGTCTTCCGACAAACCGAGCAGGCGCGTCGAGACGGCGCCGATCCTCTGTAAGGTGTCGTCTACATCCGCACGAGCGGTACTCCCGAAATGTGCGAGGCGCATGTTCGCATAGTCGCAGCCGCTCGTCACGAGCTCACGCAGGCGCTCGGGATGTTTGAGGTCCACAACCCGGATGCCTCGGCGACCAGCTTTATCTTCGTAGGCCGGCCCGATACCGCGCCCCGTTGTCCCGATCGCTTTGCTGGCCTGGCTCTCCGTATCGACCAGTTTGTGGTACGGCATAACCAAATGAGCACGGTCGGAGATGTAGAGCCGACCTTCGACATCGACGCCATCGCGCACCAACTCGTCGATCTCGGTAAACAGCGTCTCGGGATCGAGCACAACACCGTTGCCGATCGCGCAGCGCACGCCAGAGTGAAGAATGCCGCTCGGGATCTGATGCAGCACAAACGACACATCGCCGATGTGCACAGTATGACCGGCGTTGGCGCCTCCCTGATATCGCACCACCCAGTCGGCTTTCTCCGCCAGCACGTCCACCAGCTTTCCCTTGCCCTCGTCGCCCCATTGGGCCCCTACGATGACAAGCGTTCGGATATCGCGATCAAACATCGGTCAGGGGTCGAAGAGAACAAAAAACGCCCCGGAGACCGGGGCGTTGAGAGAAGCTAGGGCGCCGTCGCGACGCGGTCAACGCTCCACCCGTTACCCACCTGACGGCATCTTGGACAATGCAGCCTGAAGGTCGGCTTCGAGCCCGCTGCCCAGAACCGTACCCCCCGCCTCATCGATCAATCGCTCAGCGTGCGCCAGATCCGCGTCGTCCACGAGCGCCACGATAAGAGACGTACCGGTGGGGATACCGGAGCCCATCTGCTTCAGTAGTGCATCCGGGAATCCCGCGTCCACAAAATGTGCCGCCGCCGCACCAACAGCGGCCCCAAGGAAGATGCCGATCCCTGGCAGCAACATCGCCGCCACGGCGCCGACGGCTGCGCTTTTGCCGAGCCCCCAGTCCTGCGTCTCCTGAAAGTCGACGGCGCCGTCTACACCTCGCTTGATCACGGCCACGTTGCCGAGACGAACACCCCCGCCCTTGAACTTCTCAAGCATCGATTTCGCCCCTTCGGGCGTGGGGAAGGATGCAATCGTAATCTTTCTCTGTGTCGCGCCTGCGGGCTGTGTCATAGTCAGGACTCTCAATGAGGAAATTGTTGGCGCGGCATGCGGTCATCCCTCAACGGACGAGATCGCGCGGCGCAGAGTGCACCCTTGCAAGCTAACTAGAGCGCTGCAAAGAACAGTATCGTCGCGACGGCACATCCAAGGCCGGTCTTGGCCGCTGCTGCAACAACGCGCCCGATCAAGGCGCCGGTGGCCACGCGCGTAGCTGAATCCTTCGTGGCATGTGGGCGCGTGTATTCAAGCACGAGCGCCCCAATGAATGCACCGGCGAACGCACCAATAATGCTACCGATGATCGGAACAGGTACTCCGACGATCGCTCCGGCAATGCCTCCTCCGATCGCCCCCCAGCCGGCACGCGACGACCCGCCGTATTTTCTGGTGTACTTCGCTGAGAGCGTGAACTCGAGCACCTCGGCAAGCACGGTCAACGCCACCGCGACGCCGAGTGCACCCCAGCCAATGCTCGCGGTCGGCACCAGCCAGTCGTAAAGCAGGCCGACACCCAGCATGAGCCAAAGCCCCGGAAGGCCCAGTGGCACCAGAAAGAGGCACAGGAGAAGTGCCACAGCAAGCAACGCGATGTACATCGTTCAGCACACTCCACGTGAGGCGGCGTCACGCGCCGCTGTCTTATTCTGGTACGTGGATCGGAGTGCGGAAGATTCGCCCTGCGGCGTTCAACGCGAAATCGCGGCGCTCACTTCCCGCAGAATGACATCGACGGCAGCGCGGTCCTCATCAGACGCATCAAGCAACGGCAGTCGCACCGGGCCACCGACATATCCGGTCCGTTCCATGGCGTACTTCACGGCGGGGATTCCCATGCGGCCAACGATCTCAAGCGCCGACGGCGTCAATCGCCGCTGTGCATCCTCAGCGTCCGACACCTTCCCGTCCATATGCGCCCGATACAGCTCGAGGCAGAGTTCAGGAACAAAGAGGGACGCTGCGAGAATCCCTCCGCGGGCTCCCATCTGCAGCGCGCGTAACACCGTCCCGGCATGACCGGTGAGCACGGCAAAGGAGTCACTGCTGGCCGCAATGTAATGTTCCAGATACGCAACGTCTCCAGATGAATCCTTCATCCCCACGATGTTGTCATGCTCCGCAAGCCGGCTGACGAGGTCCGCATCAAGCCGGAAATGCATGTACTTGGGAATGTTGTACAACATCACCGGAATCGGCGATTCGTCGGCGACGCGCTCGTAGTGCGCCTGCAGCGACGCGAAGGACATCGCGTTGGAGTAGTAGTGTGGCGCTACAACAAGCGCCGCGTCGGCGCCGCGTTCAGCTGCGTCCTTGCAGCGTCGCACACACCCCCGTGTCGACTCGGCGCCGGTGCCGGCCAGCATCCAGCGGTCGGACGGGATCACCTTCCGTGCCGCCTCAAGCAGCTGGTGCCGCTCAGACTCGTCGAGCAGCGCGGCCTCACCCGTGGACCCGGCGATAAGAATGCCGTGAAGTCCCGCAGCAACGTGCGCAGAAAGGTTTCTGGAGAACCCATCGAGATCGAGCTCTCCACGCGAATTGAATGTGGTGGTGACTGGGCCGTAGATACCGATGAGTTCTCGCTGCACGTCTATGCTCCGGAGGGGGTTACAGTGAGTTCGCCCCCGCCGCGTACGGATCGTCGGGACCGTTGGAGTCTTTGGAGTGACCTGCACTGAACATACTCATGTTGAGCTGGAAATCAGCAGGGCGTGTAGACGCGGCCAGAGCAGATTCAAAGGTCACCATGTCCTGAGCGACCATGTCGGCCAGATGCTGATCAAAGGTCTGCATCCCGTACTGGTCGCGACCCCCCGCCATGTAATTGCGGATTTCGCCAACACGTGCCTGCAGAATCAGGTCCGCGATCGTGGGCGTATTGATCATGACCTCGCACGCAGCGACTCGCCCGGACCCATCTTTTCGGGTGAGCAACCGTTGGGAGATGACGCCGGCGAGCGCCTCGGAAAGACGAATCCGCACCACCTCCTGCTCCTCGGGGGGGAACATCGAGATCATGCGCATGATCGTCGCCTGCGCGTCCGGCGTATGTACCGTGGCGAGCAGCAAGTGTCCGGTCTCGGCAGCCTTCATGGCCGTATCGATTGTTTCAGTGTCGCGGAGCTCGCCCAGCACAATCACGTCGGGATCCTGACGGAGTGCGGCCTTGAGCCCCTGTCGGAAGGTTTCGGTATCAACTCCTATCTCCCGCTGCGTGATCGAACATTTGAGGTCGCGATGCAAAAACTCGATCGGCTCTTCGAGCGTGACCACGTGCTTCTCGAGATTTGAATTGATGTGCGAGAGCATGGCGGCCAACGTCGACGACTTACCTGAGCCGGTCACGCCGGTCACGAGGACCATTCCTCGTTCCATGCACGCGATCGTCTCGAGCACCGAGGGGAGACCGAGCTCAGGAATCGTAGGAACGCGGAACGGAATTACCCGCATCACGATCATGAAGCTGGACCGCTGTCTCAGAATGTTCACCCGGAATCGTCCGATGCCGGGCGCTCCCCAGGAGCAGTCGTAGTCGAGGAGCGTATCAATCTGCTCCTTCACCTTTTCATTCGAGATGAGCCTGAGAACAATCGCCCGGGTCTGCTCCGGCGTGAGTGCCTGTTTAGTCATCGCGACCAGCTTCCCGTCGATTCGAGCCCGAAAAACGTCGCCCGCCTTGATGTGCAGGTCCGATGCACCGCGATCGACCGCCGCCTTTATGATCTTCTCCACGTCCGTGTCCCTGTCTCGGGGGAAATTTACTCGCCTTCATGACGACTCACGTGGCCCGCGCGGCACCTGCGGAGGAGGCCCCGTCACAGGTTCCACTCGGTTTCAGCCTCCGACGGCGCCCCTGACCCCAACAACTCCTAGTCTGCCGAGGAGTTGGCGGCCTCCTGAGCGCTCTAGGTCAGTCCCATTCGCTCGCGAACTCCAGCCATAGTCTCGGCAGCTACCCGCGATGCGCGCCGCGCGCCGTCGGCCAGAACCGACGAAATGTGGTCTGGCGACGCCGGCAGCTCGACCGCCCGATCTCTGATCGGACCAAGCTCTTTTTCCATCCCCTCGTGAAGCACCTTCTTGCAGTCTATGCACCCCCATCCGGCACTGCGGCACTGCACCGCCACATGCTCTACCGTCTCCTGTGGAGAAAAGGCTTTGTGCAACTGATAGATGTTGCAGATGTCGGGATTCCCCGGATCAGTCTTTCTCACCCGTGCGGGATCAGTCACGGCCGGCCTGAGCTTCTCCCACGAGGTTTTGGCGTCGTCCATAAGGCTGATGGTGTTGCCGAGTGACTTCGACATCTTTGCCTGACCATCGAGTCCGATAATTCGCCGCGTCGGGGACAGGCGCGCTTGCGGCTCCGGAAAGAAACCTTCGCCGAACCGGGCGTTCCATCGCCGTGCGATCTCGCGGGAGAGCTCAAGATGCTGGACCTGATCTTCACCAACCGGCACCACGTCGGCCTTGTACAACAGGATGTCTGCCGCCTGCAGCACCGGATAGTTTAATATTCCGGCCAGGATCGACTCCTGCCGCGCAGCTTTTTCCTTGAACTGCGTTTGACGTTCCAGTTCGCCTAACGGGGTGACGGCGTTGAACGCCCACGCCAGCTCGGTATGTTCACGCACATGTGATTGGACGAAAAGCGTCGCCACCTGCGGGTCGATGCCTGCGGCGAGGAGGGAAACGGCCATCTCGAACGTGCGGCGACGCAGGTCCGCCGGCTCGTACTGGCCCGTGATCGCGTGGTAATCCACGACACAAATGAATGACGGAATCTCGTGCTGCAATGAGACCCAGTTTTTCACCGCACCGAGGTAATTTCCGATGTGCAGTTCACCGGACGGCTGTATCCCGCTGAATATTCGAGGCATCTGACTAAACTAAGGGCAAACACTTTGACGTCGCAACGTGAATCCAGTACGCTGCCGGGCCATCTTCTTTCGGCCTGTGTTGCCGCCGCCAGGGTTGGTGCGGATTACATCATGTCACGTGCTGCAGATCGCACGACCCTCACCTGGCACGAAAAGAGTCGGGCGGATTTTGTCAGTGAGGTGGATACGGAAGCCGAAGCGCGAATTTCTGATGCGTTGCTGAGTTCCGTACGCGATGCCCGCGTGATCGCCGAGGAGGGCACACCGCGCGACAAATGGGCGTCGGGCATCGCGTTTATCGTCGACCCCCTCGACGGTACGACCAACTTTCTCCACGGCTACGAACAATACGCCGTATCAATCGGCGCTCTGGTCGAAGGGTCGCTGACTGCCGCCACGATCATTCACGTGCCACGCAACATCGTGTACACGGCGGCGGTGGGCCGCGGCGCGTATCGCGACGGGCAGCGAATGGCGGTTTCCTCTATTTCGGATCCCGGACGAGCCCTGATCGGAACCGGTTTTCCGTTTAAGCACATCAATACGCTCGAACGATACCTGCCGCAGTTGTCTCGCGTAGCGACTGGCAGCGCGGGGGTGCGCCGAGCCGGCGCCGCGGCCCTTGACCTCGCCGACGTCGCCGACGGTCGTCTGGATGCCTTCTGGGAGTTGATGTTGGCTCCGTGGGATATCGCCGCTGGTCTGTTGCTGATCACCGAAGCCGGCGGACGCGTGACCGACCTGGACGGGCAGGACGCCGTGCCTGCACACACGCCGATCGTGGCGTCGAATGGAGCGCTGCACCCCTGGCTGCTGTCGCAACTCCGATGATGGTTCGACGGGTTAGGTTCCAAACGACCGCATCTCTCCCACCCTCTTCCACCGACTGATGAAGTTGATTGAATGCGTTCCAAATTTTTCTGAAGGGCGTGACGCGAGTGTCATCGCCGCCATTCGCGATGCGATTGCATCTGTTGATGGCGTCACCCTGCTTGATGTGTCGAGCGATCCTTCGCACCATCGCTCGGTTGTGACGTTTGTTGCCCCGTTTGAGCAAGCCGTTGCGGCCGCCTTTGCCGGTATGAGTGTCGCCGCAAAGCGCATTGATCTCACGGCGCACGTCGGCGAACACCCACGCATCGGTGCCACCGACGTCGTGCCATTTATTCCGCTTGAGGGCGCAACCACCGACGACTGTATCGCTCTGGCCCGCGCGTTAGGCGAGCGCGTCGGTCGTGAGCTGCAGATTCCGGTGTATCTATACGAGCAGGCGGCCACCCGGCCCCAGCGTGAGAACCTGGCCGATGTGCGTCGCGGCCAATTTGAAGGTTTACGCGACGACATGAAGGTCAATCCCGATCGTGCCCCCGACTTTGGCCCCGCCGAGATTCATCCGACTGCCGGTGCGACCGCTATCGGCGCGCGTCCCTTCCTTGTCGCGTACAACGTCTACCTCGGCGGCCCCGAAAATGTCGGTGTGGCCAAGGAGGTGGCGAAGGCCCTGCGTCATTCATCCGGAGGACTGCGCTACGTTAAAGGGCTTGGACTCGAAGTCGAGGGCCAGGCGCAGGTCTCCATGAATCTTACCGACGTCAGCAAGACACCATTGTATCGTGCGTTCGATATGGTAAAGATGGAAGCTCAGGCTCGTGGGGTTTCGCCGACATGGAGCGAAATTGTCGGGTTGGTGCCCGAGCAGGCCCTGTTCGAAACGGCTGCCCGCCACATTCAGCTGCGCAGCTTTTCGCCCGACATGGTTCTCGAACGAAAGGTTCGGCAGGCTGTTGAGGGAGGCGTCTCTCTCAGTGGATTCGTTGCGTCGGTCGGTGCGGCGACGCCTGCTCCTGGTGGAGGATCGGTCGCTGCGCTGGCGGGTTCGCTGGCTGCCGCGCTCACCCAAATGGTCGCTGGACTGACCATGGGCCGAAAAAAGTATGCAGGCGTGGAAGGCGAGATGAAGACGCTGGCCCTTGAGGCCGCGGCACTGAGCAACGAGCTGCAGGGATTGATAAAGCTGGATGCTGATGCCTACGGTGAGGTCATGAGCGCGTATAAGCTCCCCAAGGACGACGCCACGCAGCTCACGGCGCGCCAGGAGGCAATCGAACGTGGGCTCTTGCTGGCGGCCGAAGTCCCGCTCAGCACGGTGAAGGCATGCGCCAAGGTTGCGGAACTGGCAGCGCGCGCGGCCACGCTGGGCAACAGCAATGCCGTGTCAGACGCGGGCGTCGCGGCGTTGCTCGCCGAAGCCGGAGCCAAGGGCGCTGCGTACAATGTGCAGATTAACGTTGCATCTCTCAGTGACCGCGATGCGGCCAACCGTGTGCTCACTGCAACATCTGATGCGCTGGCGCTTGCGACGGAAGCGACCGGACGAGCCGAAGCTGCTGTCAAAGCTGCGATTGCTGCCGCCGGGAGCGGCTAGGCGTACAGAGAGTCGGCCCCCGTCGTTCTGCACAGGATGACGGGGGCTTTTTGCTTTCTCAGGCTGACAGTGCCCTGCCTGCGGCCGTCGTTCACAGCTGCAAACATCTGCGATGGCCCTTGAGCGATTCACAGATTAGTGACAACACCTCAGTCCGTCACATCTCCGCGATCAACAGTTTAGGCATGCGCAACCGCGCCTAACGCGGCACAAACGCCAGCACTCGCAGCGGACTCCCGCTCCCGTTCACAATCTTGAGCGGAGCGGCAATCACAAGGGCACCCGTTGCCGGCAGCTGATCCAGATTCTGCAGACTCGCCAACCCGAACTTTCCGGCACCATGCATGATGGTGTGATTGGGAAACGGCGGATCGAATGTACCAGCCTGCCCAGCGTCGGTCCCGACCGTTTCCACACCCACCCCTGTGACGTCGCGATCATTGGCGAGCAGCTGCGACGTCGACGCATGAAAGCCCGGGCTGTGCGGCCCCCCCCCGTCCGCCGCGACATTAAGAAACGAGGCACGATCGGTTCGCCTGCTCCAGCCCGTGCGCAGCAACACCCAGGACCCCGCCGCGATCCGCCCGTGCGTGGCCTCCCATGCCTCCACGTGCGCCGGCATCAAAAGAAAATCGGGATTCTTCTCCACCTCGGCCGTCACATCGATCACGCAGGCCGGACCCACAAAACGACCAACGGGTATCGTGTCCGTCGCATTTTGTGGCAGGTCTTTGCCGGTAATCCAGTGCACCGGGGCGTCGAAATGGGTCCCCGTGTGCTCACCCATCGTGATCGTGTTCCAGTACCATGCCGGCCCCTTGTCGTCGAACTTCGAGATGACCTGCATTGAAACACCGGGCGATGCACCGAACATGGGCGGGAGATCGATCACCGGAGTGTCTGGTCCAAGAGGAGCCGACAGATCGATGACGGCCACTTTGCCGCCAACCAGGTCACTGACAAGAGACGTGAGAACTGACATTGGTCGCGATGGGGAACGTGGGGCCCGGTATACCTCTGCACCGGGCTGATTAGTGCGTCACCTTGCTGACGCTGCTGACACCGAACGATCCGTCTACTGCGTTGCCGATTGGAGAGAGCGAAGATGGCGCTGGAACTGATACCGGTTCTCGAGAAGGCTCAGGTCCGTAACATAGCCCGATGGACCGACGGCTTCGACCTTCGCGACGATCGTGCTGAGTTCGTTGGACGCACGAGCGTCACGATACGCTGCAACAAACGCATCAATTGAATCAACCGTGCATGTGCGAGGGATACCTGCACCGCGCGCTATCGCAGCTAAATCACTTCCAGTCGACGTGGCGGTGGGAAATCCACCGACCGACAGCAGACTCTCGTTGTCGAAAACAACGTGCACAAGATTTGGCGGTCGGTATCTCGCCAGGGTGGTCAATCCACCCAGGTTCATCAGGAGCGAGCCGTCGCCATCGAACACCGTCACCGGCAACGTGGGCCGACTCAACGCGATGCCAAGCCCCATGGACGACGCCAGTCCCATGGCATGCTGCAGATAAAAGAAGTTGGGGCGATGCCCGATGGATTGCAGCTCAGCCGCCACCGCACCCATGATCGTGACCAGCACGCCATCGTTGAGCGAAGGGTATATCGCACGAATCGCATCCAGGCGCTTCATGTCGGCTCCCACATCATATCGCGCTCAAGCAGCACCGCGACCGGGCGACTCGCGGCGTGCGCCAACGTCAGCGCCTCGTTGATGCGATGCGACGCCTGTTCCGAATTGTTCAGCCGCTGGCTTGGTATGCGCAACGCATCCAGCACGTGCTGCGTCACCCCGCCACCTTCGGTCTGCCAGGGATCTCGTTCGCCGAACTCACCGCGCGCACTGATGAGCATAAGCAGCGGAATCCGGTACAGCTGAGCGCAGGACACGATGCCGTTCACCGAGGCGAGAAACCCATGATTCTGCATCAACATCGCCGACTTAATCCCCGCCAGATGGGCCCCGGCCGAGATTCCCACGCCCTCCTCTTCCTTGGCAAGACGGACCAGGGTCATCTCCGGATCTTCCTCGGCCATGCGGATCAGATGCACGAGCCAGGTCTCCGGCAAGGCAGACACCATGCGCACGTCGGCGTCCTTCAGGGCCTTATAGATCGTGGATGAAGCGGATACGGAGACTGGCATTGGCTGTGCAGGTCAATCGAACTCGCACGGCGGCAGTCGTCAATAGGTCAAATCGCTGACGTGAGCCCCAGCACGCTCGACAGCAGCCACCACACGCCTACAGTGATAATCGCCGCGGGAATCCCGAAGCGGATCCATTGGATCATCCATGACGGGACTGGATGCGCGCCGTCGCTGCTGAGGGCAGCCAGCGCTTTCCCGCGCTGTACGCACCAGCCGATGGTGAGGACAGCCAGCAGCGCGCCTAACGTCTGCATGCCCGATCCGAACGTCAGATCCCACGGCACAAAAATACCGTTGTTCAACGATGGAGGAATCGAAAGGAGAAACGTGGCACCCGCCATGACCCACACGGCCTGTCGTCTCGACCACTTCGTGTTGTCCGTTAATCCGGCGACCAACACCTCAAAAGCCGCGACTTCAGACAGGTACGCCGCGCCCGCGAGTCCCGTAAAAAACAGCAGCCCGAACAATCCACCACCCGGAATACGGGCAAAGACCTCGGGGAGTGTATTAAACAACAACCCGGGCCCCGACGCCGGTTCAAGACCCAGCGCAAACACGGCCGGGAAAATAGCGAGTCCGGCGAGCAGTCCCGCGCTCGTGTCGCCCAGCGCCGTTGCTGCCGCGGTTACGCGCAGGTCATCGCGCGCGCCCAGATACGACCCGTAGACGACCATGAATGTCCCTCCCAGCGACATCGAAAACACGGCCTGACCAAGCGCCGCCATCACGACCTGCGCCGAGATGTCGGAGAGTCGGAACTTGAGCACGTACCAGTGCAGCCCCGCCCATGCGCCGGGAAGGGTTAGCCCGCGGATCACAAGGATGATGAGTATGCCAAACAGGATCGGCATGATCCACCGACTCGCGCGCTCGATGCCCTGTTTCAGACCGCGTCCGACAACAAACACACACGCCAGAATGACCATTCCCGTGCACACGAGCTGCAGGCCGAGCGACGTAAGATTAACGCCCGTGTTGGGGGGCAGGATTGCGGCGGCGCGCACAGGCATGCCGACGGTTTGCGCCACCTCGGCAACGGCGTAATAAAGCACCCAGCCGATGACCGCGGCATAATACGATGTGGCTGCGGTGACGATCACAAAGAAGAACCATCCCACGGCTCGTCCGGCCGGAAGGCCCCCGACGGCGAAGGCGCCGACCGGCCCGCGCCGGGTGTGCCTGCCTAACGCCAACTCGGCGGTCAGCGCCGGGATCCCGATGGTGATCACCATGAGCAGGTACAGCAGCACAAAAGCGGCACCACCGAACTGCCCGACCATGTATGGAAAACGCCACACGTTGCCCAAACCAACGGCAACTCCGATGAGCGTCATCAATGTGCCAAAGCGCGAGGTGAACGTCGCGCGCGCCGGGCCCCCCGTGTCGCTATTCACACGTGTCGCTCGCGCAGCGAACGACGACGTACATTATGCTGCGCGGGTCAGTACCAGTGGACCAGCGTCCGTAATGGCCACCGAATGTTCGAAATGTGCGGAGGGCGAGCCATCCGCCGTCACAATGGTCCATCGATCAGACAGGGTACGCGTGGCCGATCCACCCATGTTCACCATCGGTTCAATCGCGATAGTTAAACCGGGCCGCAACCTGGCGCCGCGCTTGGGCTTCCCCTTGTTGGGAACCTGAGGATCCCCGTGTGGTTTGGTCCCCACGTAATGGCCCACAAGGTCGTCGGCCACGGTGAATCCCGCGGGCTCCACGATACCCCAGATCGCCGCTCCGATGTCGCCGATGTGATTGCCCACGATCGCCGCGGCAATACCTGCCTCCAGCGAAGCACGCGTGACCTCGATCAACCGCGCCACCTCGGGATCCACATCGCCCACAGGTACGGTGATCGACGCGTCCGTATAATACCCTTCCAGCTTTACGCCTACGTCCAGCTTGACAATATCGCCGCTGCGGAGGAGGCGTTTGGCAGAGGGAATACCGTGTACGATCTCCTCATTCACCGAAATACAGATCGCACCGGGAAACCCGTACAGCCCCTTGAACGCGGGAATCGCGCCTTCATGTGCACGGATAAAATCTTCCGCAGCTACATCCAGCTCCTTCGTCGTGACGCCGGGGCGCACCAGGGCACGGACATGGGTGTGAGTCTGCGCGAGAATGCGGCCGCCACGTGCCATCACGTCCAGCTCCCAGGGAGACATCAGCGGCATCATGATACGCCTAACGCTGAAAGTGCCCGCTGTTGTACCTCGTCCAGCGATCCCACCGCATCAATGCAGCGAATATTTGCTCCGTGCTCTTCGTACCACTGAATAACCGGAGACGTCTGCGATGCATACACCGCCAGACGATTGCGGACGGCCTCCGGCTCGTCGTCCTTCCTCCGGATCAGCGTGCCCTGTGGTTCATGACCGTTGATCCCGCACGGTTCGCCGGGTTCGCGTCCGGTAAAAGGCATCTGGCACACATCGCACATCGTGCGGCCCGACAACCGTTCGACCAGCAACTCGTCGGGGACGTTAAACAGGAGCACGGCGGTAAGCTCACGCCCAAGGTCACGCAGGACCCGTTGCAGCCCCTCAGCCTGCGGCACGGTGCGCACAACACCATCGAGGATTGCACCGCGGGCAGCGCCCGGCGACGCGAGCGCTTCTTTCATGATGCCGAGAATCACCTCGTCGGGCACCAGATCTCCGCGGTCCATCGCCGCCTTTGCAGCGAGTCCCAATGGCGTCCCGTCGCGCACAGCGGCACGCAGAACGTCGCCCGTTGCGATCTTCGGAATGGCCAGATGAGCGGAGAGTCGCTCACCCTGTGTGCCTTTGCCCGCGCCCGGAGGCCCAAGAAGAACGAGGATCATGCGAGAAGTGTGGGACCCGGTCGGACTCGACCGGGCCACGTCAGATCTGCTGCCGGCCCCGGAATCGAACGCGACCCTTCTTCATGAAACCGTCGTACTTCCGGAGCAGGAGGTGCTGCTGCATCTGGGACATCGTATCCAGAGCAACACCAACAACAATCAAAAGCCCCGTTCCACCGAACCGGAACGGTACGTTAATCCATTTGGCGATGATAACCGGCGACAACGCGATGATGGTCAGGAAGACCGCACCGGGAAGTGTGATCCGGGTAACCACGTGATCGATATACTCCGCGGTCTTCGCGCCCGGCTTAACACCGGGAATGAACCCGCCCTGCTTCTTCAGATTTTCTGCCAGATCGATCGGATTAAAAATGATCGACGTGTAGAAATAGGTGAAGAAGAGAATGAGAACGGCGGAGGAAGCGATGTAGAGCCATGATCCTTCAGAGAACATGTCGGCGACACGTTGGGCGCCCGGGCTGCCCGAGAACTGCGCCAACGCTCCTGGAACCACGATCACCGATTGGGCAAAGATGATCGGCATCACACCGGCGGCATTGATCCGCAGCGGGATGAAGTTGCGGGCAGCCTCACGCATACGACCGCGTGCCATCGTCCGCTGTGGAATCTGAATCAACACGCGACGGGCAGCGATCGTGATCGCCACGATCCCGGCGACAACGCCGAGCATGACCACGCCGAGGATGAGGAGCGAGAACGCCCCCACGGCCTGCGTATTCACGAACTGGAAGGTCTGAGCGATTGCGCCCCAGAATCCTTCGACAATCGAGAAGAAGATGATCAACGAAGCGCCGTTGCCGAGGCCGCGTTCAGTAATCTGTTCGCCCAACCACATGACGAACACCGCACCCGTCGTCAGGATGAGCGCCATCTGCAGACGGAAACCGAAGCCCGGGTTGGCAACCGCACCCTGAATGGATTCGGTAAACAGCGCGAAGCCCCACGCCTGCACCACCGCCAGAAGCACGGTGAGATAGCGCGAGTACTGGGTCACTTTCTTTCGACCCTCTTCGTCCTTCTGCATCTTTTCGATCGTCGGAATAATTGCCGCCGCGATCTGCACAAAGATGGACGCGGAGATGTACGGCATGATGCCGAGCGCGAACACCGTCGCACGCGACAGACTGCCGCCGACGAACAGATTATAGAGCCCGAGCAGCCCTCCCCCGGCCTGACTGGCGAAATAATCGAGCAGGGCCACCTGATCCACGCCTGGCGACGTGATGTGGGCGCCCAAACGATAGATCACGAGACAGATGAACGTAAAGACGATCTTGTCCCACAGCTCAGGCGTGCTGCGGATATTCGTCAGTGCCTGCACCGGATTCGGCTGCGCCATGACTACTCCTCGACGCGACCGCCGGCCGCGGCGATCGCTTCACGGGCGGCACCACTGGCCTTGATACCCTTTACGGTGTAGGCCTGACTCGCCGTTCCATTGGCCAACAGCTTAACGGGTCCGACACGTCGGCGGACGACGCCAGCTTTCACCAATGCCTCAACGCTGATTTCGCTGCTGCCCACGCGGGCCAGGTCATCAAGACTGACCACCTGGTATTCCGTGCGGAAGCGCGTGTTGTTGAAGCCTCGTTTTGGCAGGCGGCGCGACAACGGCATCTGACCACCTTCAAATCCCGGCTTTCCACCACCGGGACCGCCGTGACCAGACCGGGCCATGGCGCCCTTGTGACCCTTGCCAGCAGTTTTGCCGGTTCCAGATCCCGGGCCACGGCCAAGGCGCTTGCGGTCCCGATGCGATCCCGGGGCCGACTTCAGGTTGTGGAGTCCAATCTTCTCAGAATTTGACACGCGATTACTCCTTTACCGGCGACACCTTCACGAGGTGACGCACTTTCTTGATCGCCCCACGAAGCTGAGGCGTATCCTTTTGAATGACCGACGCCTGATGGTGGCGCAGGCCTAACGATTCGAGCGTTAACCGCATCCGCCAGCTGTGACCGATCGCACTCCGCACCTGCGTGATAAGAACGTCCTTACCAGTCGGCGCAGTCTCCTTCGGAGTGTGCTTGGGTCCCTTACCGGGATGCCATACAAATGTGCGTGCCATTTTACGCTTCCTTTCTCACCTTGTTTCGTGACACGTAGCGGATCTCACGAACCTCCACGCCGCGCTCGCGAGCGATTTGCTCAACGGTCGTCAACTGAGCTAAGCCATTGAATGCTGCACGCACCATGTTGTGCGGATTGGTGGATCCCAACGACTTGGTCAGGATGTCGGTGATTCCCACACACTCCAGCACTGCGCGCACCGCACCACCGGCAATCACACCTGCGCCGGGAGCCGCTGGCTTCATCAATATTTTTCCTGCCCCGTGCTTCCCGACCACCTCATGAGGAATCGTCGATCCCGTCAGAGGAACACTGACCAGGTTCTTACGGGCTCCTTCGACTGCTTTGCGCACAGCTTCGGAGACTTCATTCGCCTTACCCGTAGAAAATCCTACTTTGCCCTGTCCATCGCCAACGGCGACGAGTGCATTGAATGAGAAGCGACGACCACCCTTCACGACCTTCGCGACGCGATTGATCGCGACCACGTTTTCGATCAGGTCAGATCCACCATCGCGCGACTGCTGATCGCCGCCACGCCCTCCACGGTCACGTCCACCGCCGCCGGGTCCGTCACCACGACCACGACCGCCCCCTCCACCAGGACCACCAGGACCGCCAGGGCCGCCACCGGGGCCGCGCCC
>JBGTBX010000122.1:0-1555 GCA_041749115.1 Gemmatimonadaceae bacterium
TCAGGATGGCGTCTGGATCGTGGAGTTGGCGCCCGTCCGCGACCCGGCGCTCCTGCCCAATGCGATTGCCACCACACTCGGCGTGACGGCCAACGCGCCCGATCCTCTCGCTGGCCTTTGCCAAAGTCTGCGGTCACGGGACATGCTCATCGTTCTCGACAGCTGCGAGCACATCATCGAGGCCGCCGCACAGTGCGCGGATCGCATCCTCGCCGCCTGTGCGGGAGTGCGGATTCTCGTGACCAGCCGGGAGCCGCTTCGGGTAAGGGGCGAGCGCATTCGCCGCCTGCTGGGGTTGAACGTGCCGGCCTTCTCGTCGGGACTGACTGCCGCTGAGGCGATGACATATCCCGCCGTCGAACTCTTCGTCGATCGCGCCACCGACCGTCTCGAGGACTTTGTCCTAGCCGACGCAGACGCCCCTTTGGTCGCCGACATCTGCCGCCGGCTCGATGGCCTTGCGCTCGCCATCGAACTCGCCGCGACGCGGGTTGATGAACTCGGCGTGGCCGGCATCCATAAACAGCTCGACGATCGGTTCCGGCTGCTTGCTGGACGTCGTGCCGGACCCGAACGCCACCGGACGCTCGCCGCTACGCTTGAATGGAGCTACGACCTCTTGTCGGAGGAGCAGAAGCGAATGCTGCGGGCGCTATCCGTCTTTGCCGGAATGTTCCAAGCCGATGGCGCCTCGGCGATAGCGGGTGTGTCGCTTGCCGAGGCCGCCGAGATTCTATCGCAACTGGCTGCGAAATCGCTCATTTCATCAGACATCCGTGGCGATGGCATTGCCTACCGACTGCTGGAGAGCACCCGGGCGTTCTGTCTGGATCGACTGGCGGGCACTGAGGAGGGTCATAGCGTCAGACACCAACATGCAGTTTACGTAAGTTCCATTCTCGAGCGCGCACAGGACGAGTTGTCCTCTCGACCGGCCCGCGAGTGGGGTGCTGCCTATGTGCATGTGCTCGATGACCTCCGTGCCGCACTGTCCTGGTCCGCTGATAGCAGCGACGACCGAGCGACAATGATACGCCTCACCGAGGCCGCCACCGTACTGTGGAACCACTTCGGGCTTGTAGAGGAATGCATGGGGCATGCATCGCGCGCCATTTCGCAGCTGAGCTCTACCGCCTTGGCCGGAACCGCGATTGAAATGCGGCTGCAAACGGCCCTGGCCAATTCGATCCTGTATTCCCGCGGTCCGGTATCTGCCGTGCGCGAGGCAGCAGTACGAGGGCGCGATATCGCAGATAATCTTGCCGATACGAGCATGCAACTGAGCACGCGTCAGGTTATCGCGGGACATGCCATTTTCACGGGTGACCACATTCTGGCACTCAGCGAAATGCATGCATTCCAGGAGATTGCCGAGGCGAAGGACCCATCAGCGGTTTCCTGGGGGGAGGCAATGCTGGCTATGGCAGAGTTCTATCTGGGACGCCTAGACGCAGCCTCGCAGCGGGTAGAGCACAGGTTTGATGCTGATCTCGGGCCTATAGGAGAGCTGCCATCTGCGCGGTTCCTGTATGGCATGAACACCCACTACGGCACC
>JBGTBX010000123.1:0-3308 GCA_041749115.1 Gemmatimonadaceae bacterium
GCACCACGTCCAGGGCGCGCTCAATCCCGCATGGGTGGGCGGCGACCAGGTTCGGGCGCTTCGCTTCGAGGGTGAACAGCTGGTGCTGAGCGCCGACGTCACCAAGGGCGGGGCGATCGTCACGCACGTCCTTACATGGGAACGGTGCTAAAGGTGCTGACGGTGCAGAAGGTGCTAAGGGTGCTGGTGCTAAGGGTGCCAACGGTGCTAAAGGTGCTGCTGATGCTCACGGTGCTCGGTGGGTGCGCGGGGTCGCCGTTGAGCGTGAAGGTCGGCGTCTACAACTCGCTCGCGGAGGCGCGCAGCGCGGGGGCGGTCGCCAACGGTTGGGTGCCGGACGGGTTGCCGCCGTCGGCCACCGATCTGCGCGAGGGGCACATGCCGGACGGGAGGCACTGGGGCGTCTTCGCGTTTGCGCCGGCGGATGAGGCGGCGATCCGCGCGCTGGTGCAGACCGAGATTACCTCCGGCACGCTGTCGTCCGATCCGCCGGGCCGCCTCGAGTTTTGGCCGCGCGTGCTGCATTCGCCCATTGATGTGGCGAACGTGCAATCCACCGGCTTCCGTCTGTACACCGGGGGCGGCCGCACTTACGCGATCAATTGGGGACAAGGCCGCGCCTACTACTGGCGGAGTTGAATCCGGTCGGGCCGCGCGTACTTGCCAATCCACCTTCGCGCTACGCGCTACGGTGGACAAGCCGAAGCTCGCTCTGCCGGCAGTGCCGGCGAGCGAAGGTTGGTGCCGAGGCCCAGAGTCGAACTGGGGACACCAGCATTTTCAGTGCAAAAACCAGCTGTCGTTCCGTTGACGAATACGCCATTTGCTTAATGTTTTCGCACCTGCCCCTTATGCCGGGTGGTGTGGAATGAGGGGCACTTGGGCGGGGCGTAGTGTGGTGGCGCTGTGGTGGACGCCCGGCGTGACGGCGCGGGGGGTAGTCTCTAACGGCTGAGGTATGATTCGCTCGCGTGGCGAAGTATCGGTACGACCGGCTCCGAATCCAAGAAGAAATTGCCCGGAGACGTCCGCCGCCTGCACCTGCCTATCCGGCGCCGCCAAGTTCTCTGGCCTACCCTCAATATCTCCCACTTTTCGACAGAGTCGTTCTTATTCCGCGTCAGGCTGCGGTCGATCAGATCCACGTCGACGAGCGAGACTGCTTTGTGCGGGAGATCGCGCAGGCACAGGCATATCGGATCCCCGTGCGTCTCGGGCTGCTGAAGTTTCCCGATCCGCCGAGACCTGAGCGCTTCCCCGACGCGCCAACGTTGATCGATCTCAAACCATCCGTGGAAGCACTACCCTGGTGGAAGTTGGTGTTGTCGAGCACTTACGAGGCGCAAAAGAAGGAGGCCGCTGACGTTTCCACGTTCAATCGACAGGCGGCTGTCACCAATCGGGAAGTGCAGGACGCATTCCTCCAAGCGAAACAAGCGTTCGACGCCGGGTGCCGCGCTCGTCGTCAGGAGTACGAGACTGCTGCCACCAGTTGGCGAACTGACCATGAGCGCGACTCAGTGCGGTTCCGCGCCCTACGTCAGGAGTATGAAGACGGGACTCCTGAGGGGCTCTGTGCATATGTAAAAGCGGCTCTCGATGCGGCACCGCTTCCGGCATGGTGCCCGCGTGACTACGTAGTTAGGTTCGACCCGCCGAGTTCTACGACTCTTATCGAAACGCGCATCCCGTACATGCACGCGTTCGAGATTGTGAAGACTCGCAACGGCAAGGTCGTGCCTGCAACAAAGCCTGAGGCGTCGGCCCTTCGCCATTGGTTTTCGTACATGCTCCCGCTTCGACTCATGTGGGAGGTTGCACAGGTTGACGACCAGGGGCACATCGAGCGCGTCGCATCTAACGTGCAGGTCGAGTTTGACGACCCTGCTACTGGACGCAGGCGCAAGGACACCATCATGTCGGTCGCCGCCCCGGCGGCGCACTTGCGAGAAATGCAGCTGGAAAAGGTGGACCCTGAGACGTGCTTTAAGAGCTTGAAGGGAATCGCGGCGGCGAACATTCTGGAACTCGTTCCCGTTCGACCCTTAATCTCGTTTGACAAGAACGACTCCCGATTTGTCGATGCTCGGCCAGTGCTCGACGGTCTAGGTGAAACAAACCTTGCCACCATGGACTGGCAGGATTTTGAGCATTTGGTGCGCGAACTGCTTGAGAAGGAGTTCGGCACCGACGTGCGCATTACGCAAGCCAGCCGGGATAAAGGCGTGGACGCCGTTGCGTTTGACCCGGACCCGATCAGGGGCGGCAAGTTTGTCATTCAGGCAAAGCGGTACACAAACACTGTGGACGTGTCTGCCGTACGGGACTTATACGGCACTCTGATGAACGAAGGCGCGAATCGCGGCATTCTCGTTGCGACAAGCAACTACGGTCGTGACGCATATGAATTCGCCGCAGACAAACCCATCACCTTACTGAACGGTGCGCACTTGCTCCATCTCCTAGAAAAGCACGGCTATCGCTGTCGGATTGATTTCGAGTGATGGTCGAGACATTTCCGGAATACCCAGGAGGTTCAAAGTCCAGGGTCAATCGCGCTGGGGACAACGTCCGCAACGGTCTTCCATCAGAGGAGGACCTCCGCGTGATTGAGGAATGGCGGGCGGCTCATCGCGCGGTGCTGAACACGTTTCAAGCGATCCTGAGGAACCGGACGCGTAACACGAGTGTCGCGGTGGCTCAGCGGCACAAGCGGAAGCGAACCATTTTCGACAAATTGCAGCGTCTACCCGGTATGCGGCTTGCGCGCATGGACGACGTCGCCGGATGCCGATTGATCTTTCAAAGCACCAGAGAACTGTACAAATTCCGCGATCACTTTCACAAAGCTCGTTTCAACCACGTCCGCCGAAACGAACTAGACAAATACGACTACATAAAGAAGCCAAAGTCCACCGGGTATCGCGGAATTCATGACGTCTATGAATACGATGTGCAATCAGATGTCGGGAAGTCGCTGGCCGGTCTGTACGTCGAGATTCAATATCGGACGCTGGTTCAACACGCATGGGCTACTGCGGTGGAACTGATCGGCTTCGTCACCGAGAGTCAACCGAAATTTCAGCAAGGTGACAAGCGTTACGAGAACGCGATGGCTCTTGCTAGCGAGATTTTGGCCCGCGCATCAGAGAACATGAAGGGGCCGTATCCCGACTTGAAGGATAAAGACCTCGTCAGAGAATTTATCGCGCTTGACGACGAATTAGGCATCCTGAGAACTTTGCGAGGTCTGAACGCCGCTGACAAAGCGGTGACCGAGAACCGAAATGCGATTCTCATGTTCTCCG
>JBGTBX010000124.1:0-5764 GCA_041749115.1 Gemmatimonadaceae bacterium
GCCCGGCTTCGTTCGCGTGATTGATCCGCAAACGCTGGCGTTTCCCAGCTATGACGGCAACGGCATGTTCAAGAGCCTCGGCAATCTTATCGTGAATCCGTATGTCGGGATGCTGTTTATCGATTTCGAAACGCCGAAGCGACTGCGAGTGAACGGTCGGGCAACTGTAAGTACGGATGATCCGCTGATGTCGGAGTTCGTTGGGGCGCAGCTTATCATACGCGTTAAACCTGAGGCGATTTTCCCGAACTGCCCCCGATACATTCACAGGATGCAGATAGTTGAGCAGTCTGCGTATTCGCCGCGCGAGGGCCACACGCCGCCTACTCCGGAGTGGAAGCTGCGTCCAGTGTTTCGCGAGGTGTTGCCACCGGGAGATCCGGCCGGCGACCCGCCAATCTCGGCGGCGGAGCGCGCACCGTAGGCGCCTGAAGCCCCTCAAACACCGGTGCCCGCCATTGGGACGACGAGTACATCGTGCGGCACGCAAAGTAGCGTGCGCCTAACGATTATTCAGTCGGTCGAGGATGACAGCCGCCATTGCACGTGCCCCAACGGAGATTGCCGCCTCGTCAGCGACGTACCCGGCGGTGTGCGGCATACCGACCCACCCACGCGAAGCATTGGAGACGCCCAGAAAATAGAAGGTTCCGGGCACCTGATCCTGGAAGGCGCCAAAGTCTTCACTGAACGCGGGGACTATCGCATTGACCGCTCGTACGGCGTCGCCGCCGAGTACGCGCCGAATCGCAGCGGTGGCATATCCGGTGAGAGCGGAATCGTTGGTTACGCCGGCAATCGTTTTGGGCTGGTACGTTCCCGCGAGGGCTACGCCGCTTGGGACGAGCGCTGCAAGGCCGCTGGTCACGAGCTGACGTGCGCGGGCGCGTGACGTGGCACTCGCCACTGAAACACTCCCGGTGATTGACGCCAGTCCTGCCCCCGTTTGCGGCGGATTGAGCGTGACAACGATAAAATCGATCGGCTGGTTAGTAAAATTCTGTCCCGCGGCAACTGTGGACAGGCCCTGCAGAGCCTGCAGAACACTGTTCGTTGCCTGGGAGAGATCACCGGCACCAGTGAGCGTAACAGAGAAGAGGTCTCTGCCCCCCATCATCGGCCCGGCGGTCGTACCGAGTTGGCCAACTTCGTACGGCGCTGTATGCACGCCATAAATCGCGATGGGTCGCTCGGCGCCGAACACGCCGTCGGCGAGCATCGCGTTTGCACCGGTTGCGCGTTCTTCAGCGGGCTGGAAGACGAACATGACGTTGCCTGCCAGGGAGTCCGCCAGGGACTGAAAGATGCTGGCGAGCGCGACGCCTACTGTAGTGTGAATATCGTGACCACAGATGTGCCGAATGCCGCTGTTTAACGACCTGAATTCGACGGGATCAGGGGCTGACGATGCGACCGCGTCCATGTCGGCCCGATACGCGATCGTCGGACCGGGGAGTCGACCGCGAACCATCGCCACGATGCCATAGCCTCCAACACCGCTTCGAATTTCGGTGAGGCCGACTCGCCGAAGCTCGGCGGCGACCACGCGCGCCGTACGCGCCTCATTGCCGGATGTCTCCGGGTTGCGGTGAAGGTCGCGGCGGAACTCGATGAGGTGCTGCTCGTCGCGCTGCAATATGCTCCGCGCACGTTCAGCGATGGGTCCGTCGATCGGCGGCGGAGGTGTCTGGGAAGCGGCGGGCGAGCAGGCGAGTGCCAAGGCAGCAGCTACAAGAGGGAGTGTGTCGCGGAAGGTCACTGGTTGAGTGGCTTCGGGATGCAATCAAGGCCATGACGGGGAGCGAGCATTGCAGACTCTAGCTCGCCGGGGGCTCACGGACATGTCCGCAGTGACCAGATGAAGCTGGGCGTGACGGAGCGCGTTCAAGGATTTCCGGCCGCGCCGTTTCGCCTTGTTCCACGTGTTCGCGACAACCCACGCTCTCAGCGCCCTTCGCTGCTTATGGGAGCTATCGTGATCGCGCCAACACTGGACAGGTTATCACTCGCTGCCTGCTCACACGTCGCAGATCTTCACACCCTGGGCCAGGCTTGTCAGTGGATCGCGTTTCGGGATGAACTCCTGCCCTATGAATCCATGGTAGCCCAGATCGGCGATCGCCCGCATAATTGTCGGGTACGCCAGCTCCTGCGTGTCGTCGATCTCGTTGCGCCCCGGTACACCACCTGTGTGATAGTGGCCGATCGCGTCGAAGTTGTCGCGGATCGTGCGGATGACATCACCTTCCATGATCTGCATGTGGTAGATGTCGTACAGCAGCTTAAAGCGTGGGCTCTCGACGCGCCGGACCAGTTCTGCGCCCCACGGCGTCCGGTCGCACATGTAGTCCTTGTGATCGACCTTCGAATTAAGCAGCTCCATTACAACGGTGACTCCCAAACGTTCGGCGATGGGTGTGATTCGCTTCAGGCCCACCACACAATTCTCGAGTCCCTCGCCGTCTGACATTCCCGCACGATTGCCGGAGAAGACGATCATGTTCGGGAGGCCCGCTGCCGCAACCAGTGGCAACAAACGCTCTGAATCCTTTACGAGGCGATCGTGTTCACTCCGCCGGTTAAAACCGACAGGAATGGTTGATGGGCCATTGGATACGGCGCACGTGAGGCCGTGGCTTTTGGCAACTGCCCATTCGTCTTCATCAAGCAGCTCCACAGAAGCCAGTCCGATTTCCTTCGCAGCCTTGCACAATGTGTCGAGCGGGATCTTGTCGTAGCACCAGCGGCAAACGCTTTGTTTGAGGCGTCCGGCGCCTGCGACAGCGTTGCGCATGGCATCAACGTCGATGCCGGCAGCGCCGAGTGCCATGACACCTCCGAGGCGGGTGAGCGCGTCACGTCGCTTCATGCGGAGTAGCGACGCAGGGCCGCCAGGCTGGTACTGATGGAGTCGAAGGGCACCGCGGGTTCGTCGTGCTCGACAAAGAAATGACGGATACGGCCGTTGGCAGCGTCGAAGATCTTCTGGAAGGGGATCGTCCCGGACCCGACTTCGGTCATGACACCACCGGCAGTCATGTCTTTCACGTGCACCAGCGGGAAACGTTTCGCGTGCTGCTTAACGTAAGCCACCACGTCGACGCCTGCCTTGGTTGCCCAGAAGAGGTCGAGTTCGAAGTGTACCAGTGCGGGATCGCATTCCTTAAGCAGCACTGCGTGTCCGTTGGTATCGCCGACTCTGGCGAACTCGAATTCGTGGTTGTGATAGGCGAACGAGAGTCCCTGCCTTGTAGCGGCGGCGCCGGCGACGTTGAACTCGCCGGCCAGCCGTTTGTAGGCCTCCACTGAACCGCGGTCCTTCTCCGGCACCCAGGCGACGATCACCCATTGATGGCCAGCCGCGGCCGCGTCGTCGAGCACCTTGTCCCAGCCGGCGCCGATCGCGCCGCGATCCACGTGTGCGGCGGGCGCTGTGAGCTTATTGGCCTTGAGCAGTTGCGCGATCTCGGCGGGTTTCTTGTTGAAGTACCCGGCGAACTCCACTTCGCGATAACCGATTGTTGCGACACGCTCCAAAGTGCGTTCGACGCCCTTCTGCATTTCGGAGCGCACCGTATAAAGCTGCACACCGGGAACGACCGGCGCGTTGAGCTCTTCGGAGGGGCGCTTGATCATTGCAGCACCCGCGAGAGCAGCCATCGTCTGCACGGCGCTTCGGCGGTTCATCGGTGATCCAGGTGAATGTATCATCACAGTTCGTTCCGGTTCATGGACGCCACTGCATGGTCCACGGCGCGGGCGGTCAGCGCCATGTAGGTGATCGACGGATTCTGATTGGCGCTCGACGTCATACAGGCGCCGTCGGTGACAAAGAGGTTAGGCACGTCCCACGCTTGATTATGGCGATTAAGCACGCCCTCGCTGGCGGTGCGTGACATGCGCGCCCCACCCATTTCATGAATAACAAGCCCCGGATACACCCCTTCTTCGCGGTAGCTCCGGATGTCCTTCACGCCGGCGGCCTCGAGCATATTTGCGGCTTCGTCCTGCGTGACCTGATAGACCTTCTGCTCATTGGGGCCGTAGGTCACGTCGATGTGAAGCGCGGGAATTCCCCAGCGATCCTTCTTCTCCGTATCGAGCCGCACGTGATTCTCTTCGCGCGGCAGACATTCACCGAACCCGTACAGATTAATGGACCACGGCGCCAGGTCGCGAATCAGCGCATTCTTGAAATCCGCGCCGAACCCCGGCATACTGCCGCCGCGTTGCCATCCCGCACGCGATGCGCCGCCTTGATAAGCAAATCCGCGCAGGAAATCGGGTGATGAGGATTTCACGTTGGCAAAACGCGGCAAATAGAACCCATGAGGTCGTCGCCCGATGTCGCGCCGGTCGTCAAAACCTTCCACACGACCGCTGGCGCCGGCTCCCATGGTGTGGTCCATGATGTACTTGCCGAGGAGACCGGAGGAGTTGGCCAACCCCTGCGGCCAACGTGAAGAGCGGGAATTAAGCAGGAGACGCACTGATTCGAGCGCAGACGCACAGAGGAAAACCACACGACCAAAGTATTCGATGGATTCGCCGGTGTTCGCATCGATCACACGAACGCCGCTCGCTTTCCCGGTCCGCTCGTCATACAACACACTTTCGACCACGCTGAACGGGCGCAGCGTCAGTTTACCAGTAGCCTGTGCTGCCGGCAGCGTGACGTTCACAGACGAGAAGTACGATTTTGTAACGCACCCCGCCTCGCAGTGTCCGCAGTAGTGACAGGCCGCACGCCCGTTGTGGCGTTGTGTGATAACAGCGCACCGCCCAGGTGTCAGCACGCGCTCACCACCAAATGCACCGAGCAGCTTCTCCCGTACAGACTGCTCCGCGACATTAAGCGGCATGGGTAGAAGAAACTGACCGTCAGGGAGGTGCGCGAGCCCTTCATTCTGGCCACAGATGCCGATGAAACGTTCGACATGGTCATACCATGGAGCGATGTCGGCGTAGCGGATGGGCCAGTCGTTGCCGTTGCCGTCGCGGGCATTCGCCTCGAAGTCGAGGTCGCTCCACCGGTACACATGGCGGCCCCACATGATTGAACGGCCACCGACGTGTCGTCCGCGAATCCAGCGGAAGGGACGATCAGCGGGATACGTATACGGATTTTCGAGGTCGTTCACGAAGAACTTCCCCGACCACTCGTCGCAGGCATAACAGAACTTCTGCTCCGGTTGCTCGCGCGCGATGCGCTGCTTATCGCCACGCCCGCGGAACTTGAGTTCCCACGGGTGCACGTGTTCCACGTATTCTTTTGCGGGATCAATGGGCCGCCCTGCTTCGAGACACAAAGTTCGAAGTCCTTTGCGGGAGAACTCCATCGCGGCCCACCCGCCGGTCATTCCCGACCCGACAACGATGGCATCGAAGGTGCGATCCTGGCGACTCATTGTGTCACCGGGGCGTTGCCGTCGTAGCGGGGGAACGACATGCGTGTTTTGAGGATGTCCCTGGTTACGCGTTCGGATGTGAAGTATCCGAAGACGGTGAGCGACTTGAGTTCACGGAATCCGGCGGCCGCACCCTCCTTCTCTTCGCGTCGAGCATCGAGGTCGCGCAGGAGGTTCAGTTGTGCAGCCGGAGCAAGGGCCACAAACGACGAAGCCCCAAGTGCGCGTGCAGCTGAATCAATGGCGTCAATCTTCGTCATGAGCGTTTGTGACTCCGTGGCATCGTACCACTCGGTGAGGAGCAGGTCGATCAGCTCCGGAACTTTTACATCGAGAGCGCCCGGCGTGTCGGTGCG
>JBGTBX010000125.1:0-3554 GCA_041749115.1 Gemmatimonadaceae bacterium
AATGGATCCTGGAGACGAAGGAGTTTCTCGACCGGCGTTTTGGGATGGCCGACACGTTCCGCAATGTATCGATCACCGCCGCGGAAGCCGTGAAGCAGTATCCGGAGCTTGAGGGTAGTTACCTGCAGCTGCAGATGGCGCGCGCCGGCGTCGAGCAGCGCATTACGAGCAGCGAGGCGCGCGAGCAGTTCGTGGACCATCTGCGTGCGCACCTCGCAAAGACGATCGAGGTTGGGCAGCCGCTCGAACCGGTGCATCTGAAAGCGCGCGCTGAGGCCGTGCCCGTCAAGGCGCAGGCACGTGACCCCGAGATGCCGCGTTAGGGCCTCACGGCAGGAGTTCCGCGGCTCGTTTCCCAGGAACCGGTCCAATCACTTGTCCCCCGAGCCGATGGAGGCACTGACGGCAGGGCCGGCGGAGGCCCGGCAGTTGAAGTCGTAAGCGAGTCTGTATTCGCTGACGACGAGGAGTATTTAGACGAAATGCGATGGCCTTTTCGCCGGCGGCCCGTCGGTGATCCCGCGCCGACTGGCATTGCCGCTGCCATCGACACCTTGTGTCGTGAGCCCTCGGACGCCCATCGCGCCGCGCTCTACTGGGCGCTGGGTGAGGGCGAGCTGTTCGTAGTGGTTGCCGATCCGGAGGCCACACCATCGGCCAGTCCTGCCAAGCTTGGGCAAGACACGACGATGTCAGTACTGACCACGACCTCGCCGGACGGCAAGCCGGCCTTGTTGGCTTTCACGTCTTTGGACCAATTGCAGCGGCGTGTGCCCGAGGCACCCTGCCATGCGAGGGTGTCGTCGGTCGAGGCCCTCGATATCGTGCTGGATCAGGCGTTGGACGGCCTGGTGCTGGATCCGGACGGACCATGGGCAGTAGTGCCGCGGGAAGATGTTGCGAAAATTCGCGATGGCGAATGCCGCGGGATCCAATTCCAAGTTGGACGCAAATTAGATGTTGCCAGCTGAAAAAGTCGCATCTTTCATTCATTCACATCGTAACTAACTTAGGAGGGGCAGCTGCACCTGCCACAGACCTCAGCGGCCGCGCCTGCGGAATTGCAGTTTGCGGATAATTCCGAATGAATTGTCTCGCAAACCAATTCTAGTCCTCAACGTTGTCAGAAACTTCCGCATCGCCGTCACCTTCCTTTATATAGCCAAGTCGCCGCTTGTCATCCTCGATTCTGCGGATGGTTTGGCCGCGGTCCCGAATCTCTTGCCGCAATGCCCGTTGTGCGTCTTCGGCAGCCGAGGTTTCGTTGGTGTCGCCTTCGGGCTCGACAAAAATGTCAACCTCGCCACCTTTGTCGATGAACTGAACGATAAGTTTGACTGACTTGCTTAACGCCGCCATTTTTTCTCCATCGGCTCTCTTGAGGCCAATCGATTGAGAAACCTCCTTTGCAATCTGCTCAGTTCGCTCATCCCGCTCTGTCTTTGCTGCCGCTTGTAGCTGTTCCGCAGCCGCCTTCACTTTCTGTTCGGCCAAATCATTGTTCAGCTTCAAACTGCGGATCTGCTCAGATTTCAAACGCACGTCTTGGACGCTGTTGGCGATCACGAGGGCTCGCTCGACAATCGTGCTAAGAGTTTTTAGGGCGACAAGGCACAAGCCAAAGCTGATGATGATTGAGCCGCTTTGCGCACTTACAACTTTCACTTCGTTTGGCGCGAGATCGTGCGCCATGACGACCCCGCGCGCGATGGTGAACCAGTCATTCGACCATTTCTTGAGATCAACGACATTGTTGATGGACGCGTCATTGACGAATGTGACACGGAACAGATTGAGTACCTCGGCATCACCGGGTGTGACGACATCAGCAAGGCCTTCGCGCGTCTTATTGGTCTTGTCGATGGCTCGGTTGAGCGTGGCCATTATCGGTTCGATGCGGTTCATCGCTGTCGCCGGATCAATAGCATTCTTGTAAAGAACTTCTTCAACGTAAGCAGCGCCGCGCTCGCCAAAGAAATCGGCAACTCCAAGGCGACTCAAGTATCCGACCTGTTGTGTCGTCAACTCATGGATCGGCATTGCCCGCAGCGATGCTGTCAGATCGTTGGCCTGCTGTTCCATCGAGACCTTGGCCTGATTTGGCTGGGTATTCTGGTTTAGTACGCTGTGCAGCGCGCCGTACTTCTTGTGAATTCGCGGTTCCACGACATTCTTCTGAAACCACGCCAAAAGGCTCCAAAGTTCCTGGACTTCCATGTTACATCCCCATCAACAGATCGGATGCTTAGAGTGCACCTTGCGGCAGCTGACAGTCTAGAGGTGACGGCGCCAACAGCCGAAAGGCCCCGGCAGCTCGCGACACCGGGCCTGAGCGAACGACGACGAACGGCAGTTATGCGACTTTATTCACGGGCAATCGGAAGCGACTAACGGGTTTGAGTGGCCCCGGTTAAATTGTTCCCGTAATTCGAACCTGCGTAATGCGAGAGCCTGCGCCAAAGACCCGCCAATGACCACTCATCGCCGTGAACGGGCGTTCAATCGTCCGAGAGTGTTCGGAGCGCGGGTATCTGTCTTTTTCGCTGCTTTGACCCGAAGCGCCCGCTGAACCGTCACTGAGGCAGCCGCAGAATCAAAGGGTAACTGTTCGGTAAGTCGGGGCTGTGCGCCGCGAGAGCGCGCGGTGCGAGCCTTACGGGCTCAGAAGAGCTGGGGCGGGATTGCCTGTGAATTTCTAGCCTATCACGCCGTGCTCGCCGTCAAGGACGAGTGCGCGACGCACTCGCCGCCTGCGGCGGTCTGGCGATCCTTGACTGCTTGCGCGCGGCGTGAGCCGCCGGCGGCGGGCAATCCCGCCCCGACGTAATCAAGGATCGCCGTCATGAGCGACACGAACTCAACTGAGGTCCCAACACCGACTCGCGCCCGTAAGTCCACTCGGCGCGCTGCCGCGCTGGCCCAGGAGACCGGCATTGATCTGCTGCGGCAGACCGACCGTCTGTCCGCGGAGGAGGCTCGCGTGCTTGCCGAGGCACGTGCCATCCTGCTGCGGCTCGCGAAGATGCCGGGTAAACCCCTAGTCTCGCCCAGTGCGATCCGGGAGTACCTGACCACCTTGCTGGCGCTGGAGGAGCGTGAGCTCTTCCTCATGCTTGCGCTCGACAGCCGTCACCGGATCGTCGCCAGCGAGATCCTGTTCGCGGGCACCGTCGACGGCGCCAGCGTTCATCCGCGGGAGGTGGTCAAGTCTGCCCTGCGGCACAACGCAACCGCGGTGATCTTCTCGCACAACCATCCGAGCGGGGTCGCGGAGCCGAGCCAGGCGGATGAGATCATCACCACTCGCCTACGCGACGCGTTGGCCCTGGTCGACATCCGGGTCTTGGATCACTTCATCGTCGGCGGGGGCAGCAGTTGCTCGCTCGCCGAACGTGGGCTGATCTAGGCCGCACACGGGGTGGGGAAGCACCGCGCTTCCTCTCCCCGATTCTGGGTCCCGACCACAGTCGATGCGAAACCAATGGGCGGGCTCGCCGATCGGCCCAGCCTGGCACGCCGTTCTCGTCGTGCAAGGGTCGCGCGGTAGACCGCGC
>JBGTBX010000126.1:0-2581 GCA_041749115.1 Gemmatimonadaceae bacterium
GCGACTTTTTCGTGGGCTACAGTCCCGAGCGCATCAATCCCGGCGATCGCCAGCGGCGCCTGACCGATATCGTCAAGGTCACCGCCGGGTCGACTCCGGAAGCCGCAGCCTTCGTCGACGCGCTGTATCGGCAGATCGTGAAAGCCGGCACGCACAGCGCACCCAGCATCCGTGTGGCAGAGGCCTCGAAGGCCATCGAGAACACCCAGCGCGACGTCAACATCGCGCTCGTCAACGAGTTCGCGCAGCTGTTCGGTCGGCTCGGCATCGACACGGACGCCGTGCTCAATGCAGCCGGCACCAAGTGGAACTTCCTCAATTTCCGCCCGGGTCTCGTCGGCGGGCACTGCATCGGCGTCGATCCCTACTATCTCGTGCACAAGGCGCAGGAAGTGGGCTATCACCCCGAGATGATCCTCGCCGCACGCCGCATCAACGAGAGCATGAGCGGGTACGTGACGGGCGAGGTGCTCAAGCTCATGGCCCGCTCGCGCATCAACATCGTCGGTGCGCGCGTGCTGGTGCTCGGCATCACGTTCAAGGAGAACTGCTCGGATCTTCGAAACACGCGCGTGGTGGAGATCGTCGAAGCCTTGCGCGCCTATCACGCCGAAGTCGACGTATACGATCCCTGGGCGTGCCCCGACGATTGCCGCCGCGAGTACAACATCGACCTCATCGCCAAGCCCGATGCCGCCGTCTACGACGCAGTCATCCTCGCTGTAGCGCACCGCCAGTTCATCGACCCGGACCAACCCGCAGCGCAGATCCGCGCCTGGTGCAAACCCACCGGCGTCATCTACGACATAAAACACGCCATCCCGTCCCACACCTCCGACGGCCGCCTGTGAAAAGGATCTCGCTAATTGCAAAGGCTCGCATTAGGGACTCTGAAAGTGCGTATCTGTGTGCACGCCCAGACAGGACGCTGTTGGCATGACCCAATCGTGGTTCAAGAGTGTGATGGTTTGCCCCGATTGCCTTGCCGCGCTGACTTGGGAGCAAGATGCGGCTGCGTGCACAGCTTGCGAGTTTCGGTCTGAGGGCCACGATTTCAGACCCCAGCGCCCACGCGCCCTCAGTGTAACTTTTTCCAGAGCACCGCCCGCTGATGCGGAAGAGACTTTGCAAAAAATCCTCACGCGCGGTCCGAAAGTCACCTATTCCGGACCAAACGCATTTCGGGATTCCCGCGAATTGATGTCCGCCATGAGCGCAGTGCTGGAGCCGGGTGCTCGAGTCCTGGACCTTGGATGCGGTCCGAAAGATCAGAAGGGTCCGGTTGAGCATCTTGGCTTCGCATATGTTGGGGTCGACTACACTTCACCGCGGGCCGATCTTCTCACCGATGCGCACAGCCTTCCCTTTCGCTCCGGCGCGTTCGACTGCGTTCTGTCTTACGCAGTGCTGGAACATCTCCATAATCCCGTCGTAGCGATGCTGGAGGTCGAAAGGGTACTGGCGACCGGCGGGATCTACTTGGGAACAGTCTCGTTGGGAGAGCCTTTTCATCAGTCCTACTTCCATCATACGGTTTGGGGATTGTTATCTTTACTTTCGATGACGAAATCGCTGAGACTAACCCAGGCGTGGGCGAGTACGGATACCTTGCGTGCACTGTCGAGAATGGGAAGATACTCGCGCGCAATCAGATACCTACTCCGTGGAGTGGAAGCTTTGGATCGTGCGTGTCCATTTCTTGCTCCGAGGAAGATGCGCTGGCCGCTCAAGGACAAAGAGATTGACTTGATTCATCGTGCCGGCTCAATTGCATTTGTGATTCAGAAATGCTCGTAGCTCCACTGCAGTCAGCGTCCGCTTCTCGCGCATTGACCGTCGGTCTTTCCCGGAGGCAACAGTCGATCTACCTGCGGATGAGCACTTGGCAGTGAAGGCAATCCTCGTCACCGGCGGCGCCGGCTACATCGGCAGCCACGCCTGCAAGGCACTCGCGCGTGCCGGCTACCTGCCCGTGACCTACGACAATCTCGAGCGCGGACACGAATGGGCCGTGCAATGGGGTCCACTCGAAGTCGGCGACATCCGCGATGCCCCCCGCCTCGACGAGGTATTCGCGAAACACAAGCCCGTCGCCGTAATGCACTTCGCCGCACTCGCACTGGTGGAGGAATCCGTCCAGCAGCCCGAACTCTACGCAGACAACAACGTGCGCGGCACCCAGACACTCGTAGACGCCATGCTGCGAACCGGCGTCCGCAAACTCGTATTCTCCAGTAGTTGCGCGACTTACGGCATACCCGGGAGACAGCCGATCAACGAGTCGACCCCCCAGAAGCCGGTCAACCCCTACGGTCACTCCAAACTCCAGGCCGAACGCATACTGGCCGCCACCGGATCGCGCGGCGCGCTCGACGTCATCGCCCTGCGTTACTTCAACGCAGCAGGCGCCGATCCCGACGGCGACATCGGCGAATGCCATGAGCCCGAAACCCATCTCATCCCCCGGCTCATCGCCTACGCGTCTGGCGATCCCGCTGCGCAGGAATTCACGATTCGCGGCATCGACTACCCGACCCCCGACGGCACCTGCGTGCGCGATTACGCGCACGTGAGCGACATC
>JBGTBX010000127.1:0-14832 GCA_041749115.1 Gemmatimonadaceae bacterium
GGGCGCGACGGGCATTTCCACGTGGTGGATGCGCTGACTGGCACACTTAAGTGGGTGCACGACAACAAAGGGGGCTGGACCATCGGTTCGCCGGCGGTGCGGGATGGAGTTGTTTACTTCGCCACGTCAGATGGTCGGCGCTTCAAGGCGCTCGATGTCGCGACTGGTGCGGCGCGTTTCGACGTCCCCAACAATGCCATCTCCTTTGCATCACCTTCCATTGCGGGCAACGTGATTTACTATGGCACGAGTGACGGATGGCTGCACTCGGTGGACATGGTGACCGGCAAGTTCCTTGCGCACTTTCAGACAGACGGCTCGAAGGCCAACGGCGCGAAGTGGACGGATTCATCTGGTGTGTTGCAGGTCGGTGGCATGTATCCCGACAGAACGTTGGACGGTTTAATGATCGGTGTTCGCACGATGTTTACCGTCGGTTCAATCCTTTCGTCAGCTACCATAGTGGATGGTGTCCTGTACGTCGGAAGCACCGACGGCAAAGTCTACGCGTTGCGCTGACCGTCAAAAATCACCCGGGAAACGTCCACCCCAGGTGAGATGACCCCATGGCGCGCCGAGGACCAGTGCCAGCTGAAAGAGGGCGACGAACGTGGCAAGAACTACGAATGTTGCTGCTGCAACGCGTATGCCGCGGGGGCGCGTGTTAGTACTTAGCTGCGTCATCTTCCCATGCGCGAAGTACTAATCGTTGCCGTCAGCGAGGGTGACGATTGCCCGCGCTTCCTCGAGGGCCACCGTTGGAACGAGTACAGTAAAACCGTGTGCCGTCGACCCTTGGAAGCCCGGCCCGAAAATGCCAACGCTGTCGTGACTGTCGAGCAGCGCCGGGATCTCGGCGGCTTCGAGTTGGCCCATGGCCAGGTCGGCCTCGAATCCGGACGCGTATGTTGCGAGAATGGTCCAATCTGGCTGTGTCATTCCGGCCTCAGTGGTGTGACTTCTGAATGTACACAGAGTGCCGGCAAGGTTGTGTTGTTCCGTGTCACATTGAGTGACCCCTGTTCGCGGGTATCTGCGGCAGCGGTGGTTCAGTGCCCCTTGCCAAGGCTTTAACGGGAGGAGAAAGTAGCGGCTGCTCGGATTGTTCCTCCTACAGGCTGCACAATGACATCTCCGGCGGCATCACTGGGCGGGTTGAACTCCTCGGCGCCGACATACCAGCGGGCGCATTGGTATTTTCTTGCGGCTCTTGCAGCTATCGTCGCCGGGTTCTGGCCTTCGTTCTTCCGTCCACTCGGTGCGCGCGATCTGTCGCATTCGGTGCATGGAACCACCGCCACTCTGTGGGTTGTTGTACTGGCTGTTCAGTCCTGGCTGATGTCGCGAGGGCTTGTGACGTGGCACAGGAGAGTCGCCAAGGGAGCGATTGTTTTACTGCCGGTTCTCGTGCTGAGTGGTGCGCAGATGGTTGCAGCGATGTTTGTGAATCCCGAGATGCCACCGTTCCTGCCGCCATTGCTGGCGTTTATTGATTTGCCGTCACTTGTGTTCATGATCCTGCTGGTTGTGATGGCGCTCAGGAATGTGCGCACGCCGGCGGCTCACAAACGCTTTATGTCGGCGACCGTGCTTCTCGGGTTTCCACCGGCGTTAACGCGTTTGTACGCTCGGGTGGGAGCGCCTCACGTGGATTTCATGGCCGCGTTGCACAGCAGCTTTTTTACTGTGGAAATAATTCTCATTGCCCTGATGGTGTCTGATTACAAGGCAGGTGAGCGACGTCTCGCGTATCCGCTGTCGCTCGCATTCTTCGCACTCTTTCACGCGTTGATGATCCCGGTCGGCTTCAGTGCGGGCTGGGCGGACTTGATGTCGTGGTATTCAAGGTTGCCCATCTTTACTTAGCTATCGTGCCGGTCTGCGTACTCACGCTCGCTCGAGAGTATGGGGGAGGCCGGAGCGTGGCCCGCTTCGAGCTCCGCAACGCGGATCGCTTCCAGGCGCCGCTGCTCGCGTGAGCGGAACAACATCCACGTACCGAGGATGAGAAGTGGTGGGACAACAATCCACGCGGCGATTTGTCCGGCCGTCGCCGCTTGTTCGAGAACGGTCTGGCCGTCTCTGGCCATGGTCAGGAAGAACTTCGAGTTGTCGAAGCCCGCGGTAATAGACCCATTGGCTTCAGGTCGGGAGACGCGCCATGCGATGAGCGCGGGCCGCCAGAGCGTTGCGGCTGCCAGAACGCTCCAGTAAGCCGCCCAGCCTGCCAGCAGGTGGCCCGGCTTTATGAGCTTGCTGCTGCTTTCACTCAAACCATCGCTCCTGAGATCCGGGAACTTCACGCGAAGAGACGCGGGGCATGGCAACCTTTAAGATTGTCGCTTTCGGCCGCCGTCATCAAGACACCGCGCGTGTTGGCGCGGGAATCGCCATCAGTGCGCGTCGGGCCTCTGCAGCTGAACAAGTGCCCTCCGCGAAGGGGGTCAGGACGTCGAGCATCCTGCGAACGTCATCGGGGAGATCCTCTGATCCGTCGTCCATATGTCAACCTGATCGGGGTCGTGGTTGGCTCAGACCAATCAGAATCCGTCCTCCACAAGGTCAACCCTCACTTCCGAACCCTGCAGGCTGCGCTACGACTCTGAAGGAGGCGCGGTTTGAATCCGGTGCTTGTGAAGCGCCGTAGGAGCGACAGATTCCGGTCGCCGCTCTATCGGATTGTGCTGTCCAACCGTTGAGCGCACAAGCCCCTTGTGCTCTCAGGACCGTGTGATCACCCCATACCCCGAGGTCGCAGCAATGAATAACAGAAGGTTGTGGGTTCTGGCAGTACTCTCTGCGTCGACACTCTTGGCAGGTGGCGTCGCAGATCCGGTGGGGGCGCAGGACCGGCCGCCCGCATCGGCGCGACCGCCGATTCCCGGACAGTTTGCGCAGGATTTTGTGGCAGGGCGCGTTCCCACACGGGATGAAATGAGCGCTGCCGAGAGCGATGTTGCGGCGGATCCGAACAACTTTGAAGCGGTGCGACGACTCGGGAAAGGGTACTTCTTCCAGTACTTTGGGGGCGGCAACAGAGAGGCGGTGGGGAAGGCCGACGCCACCTTCAATCGTGCACTGGAACTACGCAAAGATGACCCCGAGACGCTTGCCTATCACGGCGCACTCTGGGTCTTCGTCGCGTCCCGATTGGATAAAGCTGACCCGGTCGCAGAGAAGTTGCATCTGGACAAGGGATTCGCTTTGCTCCAAAGAGCCGAGAAGCTGGCGCCCCGCCATGGCGCCGTGCTCTCTGTGGCGGCGGCAAGCTACGTCGAGCTGCCGGACTCCTACGGCATGGCGCCACACGTGATCGGAATGCTGGAAGGCATGCGCAAGGGGATGGGGCCTGCGTTTGATCAGTTCTCGCATCACGGACGCCAACGACTGTTGCTGACACTTGGGCGCGCGTACGCGAAGGCCGGCGATAGTGCCAAAGCGCGAGCCAACTTTGATGAGGCGCTGCAGATCAATCAAGAGTCGCGCGAAGCGGGACTGATCAAGGCGGAGCTGGCACGGTTGGCACCCGGGAGTTGAGGATCCTCATTTCGGTATGATCCAGGTGACAACGCACGATCCGGCGTGGCGGGACAATTTCGCGGCAGAATCGACGCGGCTCGCGGGCGCGCTGCAGGAGGTGATGGTGCAAATCCATCACATCGGCAGCACGGCGATACCGGGCATCAAGGCGAAACCTGTGATCGACATCCTTGTGGAGGTCACCTCGCTGCAGGAGCTCGACTGGCGGGTCGGCGCACTCACAGCATTAAACTATGAGGCAATGGGTGAGTTTGGCATCCCGGACCGGCGCTACTTCCGCCGCAACGATTCAGCCGGCACGCGCAGTCATCAGGTGCACGCCTTCGTGCAAGGCTCGCACAATGTAACGCGACATCTGGCGTTTCGCGACTACATGCGGGCGCACCCGGACGTGGCGTCAGTTTATGGCGAGCTCAAGGCACGTCTGGCCGCCGAGCATGACGGGGACAACGCAGCTTATGTCAACGGTAAAAGCGATTTCGTGGCTGAACACGTGGCAATTGCCTTAACGTGGTGGGCCGGCCGGGAGGGGACGTAGAACCCTCCCGTTTTAGCTGTATGCCTGGTGACTATTTCTCGCGATACGCTTTAGCTGGCATCGATTGCAGAAACTTCCACGTCGCAGCAAACTCCACTGAATCCATCAGTGCGGCCTGCCGCCACGGCATCAGCGTATCGATAGGTACACCGTTGGGCCGCACGCCGGTTTTCATGGCAGTGATGAAGTCCTGCTCTGTCCAGCCCTTAAGACCCTCGGGGGTGATGTTGGTGGCGGGGCGCCAACTCGGATCGCCGCCGGGGATGGGTCCGCCGGAGAGCGCGGCGCCGTGGCAGCTGGTGCAGCCGCCGATCTCGGTGAGGTACCGGCCGTACTCAACCGTTGGCGACGGAGTCTGGTCGGGAAAGGGCGCAGATGAATGATCAACGAAATCGGCTTCGATAACCGAAAACTGTCCGGCGGCGTAGAGAATTCTGCCTAACGCGCCGACGTTGCTGGGTGGAATCACCCGGTCCACTTTAGGCAGACTGCGCAGATAAGCGATTAAGGCAGACATGTCAGCGTCCGACGCACGGTAATACGCCGCGGCAGGCATGATCGGGATGGGTATCCCGTCCTTGGTGATCCCGTGTCTGATCACAGCCGCAAGCGTGGCGTCATCTCCATACGCGCCCATCCTGCCCCCCACGCCCGACGTCAGGTTTGCACTGTGGACGGTGCCCATGGGACCCATCTCGGCGAGAGGCGTTGTACCTCCCAGGTCAGTGCCGTGGCAATCGACGCACTTCATGATCGCCGTGGCCAGATGTTGTCCCCTCGCGATCGTTTGTGAATCACGGACCACGGTGATTGGCCGAACCGGCAAAGCACGGGGGCTTGTCAGTTTTTTGGACCCGACATAAGCCAGCCCCGCAGCGGCGACGAGAAGTATTGCGACTAAGCCACCAATGACCTTCATCAGTGTCTTGATCATGAGGTACCTCGCTTGATCGGATGGACGCTTGACCGAAAAAGTAACTCAAACTGGCAGCGTGTCCACACAGCCCGATTTCGCGCGTTGTAGCGCCAGGAAGTCCTCGGGATGTCAGGCGAGAGTGACTCTGGAACAAAGGCTTCTTTCGTACCGTTGAACCGATCATGCCTTGGATTCCCCGAACTATTGACGGCCCCGCCAAGGCGGAATCAGAGAATCCTGCGCCGCCGCCACCGCTCGTGCTGCTTACGGGTGCCAGCGGATACGTTGGCGGGCGACTGCTGAAAGCCTTGGAACAGCGAGGCTGTCGCATCAGATGCCTGGCCCGGCGACCATCGGTCATCACCGCCAGAGCCAATCCGTCAACCGAAGTTGTTCAGGGGGATGTGCTCGATCCACCGAGTCTGCTGAATACGATGCGTGGCGTCGACGTCGCCTACTATCTCATTCACTCAATGGGATCGAGTGGTTCGTTTGAGGATGCTGATCGACGCGCTGCCACGAACTTCGGAACAGCGGCGAAACAAGCTGGAGTTCGCGGAATCATTTATCTGGGCGGACTCGGCAACGCCGAAGATGAACTGTCTGCTCATCTGCGCAGCCGCCATGAAGTCGGGGATGTTCTGCGCGAGTCGGGAGTGCCCGTCCTCGAATTTCGCGCATCGATTGTCATCGGGGCAGGTAGTCTCTCGTTCGAGATGATTCGTTCATTGGTCGAGAGGCTCCCCATCATGATCACGCCCAGGTGGGTTAAGGTGCCCGCCCAGCCTATTGCCATTGATGACGTGCTACAGTACCTGGTCGCGGCCCTTGATCTCCCGGTGTCGCAGTATCGCATTTACGAGATCGGAGGCGCAGATAGAGTATCGTACGCCGAAATCATGCAGGCTTACGCACGACAGCGTGGTCGCCGCCTCCGAATGATTCCAGTACCCGTGCTGACACCCTACGTATCCAGCCTCTGGCTCGGCCTCGTCACACCGCTTTATGCTCGCATCGGTCGCAAGCTGATCGAGAGCATCATCCATAGCACGGTGGTGAGGGACCCGGCGGCGTTGGACATGTTCGCCGTACGGCCAATGGGCATAGACGAGGCCATCAATCGCGCGGTGACGCATGATGAACCCGACGAAGCATCGACACGGTGGTTCGACGCCGTCTCCTCTGCCGGCGACACGGAATCGTGGGATGGTGTGCGATTCGACGCTCAGCTGATGGACTCGCGTACGGTCACCGTCGACGTCCCGCCCGGCGCCGCGCTAGCGGCGATCTCACGGATGGGCGGGGAGACCGGCTGGTACGCATGGAACACGCTGTGGAAGGTGCGTGGGTTAATGGATATGCTGATCGGCGGCGTGGGCATGCGCCGCGGTCGCCCTGTGGGAAGGAATCTCCGAGTAGGTGACACGATCGATTTCTGGCGTGTCGAAGCGATAGAGCCGTCGCTGCTTCGGCTTGAGGCTGAAATGAAATTGCCTGGGCGAGCGTGGTTGGAATTCGAAGTCACTGGCGACGCGTCATCGTCGACTATTCGGCAGACGGCCCTGTTCGATCCAGTGAAGTGGGTGGGACGAGTCTACTGGTATGCGCTCTATCCGCTGCACTTGCTGGTGTTTGGTGGAATGCTCCGCGGCATAGCGCGTGCCGCGCTGCGGGAAAACGCCACGGAGGGTGCGCGCGACTAGCGATTCACTCATCTGTCACGCCTCCCGGCTTCACACAGCGATGGTTGCGCGACCCCAGCTGTCCCGAGAGTGAAAAACCGTCGCCGCTCGGTACGGTGAACGTGTGGGGCCAAGGTGGCGCATTGCGGTGATCGCCATGCCCCTGGTGGTGAAAGGACGGTTGTGAGCTATTTCAGGAGTATGGCTCCGCGCACACTGACTCTTCCACCAGCACTCCCGGCGCCAACGGTAGTGGACGTGACAACGCCGTACCGCCGCCTCGGATTCAGCTACGTAGCGCCCGGCAACTACGATGGCACGGCCACAGCAACCTACGCGGGCGCGACCAAACGAGTCGCGTTGATCGCCTCGGTGCTTGGGTACATTGGCTCAAGCGCAGTGAACCTGACGACCCCGGATTTCGGCGCTGGTTACGATCCCTTCTGGGCACCGCTGGTTGCTGAGATGATTGAGTGGTCGGTCGAGGGAGCGGGAAAGAACAGTCTGGCTTTATGCAGCGAGGGCTCGGAGAGTTGGAGCGCAACGAAGCGCGGCACCAGGTAGCACAGCGACATCACTCCGGATGCGAGATGTTAACGCAAGCGCGCGCTCAGCTGAGCGCGCGCTTGTTGCGCGTTGAGTACGCTGACCCCGGCGGCACCAGATCACCCAGCTTTACTCCTGGCCGCGTTCCCTGGCGAGACGCTTGGACAGCTGGTCACGGCCCTGAGCCGCATAACGACGGCAGGCCTCACGGTCCATTAGCGCATCACTGTTGCCGGCGGCGCGCTCCGCAACCCGTTCCCACAGTTTCGACGCCGCAGGGTGTGGCGTGACCAGGACATCGCAGGCCAGCCCCTCAATTGCCTTTAAGCCGCGCTCGAAGTTGTCGACCGCGCTGCCATCCGAAAAACGAAAGTTGGGCGCTGCCACAGGTGACTGACTTTCTGCATAAACCATGTCCAGGCAACGATCCGCTTCACACGAGCGCCACGACCACGTGGTGCCACCAGGTGAATGACCCGGCGTGAGATGTGTTACGATGGCGAGAGGGCCGACATGTAGTGTGTCGCCGTCGGCGACTACCCGGACCTCTCCGACAGTCGGAAACGCGAGTGCGATGTCGTGCTGCGGATCGTCCGCAGCCGCTCGTCCGGTGAGCAGGACGGCAGCGGACGCAGCCGTGGCCGCGACGTTGGCGCCGCTTGCCCGTTGGAGCGCGGCAATACCGCCGGAGTGATCGTAGTGGGCATGGGAGTTGAGAATGAGTCGGATATCGGTCATTCGAAAGCCGAGTGCATGCACATTTGCTTCGATATGCGGCGCAGATTCCGGCAGGGCACCGTCAATGAGGATGTGTCCGGCGTCTGAAGTGATGAGGATTGCGCCCAAGCCGTCGGTGCCGACCCAGTACGAATTACCGAATAGCCTAACTGGCGCGTGAGGCGCGTTCCACGACGCGCAGCTTGGGCACTGCTCCGGCGTGTACCCCACGGCGCCGCCTGATTGTGCGGCGACATTCACTGGCAACTGGAGAGACGCAGCGACGAGCATCAGCTGGAGTGCTCCTACGAGCGTGTGGCGGATCGTGCGGTGCATACGGGTGAAGGACGGAGGCGAGTAGATGTAATTCATGGTTTATTGAACAGGGGAACCGAGCGGACTCGCTGCACATCCTGTCCGTTCGACCGTGTACGTGCCGCCGGTGATGATCCAGCCCGCGTCTGTTTTGAGGAGCTGGAACGCATCGACGCCGCAGTGGCTGAACTTGCCGTTGATGTGGAAGTCATATGGCGTCCACACAGTTGCGATCGGTCCATGCACCTGCACATCGGAGTCCCACATACGTTCCAGATAAGTGTCGGTCTGTGATGCAAGTCCCGAGAGATAGCCCGAATTGGGGGCTCGTCGAACCACAGCAGCCCCGTCCTCGGCCCAGCGCACCGAAACAAAGTCGCCCTCAGCATCGAGTACGCTCCGTGCACCCGCGGAATCTTGGGCCGACATGGTATCAAAAAAACGCTGGACGGCCGCCAGAGCTGCAGTTTCGTCTGCGGTGCGTTCAGTCGTGCGCTCCGCGGTTTGGCCCGGGGCAGGTTCAGGCGAACGCGCACCGACCTCGCCCGAACATGCTGATAGAACACAGAAGCACAGTACAACAAACAGTGATCGCACGCGCATGAATTCTCCAATGTTGTTCACCTGCACAAAACCACGAATACCGAGTCCACCGCAGAGCGAGGGTGGGCGGTCCACCGACAGCGTGCGCAGGTTGGTTGCTCGTTCACCATCGGGTGTCAGTCCACAAAATATAATCGCTCCATTTTGGTACACAATTCTGCCCCTGCAGTAAAACGACTACGAACCGTGCTGCTCCAAGCGGCGCTGTTCTGGTGCGTGGCGTTTGCACCCGTGTGGTAGCGTGTGAACGCGCAAAAGGTCGCGCGCTCCGATCGTTGAAGATACTTCGGATTCACAAACACCATGCCACTGAACAAATTATTATCGCTTGCCCGATGCGAAACCGTCGCCCCCAACCGACCGAGTCGATTGTAGCGTCGCTCGCGACGCGGCGCATAGGTCGCGTTGCCAGTTCGCGATCGGCCTCAGCCTCGGCGCGTGTCAGTGGTCCGGGGAGATTGAAGAGATTGTTGGAGCCCATCGCAAAGACGCCCACGTCCGTGCGGTCGCCCAGCGAGCCCAAAGTACCCAAGATTCAGCAACCCACGTCGACTGCTCGATGCGGCACGGTATCCATCAAAGGTCGAGTTCACGAAAGAAGCGAACAGCCGCCCGCCGCCCACCTCAGTCCCTGTGCGCAAAGCGGTACGCTGTAGTCCGAAGCTCCTGAAGGACTGATCGACCTCGGCGCTACGGTGCTCGAAGCCCGGAACTGTGGATACCGCGACGCAAGCCCGCCCGGTGCTTTTCCCCAGAGGGACGAAGCGTTCGACCGCACGATGTCGATTCTTTCAGCAGCGGCCAGGTCGATGCCGTCAAAGCAGGTGCGTCCGTCCGGTCGGGTCTCGGGAATTCCGTCCAGCAGTACACGAATGCCGCGAACCGCAGAGGAGTCTGATCCGGTATGCAACAAAAAGCAATCCGATCTTCGGAAACCGACGTACTGGGGGACACCGTGCGTTCCAGCACGGTCCCACGTCAAATGGAGAGTGCTATGAGTGGCCGTATCCGAAAAGCTAGATTAATGAGGCGCGCGGGAGCGACGTTCACGGTGCTGTCTGTCGCGTTCGCGTTTAGCGCATGTACGGGTGAAGACGGAGCGACAGGCCCCGCCGGACCAACGGGAAACACTGGGCCCGCAGGACCAACGGGTCCCCAAGGACCTACCGGGCCCACCGGTCCAATCGGACCGTCGGGATCCTCAAGCGGCCGAACGATTTATGCGGTGGACGGATCCAATGCGCTGCTCGCATTCGGTGCCTTGCGTCCGGACCTGGTCTCTCGGAGGGTTACTATCACCGGGCTGCAGTCGGGTGAGCAGGTATTGGGCATCGACTTCCGACCCGTGGACGGCAGGCTCTACGCACTGGGTTCAACAAGCCGTGTCTACACTATTGATACGGTGACTGCAGTTGCGACTGCGGCCGCCACGGCGGCGTTTGCACCGGCGTTGCTTGGTGTGAATTTCGGCTTTGATTTCAATCCCGTACCCGACCGTATTCGCGTGCACTCAGACCTGCAGCAGGATTTGAGATTGCATCCCGTCACTGGCGTGGTTGCGGCAGTGGACGGGACGTTGGCATATGTCACCGGTGACCCGGGATTCGGCACGGCGCCGATGATAACAGGCACAGCTTATACAAATAGCTTTGCAGGAACGACTACGACCGTGCTGTACGCCATTGACTCCGGGCGTGATGTTCTGGTGACTCTCACCAATCCCAACGATGGTCAGCTGACGACCGTCGGTTCTCTGGGAGTGAACACAACCTCCGATGTCGGTTTCGATATTGCGGGCAACAGCGGTGATGCCTTTGTGACCCTTACGACGGGGGGTGGGGCAGGGGGAACCGGGTCCACGCTGTATGTTGTCAACCCGACGAGTGGGGCACTCTTCAGAATCGGGAACGTGGCATCAACATCTGCCCTTCGTGGCATCGCAATCTCGCCATAGACTTGCCCTGCTTAATTTGACCCCTGGCGCGGCGTCCGTGGGCGTCGCGCTCAAGCAGGCTCTGTCACATGCGGATTGCCAAAGTGTCGGGCGACGAAAATGATCACCTCGTCGGTCCGCAAGGCATCCCTTCCGTCGCCGGTCACCGACGACTGTTGACCGCGTACGCGCACGCACGTACGATGACAGCGGTCGCCGCCCACCCTTCATGGCGTACCCAATGACGGGCGAGGAGCGACGGCGGGAGTATTAATCAACACAACCACGCGGAGACGCCATGGCGGATGTCGGATCAATGTTTGCCGGCGCATTTGTACTTTCGGAACTCGCGTCACTCCGCGGGCTGTGGCTTGGGCGACGAATGATTCAGCAGCCCTGGCTGCGGCAGTTCGGAGCAAAATCGCACGCAAGCAAGATGCGAGCACTGGCGACAAAATGGCCATTGACGCGCATCAGGCCCGCCATTGCGCGCGGTGATGTCGGCACCGTTACTGTGATCGTAACGTCGCTCGTCGTCCTCAAGAGCTTTGGCAGCATGATCTTTGGTTTACTGACGGTATTCTGGCTTCCCATAGCCAGTTTAACAGTACCCAGCGTGATTGCCGCCGAGGACCCGAATGATGCCGAGTTGCTGGCGTGGGCGCAGGGCGTGGCACGTCTTCAGGTCACGAGTCATGTCATTGCGGCCGCACTTGGTTTTGCCGTAACAGTTGCTGGCCCCATCGCCGGGATCCACGTGTTTCAGGTGCTGCAAGACAACCCTGCGCTGAGCGTCGTTGCGATGGTGCTGTCGTTGGTATTCGCGGTTGCCGCGGGACGCCGCGAGGCGCAGGGACTTGTTACGCGTGGGGTGTGAACGCCAACCTCACCGCGTCCGCAGCTCGTGCCGCGATGCTGTCCTCGGTTACTGGCGATTCGGTGAGGAGGCATGGCCGCCGACCACCTTCCATCCGTCGTCACTGCGCTCCAGCACGAACGAAATAGCCCCACCAAACGAGAACCCACTCGGCCCTTCGCCGACTGTGGTCGTAAACTGCGCCCAGGCATGGGCGGCCGATTCACCAACCGGGACCACGATCAGATCCTTCAACTCAGTGGTGATCGGGCTCTCGGCCGGGAAGCTCGCGAGGCTGGCGAGTACGCCATCAACGTCCCGGTAGCGGACCTCTCCCGACTCGAGCCACACGAATCGGTCATCGTTTACGTATGAGCGACGGATGGTGGCCGTGTCGCGCGCGCCCATCGCCGCCAAATAGCCTTGCAAGACGGTGGAGACTTCCGCTCGCACGGTTTCCGGCGATGCGGGAGGTGGGACGGTGGCGGTACACGACACACAAAGGAGACAGGCGAATGCTATTGGCCAGCGAGCTTTTTTCATCAGAGTCCGCATTGAGAATGAGAGCCGCCTCGAGGGTGTTTGCGCGGCCGTCTCCTTGGAGAATCGCGTTGGAAATAGCTGTGACGGAAGAGATGGAGAGCGTGAGCCTGAAGCAGGAAGCAGATCGCGCGCCGAGGAGCGGGCGGAAGTAAGGTGGGGTCGATATTATGGCAGATGAACTTCTGACGTCGCCGGAAATAGCGCAACGGTTGCCTGAGAAGCGCCTCTGGAACAAGACTGCAGACCAGACACGGAAGCCTAGGCAGTGCGATGGTCGTTGAAGGCGGCGTTACTCGATGAACAAGATCCGGGAGATCGAGACTATGAATGATTTCATGCGATACCTGCGAACGCTCCGGGTGCACGGTGAATGGGCAGACAACCGACTGCTTAGCGCCATCAAATCGGCCGACGCCGACGTCCCGCAGGCTGTGCGCGAGCTGGCACATGTGCGAGGTGCTCAGGAGATATGGCTTTCACGTATCGAGCGGCGTCCGGCGACGATGCCGGTGTGGCCTGAGTTCACGTTAAGCCAACTCGAAAGCGCCGGAGCCGCCGTCGACGCGGCCATGGCACACTACTTCCATGGCCTGCAGCAGGGAACGCTGAATGAAATGTTCAGCTATACGAACTCCGCCGGGCTCGCCTTTACCACTCCGCTTGCGGAGATCCTCGTACATGTCCTGACCCACGGTCAGTACCACCGTGGCAAAGTGAATGTGGCGCTACGCGCGGCGGGCATTACCCCGGTCGGCGTGGACTACATTGCATGGCAGCGGGAGCAATCATGATCCGCGGCGTCCGGTTCAGTTGGCGCAACGTCGCCTGACGGATCTGCACGCGGCGCGAGAGGCGGAAGCGAAAGGAATGCCGCGCCACGATACCAGCCTCCGCAGCCGAACGGACACGGCACGGCAGGACTGATCAGGTGAGGGGGTGGCAGGCGGTTTGGTCGATCTGCCAAGGGGGACGGAGATCACTTCCGTCACCGCGCATCACAACGCGAGTTGAACACTGTCGTCACATAAGTTTCATTGGATCCCTCACGCACATCACCGAGACCGTGTCGATGCTCTTCATGGTAATTGAACACTTCCGAGGAGGAGATCCGACGCCCGTGTATACCCGGTTCCGCGAGCGCGGCCGACTGGCATCCGCGGGTCTCACATACATCAATAGTTGGGTTACTGAGGATCTCACCACCTGCTATCAGGTGATGGAATGCGCGGACCGGGCGGTGCTCGACCAATGGAGCGCCGCCTGGTCTGATCTGGTCGACTTCGAGGTGATTCCTGTGGTCACTTCTGAACAAGCGACTGCGCTGGTGGACTCCAACACCCGATGACCGACGCGCATCCTCTGAAGCGGCTCCGATCCTTCGCACGACCCTATCGCCGCGACATTCGCTGGGCCGTCGCGTTCTCGATTCTCAACAAGTTTTTCGACGTTCTGCCCGAGCTATTGATCGGCGTGGCCGTGGACGTGGTTGTCAATCGGCGGGCGTCATTCGTCGCGCGACTGGGAGTGGAGGATCCGATGCAGCAACTCTGGTTCCTCGTTGCGCTCACCGTCCTCGTCTGGGTCTGTGAGTCACTGTTCGAGTACCTGCATTCGATTAAATGGCGCAATCTCGCGCAGAATCTGCAGCATGACCTGCGCCTCGCGGCATATCAGCATGTTCAAAAGTTGCCCCCGGATTTTGTTCATCAGGAGCGCTCCGGACGGTTGATGGCGGTCATGAACGAAGACGTCAATCAGATTGAGCGTTTTCTCAACACCGGAGCCAACGACCTCATCCAGGTCTTCGTCTCGTCGATCATGGTCGGCGCCATCTTCTTCACGCTGACCGCAAGCACCGCAGTGCTCGCACTCCTGCCGGTTCCGTTGATCCTGTTCGGCGCGTTCTGGTTTCAGAAGCGTCTCTATCCTCGGTACTCGGCGGCCCGCGAAGCAGCCGCCGGCGTGTCGAATCGGCTGAGCAATAATCTGTTCGGCATGAGCACGATTCAGGCGTACACTGCCGAAGAGTTCGAAGCCGCACATCTGCGCGAAGCCAGTGATCACTATCGCCAGCGCAATCGGGACGCGATCCGGTTTTCCGCGGCCATTACCCCGGTCATCCGGATGGCAATTCTCACCGGTTTTGTCATGACACTGCTTTACGGTGGCAAGCTTGTGCTGAATGAACAACTCGGTGTCGGCAGCTACTCGGCGCTGGTATACCTCACGCAGCGGCTCCTGTGGCCCATGACACGCCTGGCGGACATGACCGACCTGTATCAGCGCGCGATGGCGTCCGTGAACCGCGCGATGGATCTGCTACAGATTACCCCGGCACGCTCCGGAAACCTCGCAGTCGCCCAGCCGGCGCGCGGAGCACTGCGCTTCGAGAATGTGACATTCTCCTATGGTGGCCAGCCCGTAGTAAAGTCGCTGAGCCTTTCCATACCTGCTGGAGCCACGATCGCACTGGTCGGCGGAACCGGGAGTGGCAAGACCACACTGGTGAAACTGGCGCTCGGTTTTATTCAGCCGCAGGCGGGATCGATCTACTTCGACGAACAGGATGTGGCGACTCTTGATGTGCACGATCTGCGAGGGCGTATTGGTTACGTAGCACAGGACCCGTTTCTCACCGATGGG
>JBGTBX010000128.1:0-3245 GCA_041749115.1 Gemmatimonadaceae bacterium
CGCACGACGAGCTGCAGGTCTCTCACGATCATGGGGCTTCTCCGGATCGACGAACGGATTCGCTCGGACGCGTACGCCGCCAGAATGGAAGCGCCCTCGAACATCAGCCAGCGATAGGCGCCGCGATGGCGCTCGGAGTGATAGTCCTGTTCCAGATCGGCCCAGATGGCTTCGGCGCGATGCAGAGGCGCGAATTTGCGGATCAGCCAACCGACTGATCGCAGCAGCCTGGACTCGACGGTGGCCCGCATTACTCGCGCTCGAACAGCACTGACTTGAGCCCGGCGCGCATGCGTTCGACTTCCTTGAGGGCGCGGCGCAGCGCGTGCATGCCGCGTGGCGTGACGCGATACGCACGTCGCGGCTGCGACCCTGACCCGCCGGCATCTGTGACGCGAGATGCCAGCAGGCCTTTGGCCTCGAGCCTATCGAGCGTCACGTAGATGGCGCCGCGCTGCACCGCGCGGCCGGCGCGACCTTCGATCTCGGTGCGCACCGCGGAGGGCATCGCGTCGTCGCCAAGCCGCAGCACGCCGAGCAGCATCAGCACCTCGAACTCACCGAGCGGGTTGGTCATGGTGTCAACATTGTTAGCACTAAGGCGGCCCGTCGTCAAATTGGGCCGTGATGCCAACAATGTTGACAGCAATGGGTTGATCCGCTAGCCTGTGCGAACCTGCGGGTTCGCGAAGCAAGCCGCTGCGCGCGTCCAGTATTATTCGCGAAGCGACTGATTAAATGACTCATCCACTCAGTCGTTACATGGTTGCGACTGTGGTACTCGTGCTCGTCGCGAGCGCCGCCGCGGCACAGCCCCGCTCGATGGCACAGGATTCAGCGCTGAACAACTTGCGGCACGCCGCCGGTGTCGAGACGGCGCCTGCCGACTCACTCGGCCGAGTTCGGCAGGCGGGAACGGGCCCGCGCCGCATGGTGTTGCTCGCCGGCATCGGGTTCAGCGATGCCATCTGGACCGAGTTCATGGAGCGACACAAAGCGCTCTACACCATGTATGCCGTCACTCTGCCGGGATTTGGCGGCACGCCGCCGTTGGCGCTGCCCCCAGAGGGGTCGCGTTACGCCGATCGGCCGTGGACGAGATCGGCCATCAACGCCGTACGCAAGTTGCTGGACCAGGAAAGAATCGATCGCGTCACGATCGTTGCCCACTGGGCGCTCGCGACACAGATCGCGCTTCAGCTGGCGCTCGACCATCCGGAGCGGATCGACGCCGTGGTGATTATCGGCGGCCCCTTGAAGAGTTATTACGAAAGTCCTCCGGGCATGCTCACGTGGACCGCCGCGCAGCGAGCGACCTATGCCGACGGCATGGGTCAGAAGTGGTTCAAGACTGTGACCCGGCAGACTTGGGACGACAACAATTTCATGTCCTACGATTACTCGCTTCACCCTCGGCGAGGGTTGTTTCTGTGGCGGGAAGCGCAGGCACCGAAGTTACCGGTATGGATTCGCTACCTGCTTGAGTTCTATACGATGGATCAATCCAGCAGGCTGTCGGACCTCCGCGTGCCAACCTTGGTCGCGCAGCCGGGCTTTGACGACGCCGGATTTCAGCCGGAAACGGGCTGGAACTACATGCGAAACCTCTGTCACGACAGCTGGAAAGGAACTGCGGGTCTCAATCCACGCCTCGAGTTCACCACCGTTAATAATTCGCGGCTCTTCGTGATGTTCGATCAACCCGACGCACTGGACCAAGTAGTGCGCGCTTTTCTTCAGCGAGCGAAGCCATAGGGAACGCCAGTTACTTCCGACTGTTCCTCGCACTGCATGGCGCCATATGTACTGCACCTCCGCCACGACGACACCAGGAACTAACGGCGCAAGCCGATGTTCGGCAATCGTCCCGCCGTGATACTGGTAGAAACGGCGCGCTGCAACGTTGTCGGCTAGCACCCATAGATATGAGGCCATTCAACGATCGAGTGCTGCTGGAGGCAGTCGACCACGCCATGGTCTCGATGTCAACGACGTCATCCGCGAGGCACTGGCTCTCGAACGAGACGACCTCCACAAGCACCGGATCCAGGTTCGTGTCGACTCGAGCACCCAGGTCCCCGTGGTACCGGGCGACCGCGTGCAGCTCCAACAAGTGCTACTCAACTTGATCGCGAACGCGGTGCACGCAATGGCCAGTGCGGGTGAACCGAGGCTATTGCTTGTGCGAGCCGAGCCGCACCCACCCGCGGGTGTCGTCGTCTCGATTTCTGACACCGGCGTGGGAGTCCCGCCGACGATGCCGAACGGATCTTCAACCCGCTCTTCACGACCAAGGCTGACGGGATGGGGATGGGTCTTGCAATCTGCCGATCGATCGTGGAGGCGCACGACGGCCGCCTGTGGACGGTTCCGAACTCTCCGCGCGGCGCGACATGCCAGTTCACCCTGCACGGCAGCCGTCCGGGCCTCACCCAACCCTGACGAGACGGTTGCCGGGCTGCTTCTGATGCCTTTGGTGCGCACGGATGCTCGCCGACTGAAAACTCCAGCGGCGCAGCCATCGAGGTCCGAGGAGAAGGATCGCCGTCCTGGAGAGGCTTGCCATCGCTACGACCACGTCGTTCGAGCAGATTTGAGCGCCGCTACGAGGGTGGAAAACCCACCCACGTGCCGGGCTCAGGTACAAAACAGGTACAGCTCAGCTGTTTGTAGACTGCAAGTGATTGAACTTCAAGGCTTTATTGTTGGCGGAGAGGGTGGGATTCGTTCCCGCGATCCTCGCTCCCATCAACGACTTAGGCGTGATTCGAAGCCCTCAATCCACCAAATCCACTCAAAGCCTGAGTATCAGGTACAAAACAGGTACAGGGCAATCGCGCCGCTTCAAAACCTAGGACGCGGGCGCGAGTTTGAACCTTAGGAGCCCCCACGGGCTGACTCTCTGTCCGCGAGCACGCTCAGCGAGACAACCGATGGGACATCCTTGGCGCCCTCCAGCGAAGATGTCCACGAAAGCGATCAAGCCCAGGATGCACGGTTGCCGCCGAGCGGGTGCCGTGCGGGAATCCTACGTCCGACTCCCCCGGACGATGGTGACCGAAGTGAGCGCGGCGCGGGTCGTCGCGTCGGCGCCGGTCGAGCTCCCACAACCTGAGCTGGCGCGAGTCCTCCAACGCCGGCGGAGCGGATCGCGGAGTTGTGCAGCGGCCGCGAACCGGTGCGGCAGGTCGCATAGACACTACGCGCGGCCGGCCCACCAGAGGGTTGCGGCGCTATACTTCGCT
>JBGTBX010000129.1:0-27305 GCA_041749115.1 Gemmatimonadaceae bacterium
AACATGGGACAAATCTAACCGGATTGAGAGCTAAGCCTTGGTGTGACATGGAGTTCGCTTCGGTCTTACGATCGATCCCCTTGAGTGGGGCCGGCCATTGTGGCTTCCTCCGAAGATGGGGATTGGTTCCTTTCGCGAACCGCAAGGGCGGCCCAAAAAAAATCTGAGGCGGACCCGCGACAACAGGTTTCTGCGGAAACCCTGTGCTCCGTAGGGATGACCGACAGTCGTCGCGCCGCCGCAATAGTGATTCGGTCGGAGCCGCTGCGCGGGCGAGGTGCCCGTGCAGTCAACCGCAACGCCCGAGTTGGCATGCGATCTACGCGGGCCGGTCAACCGACACGAGCCATGTCAATGCGCACATCGTCTCCGGTTGAGTAAGCGCGGTCGGTTGACATTTTATTGCGGCGACGGCTCAATGGGTGGACGGTTCTTGCGGTAGGAGTTCTTCAACGCAATTTTGCCGTCGCGCAGGGTGAAGAGATCACAGCCATGAACTTCGACGCGAGTCCCATCCGCCCGTGTTCCGGTGAATGTCCACTCCGATACTCCACGATCTCCATGAACAAAGTGGCGCGCGTTCCCCCAGTGGGCATCGGGAAAAACTCCCCAGACCTCGGCGTATCCTGCTCGCACGGCGTCTGCTCCAACGTACCGGGTTCCGAACACGTCAGCGCCGGCAGACGACTCAAAGACACAGTCGTCTGTCATGAACGTCATGATCGCGTCGACATCGTGGCGATTCCATGCATCGGCAAAGGCCTGCAACATTTCCACGGTCACGTCGGGATTCACCTTATGCATCATCGGATACCTCTTTATGCCGTTGCGAATGATCTCTGCTTAATGATGCGGGCGGGCGCGTGCGGTGCCGACGAGAAGCACCGCACGCAGCACCCAATCGTCAGGCGAACCCCGTTAATCAGGCCGGTATGATGTTCTGGTTTGTGCGGAAGAGATTCCCCGGATCGTATTGCTGCTTCACGCGGGCCAGGCGCTCGTAGTTGTCGCCGTAGGCCGCCCGCACCCGATCGCCCTCGTCGGCCGTCATGAAGTTGATGTAAACTCCGCCGCTCGCAAAAGGCGCTGCGGCCTGGAAGAGGTCGCGCGACCAGCTAATGCCGAGCTGGTCCTCGGCTGCGTTCTCCCAACGTCCGTGCACGTTCATCAGGAACTGCGCGTCGCGTTGGCCGTACGCCGAGGAATCGGCGCTCGGCCGGGATGTGGCGCCCCCCAGACTGGCGATGAAGACCTCGCAGTGAGGTGATGGCAGATTGCGAACAGAGTCGATCAGTACGTCCAGCAGGCCGTCGTCCAGATTAGCGAAGTTGTGGGACTTCCAATAGTTGCGCGCGCCCGGCGTGAGCAGGGGATCGAACGCCTGCTGCCAATCCGCGTAGGGCTGGACGCCCACGTGCGCGCCGACTGGAGTGCCGAACTGACGGAGCGGGTCGATGATGGCTTCACCCTGAGTTGGTTCACCTGCGTAGAGGAGGGCGAGTACGACGACCTCCTTGCCGTGCACCTCTTCCGGCAGGAACGGCAGTGGCGGCGCCTTCCGCATCACGACCCACACGGTCAGTTCATCTGGCGCCGTTTTGGCAAAATCGCGGTACTGCTGAAGGACGGATTTTGCCTCTGCGAACGGATAGACGATGAGGCCGCTAAGCAGGTTGGGGCCCACGGGGTGAAGGCGGAACTCGAACCGGGTGACGATTCCGAAGTTGCCGCCGCCGCCGCGCAGGGCCCAGAAGAGGTCCGGATGTTCGGTGGCGCTGGCGCGGATTACCTCGCCGGCGGCCGTAACCACCTCAGCGGACTCGAGGTTGTCTACCGTTAAGCCGTACTTACGGCTGAGCCAGCCGAATCCACCGCCGAGTGTGAGGCCCGCGATGCCGGTTGTGGAATTGATGCCTGTTGGTGTAGCGAGGCCATGGGGCTGGGTGGCTGCGTCGAGGTCCCCAAGCGTGGCGCCGGCTTCGATGGTGACGCGCCGCGCGGCCGGGTCCACTTGCGCGGCCTTCATCAGCGAGAGGTCGATCACGATGCCGCCGTCGCAGAGGGCGCTCCCGGCGATGTTGTGTCCGCCACCGCGTACGGCGAGTACCAGCTTGTTATCCAGAGCGAATTGCACCCCGCGTGCGACGTCGGCCGTGGTAGCGGAGCGAGCGATAACCGCAGGGCGCTTGTCGATCATCGCGTTCCAGACGGTCCGTGCGCTGTCGTAGGCACCGTCACCTGGAAGCAGGATCTCTCCTTTGAAGCCGGTTTTGAACTCGTCGATCGTCCTGGTTTGTAAAGCGCTCATGGCGTTCTCCTTTGCGGTGATGCCGAGTGCGGATGACTGGAGGTGCACCGGAGGTGCACGTTGGTCCCCGTTTACAGAACCTGCAGATAAATCATCGTGAGGACAAGGTGCGCCCGTCAAACTTCTTCCTTCATCGCATGAATGTGCTCGCCTCGCGGTGTGCGGCTGGCGTGTTCCGAGGCGAGCCGGCACTGCGCGGCTGCCCACACGACTGGCCGCAGGTACGTTCGTCGTTAGGGCGAGCGTGTGTTCACCACTGCCAGATATCGACCGTCTGCGCTCACAGTGCAACGCCCGCCCTTAACAAACCCCGGGGCCAGGAGCTTTGCGAGCGGTTTCCACTGAGTGTCGACCTTTGGATCGCCGTTGAGTATGGCAATGCCGTCGATGGTTAGGAGCACTCCCGCGGGTGTCCAACAGTAGTATTCATTGGCGTTGGAGATTGGGGCCAGTGGCACGATGGCACCGCTTGCAGGATCGAACGACTTAATGATCCAACTCCAGTCGTCCTGTTTCTGCACGAAGCTGAACAGGTCGCCTCCGGGGATCGCGTGAATGCTGGTGCCCGCCTGGCTGAGGAGAAAAAGTGTCTCGCCATTTTCCGGTCCAACCTGGGGCGCCCGCCGGCTCGAAGAAGAGTGAATACGAGTAGCGGCCCCAAAAGAGCACGCCGGTGCGGTTGCGAACGAAGTAGCCGACCGGGGGAAAATATCGGTCTGGCCACCGGCGCGGTCCGAGGTGAACAACACGGCCTTGCTGTCCGTCGTGAAGGAGGGCTGGCTGTCGTACCCGCCCCGGTCCGTGACTTGAGCCACGAAGCGATACTCATTGCGAATATCGAAGAGATAAATGTCCGTTTGAGCGCCGAGTGCGGCGGGCGCTGTGACAAACGCGATGATGGACGCGATGAGCTGTGCTCGCACCGGAGATCTCCGATTGACGGTAGCAGTGAGCGGAACCACGTAACCTGGACGCAAGTTGCTAAGCTGCTGTTGCAGCGCCATGAACATTATCCAGGGCTCGCCTGCACGATACCCCGAATTCCGAAGGTCAGCAACGACCGCTCAAGACTAAACAGCGCAACGGTTTGCGGTCCGGTTCATGGCATCGCCTACATGTGTTCAAATCGTTCGCCCGCGCCTTGCGCGCCCCACAACTACGGCCGCATCTTGCCCTGAGTGACTGAACCCCCACCCAAGCTCTCGGCCGCGCTCGCGGATCGCTACCGTATCGAGCGTGAGCTGGGTCAGGGCGGCATGGCGACCGTGTATCTCGCCGAGGACCTCAAGCACAAGCGAAAGGTCGCCGTAAAGGTTCTCAAGCCGGAGCTCGCTGCGGTACTCGGCGCTGAACGATTTGTCGTCGAGATCACGACGACCGCGGCGCTCCAGCATCCCCACATCCTGCCGCTCTTCGATTCGGGGGAGGCCGATGGCTTTCTCTACTACGTCATGCCGTTCATCGACGGTGAAACGCTGCGGGCAAAGCTCGATCGCGAGACCCAGCTCGGCGTGGACGAAGCCGTTCGTATCGCCAGCGACGTGGCAGGAGCACTCGACTACGCACACCGCAACGGTGTTGTACATCGCGACATTAAGCCGGAGAACATTCTCATCCATGAAGGGCGGCCGATGGTCGCCGACTTCGGGATCGCGCTCGCGGTGAGCGCGGCAGCGGGCGGCCGAATGACGGAGACGGGCCTCAGCCTGGGCACGCCGCATTACATGAGTCCGGAGCAGGCCACGGCAGAGAAGGAGATCAGCGGACGGAGCGCCATCTACTCGCTCGGCAGCGTGCTCTATGAAATGCTGGCCGGTGATCCGCCACATACGGGCTCGAGCGCGCAGCAGATCATCATGAAGATCATCACTGAGCCGGCGACGGCGGTGACGCAGTTCCGAAAGACTGTGCCGCCCAACGTGGCTGCAGCGGTGGCGAAGTCGCTGGAGAAACTCCCGGCTGATCGGTTCGAGAGCTCTGCCGCGTTCGCGCGCGCACTGGCTGACAAGTCATTCCGCGCAGACGTGTCGGTCGACTCGCAGCTTAATGGCATACAGGCGAGCGCGTTATGGAAACCCGTCGCAGCCGTGCTGGGAGTGGTGGCTCTCGCGATGGGCGGGCTCGCTGGCTGGGCGCTGTTGCGAACGGATGTCTCGCCTCGCGATGTTGGTCTCCCGCCGACGGCACCTGTTCAGCTGGCGGGCCAGTTCCGCAGCTTTGCAGTCTCGCATAACGGCAGCTTTATTGTCTACGTCGCGCGCGTGGGCGAGAACACACAGCTCTGGCAAAGGGACCTGCGCGGCGGCGAAGCGCGCCAGATTCCGGGGACCGACGGTGCCGTTGGAAAACCGCTGCTGTCACCGGACGACGCCCGTTTGGCATTCCAGTCCGGGAGCGACTTCAAGATTGTCGCACGCGACGGTGGAACAGTCACAACCGTCGCACAGGTCCAGGATCCACAGGGAGGTGAGTGGCTCCCGGACGGGAAAATTTTCCTCGGCGAGCTGGACGGACGCGTTGTGAGATTTATCGACACGGCCACCGGCACGTCGCGCGATATTACAACGTTTTATTGTTTAATCCCGCAGTTGATCGATGCAGATCATGTGCTCTGCGGCGGAGGCGCGCAGAAGTACGCCGCGGTGATTGATCTGCGACAGCCCCTCGTGAAGTCCGGACTACGCCAGACCGGACTCGCGCAAGGCGACAGGCCGTCGCTGCTGCTCGGATCGGACTTCCGGCTTATCGACGACCGTTATCTCGTCTACCTCTCAACTGACGGCACGTTGATGGGCACGCGTATCGAGAACCGTGACTCGCTGACTGTGGGGCGATCGGTGCCGCTGACGCGTGCGGTGCGACGCAGTGCGTACTCGGGCACAGGGCAGTACGACATCACGGACGATGGCACGCTCGCGTATGTGCCCGGTGTCAACGCCGACGTCGGCCGACTGGTGCGCGTCTCGCGCGAAGGGCGGATTGATTCGTTGCCGATGGATGCAGCTGCTTATCTGCGTTTCACGCCTAGTCCTGACGGGGGGCGGATGGCCGTGGTGCTTGAGGGGACTCAGCATCAGGAACTCAAGGTCCACGACCTGCAGGCGGGCACGTCCGAGACGTACGATACCGGATTTTATATCGGCGCGCCCGCGTGGAGTCCGGATGGTCGATCGCTCGCGTACGTGAAGAATGACGATTCGAGCCAGGAGCAGGTGCTTTTGCGGCAGCTTGATGCGCCGGGCGCTCCGCGCGTGCTGGCCACGGTGAATGGTGCCCCCGGTACCCAGGTATCGCAGTTTATCTCTCCAACTCGGCTCCTCGTTGGAACGTTCACGCGCGATGTTGGAACGTTGCTTATTGATCCCACCGTTACTCCGGCGAGGGTCGACACGGTCGTCCTGACGAGCTTCTTTGGCTCTGTTTCCCCCGACGGTCGTTGGATTGCTTATCAGGACGTGGGTGTGACCGGTGTGATTCTGCGGTCGTGGCCTGCGCTGGACCGTCGGTACCTTGTTGATCCCGAGGGGACCGAACCACGGTGGGGCGCGAACAATGAGCTGCACTACCTGTCGCAGTACCGCACGGCCGGGGTTATGGCGGCGTCGTTCCAGCGCGTTGTGATTGATCCCGGCGCCGCATCACCGGTGGGCAGGCGTGAGCTGGTCGCGCGCGACTCGCGGTTTAACGATACACCGGGGTGGTCGCATGCGGTGACGAGCCGGAGTGAGTTGATGTATCTGCAGTCGCCCGCCGAGAACTTGGGGTATTATGTGCGCGTGCTACCGGGGTGGGTTGCGGACATGAAGAGGGCGGTGGATGAGGCGAACCGCTGAAAGCTAACGGCGCGCTTGTGTGCACACCACATTAGGCAAGGGGCGATTCCAATGCCGTCTGTCAGTGGTAAGCGCTACAGAGCCACCCTTCGATCCACGACCATCGCCACAAACAACAGCGCCAGGTACAACAACGAATACTTGTACGTCCACCAGGCCGCCTTCTGCCACGGCTGCTCCCGCTTAACACGCAACACCCCGTGTAACAATAATCCGCCCAGCACCAGCGCGCTCACCAGGTAAATCACCCCGAACGCGCCAAAGCTCACAGGCAAGATCGTCAACGGCACCAGAATCAACGTGTACCACAACATCTGGTCGATGGTCTCACGCTCCCCCCAGATCAGTGGCGCCATCGGAACACCGGCGCGACTGTAGTCCACCTGCTTAAGCAGCGCCAACGCCCAGAAGTGGGGGGGAGTCCAGAAGAACACAATCAAAAACAGGTACACAGCCGTGAGATCAACCCGCCCGGTCATCGCCGCCCAACCCACCAATGGCGGAAAGGCACCGGCTGCACCACCAATCACAATGTTCTGCGGCGTGGTACGTTTGAGCCACCGCGTATAAATGAAGACGTAAAAATAGAAGCCGGCGAGCGCGAGTGCTGCAGTCAACGGATTAATAAAAGCGCCGAGTAGCCAGGTCGCACCAACGGCCAGCGCCACACCGAACGACAACACCATCATCGCAGTCATGCGACCGCTGGGGATGGGCCGGAGCCGAGTCCGCGCCATCACGTCATCAATATCGCGGTCCATGTACATGTTCACCGCGTTCGCACCGCCGGCCATCAGGTATCCGCCGAGTGAAACGATCAACACCTGCAGCAGGGTGGGAGTACCCGCGACATACATGGGCGCTACGGTGGTCACCAGAAGCAGCGAAATGATCCGCGGCTTAGTCAACATCACAAAATCGCGCCACATGGCGATTGGAGCGGGCGCGGCAGCAACGCTGGTCACAACGCACCTCCGTTCGATGTCGCCTTCACCAGCGCCGCTCGCGATGTCTCCAGCCTAACGAGCACGCCGGTATCACCAGCATGGACGGTCACGGCCGGCACGCTGGATGTCTCCTGCTCACGGGGCCCGTGCGACGGGACCACAATGGCCCGCCACGTCGCCAGCAACACGAAACACACCGCGACCGCGGGCAGCACGATCCATAACACTTCGCGCGCCCGCGATGCCTGCGAGGGTCCGGAAGCGGGAGTGCGTCCGCGGAGAAGCGCGCGCAGCACCATGATCTGCCCGGCAAGGGCAACGGCGGCGCACAGCCAGAATATGAGTTGGGGTCTGATTGAGAACACGCCTCAAGCTAGTCAGCTGAGGGCATTGAGTCAGCCTGAGCCGGGGGGCCGTAGCACAGTCTGGAGCTCGGCCCTGTTCGGCCCCCTCCGCCGACTCCCCTGTACCGACACACGGTGGAGTGGTCCCTCGAACCCTTCCGGTACCTGGGGGGAGTGCTCACATTGCACAGCTCTTCGTCGCCCCGCCTCCTTCCGCTCTCACCCGCAGCCAACTACGGATGACCGCTCCCACGCCGCCACAAACCAATACCAGCTCAGGCTCGGAACTCCCCAGACGTCTGGGCCTCTGGAGCGCGGTCGCCGTGGTAGTGGGCTCTGCGATCGGGTCGGGCATCTTCCGCTCGCCGGCAGGCATCGCCGACCGAATTCCGGGACCACTGCCGCTGATCCTGATGTGGGTGGTGGGTGGTCTGATTTCACTATGTGGCGCGCTGACGCTGGCCGAGGTGGCAAGTGAACTGCCGAAAACCGGTGGTATTTATGCGTTCCTGAAGGAAGCATGGGGGCGCATGGCCGCCTTCCTGTTTGCCTGGGCGCAGCTTACCGTCGTCCGCGCCGCAGCACTCGGCGCAATCTCCATCACCTTTGCTGAATATTTCTGGCGCGTGTGGGGTCACGATCCGACCATCGCGCCTTATAACCAGTATGCCAAATATACGGCCGCCGTCGCAATTCTGATCACGGCCGCGTTCAACATCTATGGCGTAAAGCTGGGCAGCGCGGTCGTGAACATTACGACGATCGCAAAGACTGGTGGCTTAATGCTGTTGATTGTCCTCGCGTTCACGATCGGTCTGTCACAGAGCGGAGGCGGGCATTACGTACCAATGATGCCGCAGGAGCCGGTGCGCATCGGCGCGTACGGCCTCGCGCTGGTCTCATTACTCTGGGCGTACGACGGGTGGATGGACGTGTCATACGTCGCGGGTGAGGTGGAGAACCCGGAGCGCAACATGCCGCGTGCGCTGATATTCGGCACGCTAGCCATCATTATAGTGTTCATTCTCGCGAACCTGGCGTACATGGCCGTGCTCACGGTCGATGAAATGCGGGTATCAAAACTTGTCGCTGCAGACGTCGCCGAAAAGTTGATGGGCCCCGCAGGTGTTGTCTTCATCTCGGCCACCGTTATGGCGTCGACATTCGGTACGCTCAACGCGGTGTTGCTTACCACACCGCGCATTCTGTTCGCCGCGTCGGCCGATGGCCTGCTGTTCAAGGGAATCTCGAAGGTGCATCCCAAAAATCAGACGCCGTACGTCGCGATTTCACTGGTTGCGGTACTCGGAATCGTCGCTGTGCTCTGGTTGCCATTTGAGAGGCTGGCCGACGCGTTTGTGACAGCGATGCTGCCGTTTTATGCCGGTGGTGTTGCGGCAGTGTTCATTCTGCGCAAACGCCCGGGTTACAAAGCAAAGTTCTCGACGCCTGGTTACCCCATCATTCCGGCGATCTTCCTCGCCTCGGTCGCGTATCTGCTGATCAACGGTTTGCTCGACCCGGCTGGGCGCATACCGACCGCACTTGTATTCGGCGTAATCTTGTTAGGCATTCCCGTCTACAAGATCTTTCTGGACAAGAAGAACGCTTAGCCAGGACGGGCAGGGGCGAAATCGCTTGCAGTATTTGAAACAGAGTCACGGCGTCGGCGCTCAATTCGCTGATCCGCACGGGAGACCCCAACGGGAACCATTCAGTGGCGGGTGCCGTGATGCCCCACGCAAAGTCAGCCGAACGCGGAGGTCGGCCGCGGGAGCCCAGCGATCGTACGCACGCACGCCGCTACGTAGTCGACCGTCGCCGAGTGTCCTTTCACTGTACTTTTGCAGAAGAGGCGGGTGGCTTCGCGAAGCACAGTTGTGAAACCTGCGACGTGTTTTTTCCGTCGGGAGAGACATGAGAGTTTCCGACCCCCGCGCGGCATTCAGCGCCGTCTTCCGCGGTCTCGCGGACATTCCTGAGGCGGAGTGGCAATATTTCGCACCGCATGTCCGGGAACGTCACTATGCTGCGCGACAGCATCTGGTACGCGAAGGTGATAACACGTCCACGGTACACTTTATCGTGTCGGGACTCGTGCGACTCTACCACAACCACGACGGTCGTGAGTTGGTGCACGGGTTCGATTTCGAGAACCGCTTTGTCACGGTGTACGAGTCTGTGCTCACCGGTGAGCCGGCGGGATTCAGCATTCAGGCGCTTGAGCCCACGGTAACAATTGCGTTCAGTGGTGACGTGATGCGGGTCGCGTACGATCGACATCCCTGCTGGGATCGTGTCGGCAGAAAAATTCTCGAGGCGCAGTGGATCCGGCGAGCGGACAAATTGCGGCGATTCCGCGTGCTTTCCCCCGAGGAGCACTATCGAGAACTGGTCGCGCGCCAATCGCCATTGATCGATCGTGTCCCACTGAACCAACTGGCCTCGTTCCTCGAGATCACACCGGAGACTCTCAGTCGCATCCGCTCACGTATGCGCGCCGAGGGTGCAATCGCGCGACCGGAGGGAATGGAGCCTTGATTCAGATCAAGGCGCGATCGGTGACAATACGCGACTATGCAGCAAGCGTTGGGATAATACACCTCCACCACGTTGCTGAATGTCGTACACATCGTTCTTCATCATCATGATTTCATTTGCCACGGGCTGCATGCCGCACACACCACGCGCTGCACCGATGTCTGAACCTTCCCCAGGTGCCAGCTGGACGCAGTTCGCGACGCCTGAGGATGCGGGCTTTGCCTCAGCGGGGCTGACGAAGGCGTATAACTACGCTGACTCGGTTCAATCAGGTGCGGTGATGGTGGTCCACCGTGGCGCCGTTGTGGCCGCATGGGGAGACGTCGCCCGCAAACTCGAATTGCACTCCGTGCGCAAAAGCATCGTGAGCGCACTGTTCGGTATCGCCGCTGAGCGTGGGGAAATTTCACTCGACAGAACACTCGGTGACCTGAACATCACCGAACGTACCGCACTGACGGCCGATGAACAGCGTGCACGCGTTCGCGATCTATTGGCTGCGCGCTCCGGCGTCTATCTGCCAGCTGCGTATGCCGACGCCTCGCAGGACAATGCGCGGCCAGCGCGCGGAAGCCACAAGCCAGACACGTTCTGGTTCTACAACAACTGGGACTTCAACACACTCGGCACGATCTACGAACAGCACGTCAAAACATCTCTCTACACATCACTTGAAGAACGTCTGGCGCGTCCCATTGGCATGGAGGACTACGCGCCGAGCGATGGCTTCGAGATATACGAACCAGGCAACTCGATTCATCCGGCGCATACCATCCGTATGTCGACGCGTGACCTGGCGAGATTCGGCCAGCTTTATCTTCAGGGCGGCCAGTGGGCCGGGCGGCAGATCGTTCCGCGGGCCTGGGTTGAGGAGAGCGCGAAACCCATCTCCAGTGCGGGCGCACCAGGGCAGGGGTACGGCTACCTGTGGTGGAGTATGGCAGCAGGGGAGAAAGCGAGCGCAGGGTATCCGCAGCTCAATCGTCACCGAGTGTTTTATGGGACAGGCACTGGCGGACAACTTGTCGCCGTGTTGCCGTCGCTTGACCTGGTCATCGTCCATCGTGGCGATACAGATCACGGGCGGAATGTCGCCGGGCGCGACGCGTGGCGCATCGTGGAGCTGATTCTGGAAGCACGTACGGGGAATGTTGCGTCGGGGAATCGTCGTGTAGCGCTCACGCCGGTGGCGCTGCCATCTCAGTTACCGGCCGAGCCGCCGCCGACCTACCTCACTCTCAGCGCCGAGGAGAGAGCACGTCTCGCAGGAGATTACGAGATCGCGCCCAACCTGATAGTGCGCGTGTTCGAGTTCCGGGAGAGACTGTTCGGCAATTTCCCCGGGCAAGGTGAGGCTGAGCTGTTCGCGCTCACGCAGGACGATTTTACTATTCGTGTGCAGCACGGGGTTCGGATTCGCTTTGAACGAGACGCAAGCGGTCGCAGTGTTGGCTTTCAGGCCCAGTTGGGGGCGCAGCGTGTTCGCGCGGCACGGCGGGTGCAGCGGTAAGCAGAGGCGGGCCTCAGATTGTCCTCGAGACCGCCGTTGTTTGATGCAAGAGCTATGGCGGCGGTGTTTGCACGCAGAAACAATCGGGCTACGAAGCAAAGTTTACTCCGCAGTTTGTTCCCAGGACGGTGGTGCTTTCATCGGTCGCCGAACGGCCGATCAGCGGCCTCGTGGAGGGGGCGAGTGCCATCCCGGACGTATCTGTCGTCGGTGTTATCTTACTTCTTACACCCGTCGACAAGGCATTGTTGAGATGAAGAGCGTCTGGATGAAGTTTTTGTTCGCCGCATAGTTGGGGTCGTTCAGCGAATTCCCCGCGGCGTGGCGCCTGTACCTCCGCGCGTATCCGTGGCACCGCATTGATCCCGTTCCCAACGCACCGCTCCGCAAGCCGCTGAGCGAGTGTCGCGTCGCGCTCGTCAGCTCGGCGGGGTTCTTTCGACCGGATCAGACTCCATTTGATCCCAAGGCACGCGGGGGAGACGTGACGTTCAGGGAGTTGAGCGCGGACACCGATTTATCGCTGCTGCTGAACAATCATCGCAGCAAGCTGTTTGATCATACGGGGATGGAGGCCGATCCCAATCTGGCATTCCCTCTCCATCGCTTGCATGAACTGGCCGAGGCCGGGGTGATTGGTGAGGTAGCGCCGAGGCATCTGTCGTTCATGGGGTCGATCCTGGCACCGAAGAAGCTTATCTCGGAAACGGCTCCACAGGCCGCGGAGCTGTTCGTCGAGGATCAGGTGGATCTGGCGCTGCTGGTGCCTGTGTGACCCGTGTGCAATCAGACCGTGTGTCTGATCGCAGCTGAACTGGAACGGAAGGGGATCACCACGGGGGCGTCGGTGCTGCTTAAGGAAGTGGCGGAGTGGGTGCGGCCTCCGCGAGCGCTCTCTATGCCGTTCGTGCATGGGTATCCACTGGGGGTTCCACATGATGCGCACGTTCAGCGGCAAGTGCTCATGGCGATGCTGGCGATGGCTCAACGCGAGGAACTGCCGCCCTTGATCGAGACGTATGGCGAGGACGACGTGAACGCTCGTTAGGCGGCACCACCGTCACTTGTCGCGCTCGAAGAGGTACCGGTGACCCACGGCGGTCGCCTGAGCAACCAGTAGAAGCCTATCGCCTGGAGGGTGAACACCAGCACGAGCCCCCACCCCCAGGCCGGAAGGCGACCGGCGCTGGTGGCGGAGAACGCTGTCGCACCGGAGATCATGCCCATCCCGAAATTTGCGATGACGATCGGACGTCCGTAGATGCCGCCGTAGATCGCGCCGCGTCCCATCCAATTCAGAGAGGCGAACGCCAGCAACGCCCCGCCGAAGAGTTGGATGGGGACGGCCGCGTCCGGGCTCAGTACATCTTGCAGCACCACGTCGGGAGCGAAGAGCGCTGTGGCTCCAAGCACAAAGAGCGTGAGGGCAGTGCCCATCATGAGGTTTCTTGGTGTCATCGTCTTGGCGGAGAGTGGATCTGGAAGGTCTTCGTGGTAGGCGGTTCCCGGACTATTGGCCGGCGGGCGGCTGCCAGAGTTCTACCTTGTTGCCTTCAGGATCGATGACCCAGGCGAACTTTCCGTACTCGGATTCGTCGATGTTCTCGAGCAGGTTGCAGCCCTCTTCCTTTAAGACGTTAACCAGGGCGTGGAGATCTTCCACCAGGTAGTTGATCATGAAGGGAGCAGTGGTGGGAGCAAGGATGCAACTTGTGTGGCGGACACTCGCCTCGCCGCTCTAGTTCACGAAGAGCAAGCTGCCATCACCTCGAAGAACCCCGAAATACACATGCGCCAGATCACCCGCGATGTGAATAGCGATGCCTGGAAGGATCGTCCCCGTACGCCGCGCGAGTGTTCCGTAAAGCATGGACGCCACGAAAAGTCCTGGTCCCAGGAACAGGACCGCACCTATTCCTTGAGTGATGTGCAGGCCCACGAACACGAGGCTGGTGATCCAGAGCGCGTTCTCACGGTCGTGCTTCTCCAGGCCAGTCTGCATGTATCCACGAAAGGCTGCTTCTTCCAACACGCCAGCGGTGACTCCGCCCATGATAAACATCGACCATCGGTACGCTGTGGTCGGGAAAACGCTGAGGTCCGGCGTCGGCGACATCCTCGCGACCACGACCCAGAGCACGTAAAGCAGCGCGAGGAGAGCGACCGCGGCCCAGGCACTGAGGCCATTGCTGTCCGGTTCGCTCAGCTGCCAAAGCCTCAGACGCTGGCGCCGGTGACGTGCGGTCGTACGGGGCGGTCCGGATCCGTTCAGCCATGCGAGGAGCGCGCTGAGGTACACCAGACTCACAACTGCCGCCCACGGAAGATCGGGCCGAACGCGTGCGTTTACTTGCGCGAGCAGCATCCACGGCACGAGGCCAGCCGCGGCAATCAGCAGGCCGCCAACAATCGGCGTGACATAACCACCGAGGGCGGCCGGTCGATCTACATCAGGCGTTCGGAGGTTCATCGGCGAGGCCTCAGCCTAACGATTGGCCCAATCCCCGGGCGATGGCAACCGCGAGAAACACCATCAGCACGACGATGACGATCTGAATGCGGCTGAGTGCAGCGAGGGATTGCGCCGGCGACAGATCAATAGTGGTGCCACGCTGCTGCGCTCTGCGCCAGCGTATCAGGGTCGTCATCGGCCGCAGTTCAAGCGCGAACACCAGCAGAAAGAGCCCCAGTTTGATCCAGAAGAGAGGGTGACCGAAGTAGTATGCGGTGCCTTTCTCCAATCCGGCGAAGGCCCGAGCGGCACCGGTGGTAATCCAAAGAAGTGCCGCCAGTGCCCAGAGATTGTCCGCCAAAAACACATCAGGCAGCGCGTCAACGCTGCGGAGCCGCTGCAGAATTCGCGCGCGCGCGAAGATTGCGCCGAGGCCGATGGCCAGTGCGAGAAGGTGCAGCGACGCGACGAGCCAGCGGATAGTCATGACACGAGGATTAAAAGGGAACGTTGCGTTTGGAAAAACAACTCACCTTGGGGCGGCCATGGTCACCTCCCCGGCGGTGGCAGGGCGGGAGTGATGCCGTTGCGACCCGTCAGGTCCATGATTCTTGCACGATTCGGGGCGGTGACTTCAGCTGCTCGTCTCTACCCGGCAGGTGGTGTGATCGGAGTACTGTGGGACGCGATAACCTTCCAGACGCCGTTTACACGCGCGAAGCTGAACGTTGTACGCGAGCCGTTCTCATCTGCTCGTTGTCGCATGCGACAATTCACAATCGCCGAGTTCCCGTAGGTGCGGACGATAATCTCGTCGACGATGGGCCTGTGGTCCGGAGTGGGCACGACATTCGGAAAGATCGAATCCGGCGCATAGATCTGGCCGTCGCGGCTCCATGTGAAGACGAAGTCATCAACGAAGACATCTGCATACTTTTGCACGTCACCCTCGCGGATAGCGTCATTGAACTGTTCAACGCGAGCGAGCAACTTCTCGCGATCATCCTCCGCGTTTGCCGGCGGCGGAGCGGCGCACGACCAGAGAGCGATCAACAGCAGCGTTGTTCCACAATTCCGAGGCGAGGTCATCGTATGCAACTCCATGTGTGTGGTCGCGAATTCCCGCTTGTTTCGCAGCTTCACCAACTGCGATCCTCATTTATGTTGACCACGGCTGATCGCTGCCTAACGCTCCCATGGTGAGAACGTCAGAGCAGCGGCGCTGCAACAGTCGTCAGGCGGTCGACTTGTTCCTCGGACTACGGTGTAAACTCGACCAACATGCGCATGGTTTCGACCTTCAATCCGTCCTCGCGCATTGCCTTCTGCCCTTCATCGGACTGCAGCAACTCCTGAAATTTCGCCATATCGGGTATCTCCGCCATAACGCCCGTCGCGTTGGGGTTCTGGGGGTCGCGGAAGTTGCGGCATTTGATTCCGATTTTGCCGAACATCTCATGTCGGCTTCCGGGGCCGTTCTTCCAGGCGTTGGCCCAGACGGCGCCATCCTGAACATCGTGGAAAATGATTGCTGTGGTCATTGAGGATTCCTCAGGGGAGTGGTAGTCGCTGGTTCTGTGAAACGGCTGCCTCGCGGCGCGTCACGTTTTTAAGCTGCGCCCCCAAACGGTCCGGCGCAACCGCGGCTACCACTGGGCGCGCGACCTGATGGAACCCTTGTTAAGAGGTTCTGCGATGGACTACGCAGCCGACCCAGTCGGCAACAAAGCTTATCTGGAGAGCCCCGGGTTGCATCGGTCGGCGATCGGGCCAAGTCGGGTCCGGTAGATGTCGCCCGGAGGACAAACCAGTCAGACTGGACTCCCACAATGCCCGGACGCTCGGACGTAAAGTAGAGGTGCTCGCCCGCGATGTCTGGTGCGAATTCAGTGATGGCTGAATAAACCCGCGGGTTGTATCCCCGTATAGCTGCCGGCGACTGGTGCGTCATGGACTGTATCAACGGTGCCGTCAGCGGAGGCACGAAAAGTCGCCCGACCAACCCACGCGACGTTCTGGGCGTCGGTGGCCACGGCGAGCCATCGAGACTGGCGGCGACGTACACGCAAGTCCGGATGCTCATTTAACGCCTCGGCGTGTCAGGAACACCCCGGGCCGTTGCAGGACAGCGTGACGAAGAGTTCCGATCGAATTTTCCAAACGCCATCGACCAAACGCCAGTGAGCGGCGTAGCGACCACCTGACTTTCGAACGCCCTGCGGAGTGCTCCACGAGCCTGTCCACGCACCGACCTCGGCCGCTCGAGTGCCGGCCGAGCTCACCTCGATCGTCGCGGGAGTACGCACGTACACGAGATCCGCAGCGCGAGCGAACTCTGCAGCCCAGGTGTCACGCTCACCCGCCCGACCCTGATGGAAAGCGCCACTGCCGGTCGTGATCTGGTACTCGACGTCGAGGAGTGATACGACGCCGTCGACATCGTGACGCGCGATAGCTGTGTTGGACTGCCCACGGCGCGATCGGATCTCGTCGGCGGGTGATTGGCCGAGCACCGGAACAGCAACAGCGAGAAGAGAGAGAATTGCGATCGTAAAGCGGGGCATATGGGGCAACCGGTTCAAGGGTTTATTCAGCTGCACTACAGAACAATAGCTAAACACGACCATAAGCGATAGCGTGATGTCAGTTGCCGAATCCCGCGCTTGTGCAGCGCCTGAGCGGACTCAGCCGAAGCGCCGCGTCGGGATCTGCGCGGCACTACCTGACATATTGCGTTCAGTGGCTCGGGTCGGTCAGCGCGAAGCGGATCGGCTGAGCACCCTCCTGGAGAAGTCTACGCCCGACCTCGGCGAGGCCACCGTGTTCATCAAGAATCGTCAGGAAGTGGTTGCCCGCAAGCTGGCCAACGCGGCTGGAGAAGCACGTACTTCCATAGGGCACCAGCAGCTCGGCCTCGCTGAGCCCCGGCGGATGCCAGAGAACCTGTCCCGGAGCGGGGTAGCTCGTAGCATTTTCATGAGCGACGCCGAGATCGTAGTCGGCGAGTGGCATCCAACCCGCCTCACCGCTCCAGCGCGCCTGGAGGAGTTGTCCCTCAAAGGGAAGGCGGGCCAGGAAGGCCCGGACCGTCAGAGGTGCACGGTCGGATTCGAGCACGGCGGAGAACAACATCGAACCAATATGTACGGTCAGCGCGGTCATGGCGGGTCAACTCTCACGGGGTTCTGTCTGATTAACGTCGTGCGAATCTGCTGCACGGCCACGATGTGAACAAGCGCGCGTCCCAATTGCCAGGACGTGTCGGCGGCAGCGGCACGCGCTTGTTAGGCGGCGAACAGATTAGCGTCCCTCCTTTCGTCCGATGCGCCCGTCCTCTCTGGCCCAGGTAACGGCACCGCTTGCGTCACGGATAAACTCTACGGCCATGCCCGGAAACGCGCCCCACGTTCCCGCGTTGGCCACGGTCGCAGACATGTACGCCATGTCCGGCGCCCAGAATACGAGTGGATACGGGTGTTTGACATCCACATCGGCCCGCTCCGCGATGAGCCGCCCACCTTCTTCGCGCACGACGAGCCCTCCGGGAAGGGGCGGACGCCGATACACCCCGACGTATTCGCCGAGTGGAGGTTGTGTAGCGAGTGGCCTGGCATGTTTTGTCATCCGTTCGTCGCCGCCACGATTCCCGCCGGTCTGCTGGCCCGGCGCCAATGCGAGTCCCTCGTAGGTCCTGAGGATGACCGTCGCGACATCTTCGTTCAGCTGCCATCCGCTCCGGTGATTGGTAAGAATAGCAAAAGCCAGATTGCGCTGAGGCACCAGCTGAACGTGCAGAGAGTGACCCGCCAGCGTTCCACCATGTTGTGCGGTCAGCACTCCGTTGAGCGTACGAAGGTGCCAGCCAAGTCCCATCTCGTCCGTTGAACTGTTCTTGCGAATTCGTGGCGTGCGCATCAACTCCAGCGAGGCTTTGGTCATGAGTCGCTCGCCGGTTTGTGTGGTGCCGTCGCCGATGTGGAAGACCGCGTAGCGGAGCAGGTTTTCGACGCTCATCGCGCAGCCACCCGCGGCGACGTTGGCAGACAGTTGGAACGGGCGATTTACGACGGTGCGCCCATCTCGTTCGCCGTGCCCTGCAGCAAAGCGAAAACTCATCGCGTCACCCGTGCGCGAGAAGGCCCGGTCGAGGCCGAGTGGGGCGAACACGAGGTCATGCAGTGCATCGCTGATATTTTGCTTAGTAACAACTTCGATCACGCGGCCCGCGACACCCCACCCCGCGTTGTTGTAGCTCCACACCTCACCCGGCCGGGCGAGCTGGGGCAGGGTGCGGAGCGTCTCGATGAAATTGGCCGACGTCGCGGGACCTCGGTCGGGTGTATCGAGCTGACCTTCCCATCCCGGGGTGTGCGTCATGAGATGCCAGATGCGTACGTCGCGCGTGGCGTCGATATCAGCGACACGGAAGTCCGGCAGATATTCGCGTACGGGTGCCTCGACATCAATGAGGCCCTGGTCGTGCAGCCGCATCAGGGCGGTGGCGGCCACCGTTTTGGAGATTGATGCGATCGCGAAGACCGTGTCGGGCGTGACTTCCTGCGGATTATCGACATTCGTGACCCCGAAGCCTCGACTCTGCGACACACCGTTCCTGTAGATGCCTAACGCGACGCCGGTTGTGCGATGCTCCGCCATCTTCGCCTCGATCAGCTGACTGATTTCGTCGAACTGAGGATCGCCACCTGGCGTCAAGGTGCCATTCCTGAACGTTGAAGTTCGCGCCGCTCCTGTCACGCTCAGCGCACCTGCGCCGGTCAATCCGAGAAAGTGTCGCCGCTGCATTGCGGTCTCCTTGAGGGGACTGGTCGCTGTTCGACCATGAGATGATGATTTCGCCGCCTGCCGCTCCCAACCTGCTGCCTTCCGTTCACCTGCTGCGTGGCGAAAGTCCAACAAGCATCGCAAACGTGGTTTTGCTGCTGGAACATGCCATTTCCTGTTAAGCTGCGAAGCTAGAGGGGGCCCTGCTCCTGTTCGCCTCGCGGGCCATCCGTGCCACTGAGAAAGGGCCGTGGTTGACGATTCACAGTGAGGTCGAAGAGGTCGGGGCGCGCGTAATGACCAGCCGCGTCCAATTGCCACCGCGGTCCGATCAACTGATGTGCTTCGACATCTGCGTACAGGATGCCCTCTTCCGAATCCAGCGGCCCTGCGACGATCTTCCCGTCGGGATCGACGATCAGGCTTAATCCCGGGTTAAGCCAGCCCTCGACATCGCGAAGATACTCATGTTTGAAATCGAAGGAGTCGGGAATGTCGTTCTTGTGGAACGCCTGACACGCACTGACCACGAAACTCCGACCCTCCTTGGCCACATGCCGCATGCTCGAGATCCAGGGTTCACCCCGGTCCCACTTCGGAGCGACATGGATCTGCTCTCCCTGAGCGATCAATGCATATCGCGCCAGCGGCATGTAGTTCTCCCAGCAAAGTAAACCGCCGAGTCGACCGAATGGGAGATGTAATACGTCGAGCCCCGCCTCGGCGCTCTGTGCCCAGACCAGTCGCTCTCCAGCCGTGGGAATCAGCTTGCGATGTTTGCCCAGCACCTGTCCGTTGGGTCCGATGTAGAGGATCGTGTCGTAGAGTGTCGAGTTGCTGGCTTCGGAGTTTCTCTCATTTACTCCAATCGCCACGGTAATTTCGCACGCCGCAGCGACCTCGCCAAGACGTTGCGTCTCCGGACCCGGGATCGAGATGGAATTGCGATGGAGTTCGCTATACAACGCTCGGAGCGGGTGCGTGCGACCTGCCGGGATAAACCACACCCACACCGGAAATCCCGGCACAAAAGCCTCGGGGAACACGGCCAGCGTGGCTCCTCCTGCTGCGGCTTCCCTGATCAGGCGACAGGCTTTGTCGATGGATGCGTCCCTGTCCAGAAACACCGACGCTGCCTGGATTGCAGCAATTCTGAAGGAGTCCGGTGTCGGCAAGACTTATCGCTTGTCAGAGGGGTTAAGCTGCGCTTGATCAGGGTCTTTCGTGTGGTTGTCAGTACATTCAGAGCTCGGGTGAACGCTGCGCCGCGTCAGAACTTGCGGTTGTAGCCCACCCGTATCACCTGTGTCTCAAGATAATCCGTGCTCACAATGTTGAAGTCCGTACCGCGGATTGTGCGCTGTGCCTGATTGGTGTTGAGGAGATCGGTTGCGTTTATCACGATCTCGCCCTTGCCGTTCTGGATGCTTCGTTTCATTCCGACGTCGAGGGAGAAGCGGCTGCCGATGCGACCTTGCGGCAGAAGGTCGGGAGCGAGAAACACATTGGAAATCTGCGTCTGCCATGCTCTGGGAAACTCCACGACTGCATTCAACTTGACGTTACCAGACGTGAGCTGCTGCCGCTCCGCCGTGTAACGGATCGGAGTTGGGTACTGATTAACAACCGAGAAAGCATCGACGGTCCGGCGAAATACGCTCGCGTTGCCGCTGAGTGAAATCCTTGGAGACACGGTTTGCTGCCAGACGAGTTCGGAGCCCGCGCTGCGGCTGCGCCCACCGTTCTGGAACACGTTGTAGAGCAGCACACTGCCAGGTTCCTGCGTGGCAATACGCGTAATGGTGCCGTCGACCACCCGATAAAACGCCGCTGCGTAAATATTGCCCGTGAACCAACTGGTCTTGTACCCCACTTCGGCGGACGTGGCATACTGGGGCTGCAACGCCGGATTTCCTACCTTTATCAGCTCCGGCTCGTCGTATTTCGGGAAAATGCGGATGTCCACTTCGTTCGGGCGGTCGACGCGCCGATTAACGAACACGGAGAGTTTGTTGGCTTCGTTGAACTTGTACGCAGCGCGCACGTTCGGGAACGGCTGAAAGTAGCGATAGCCGTCGCTCTTGTAGGTGTTGTGATTGGGGTTGACGTCGTAATCCAGCTGCACCCCTTCAAAGCGCACGCCACCCTCCAGCTCAATACGCTCACTCTCGAACACGTAGTTGCCGTAAATCGCCGGAATCTTTTCGCGATACTTCGCCCAGCCGCCGGCCCCGGTATCGATGGGTGAATTCAGTCCGGGAAAAAACTGCATGTTGACGGGAATGGAACGGTACCGCCCCTTGAAGCCGACTTCGATACGCCCGCGCCGGAGTGGCCTGACATAATCGGCGTTGAGGTCCACAACATGTTCGTCGGACAGCAGCTTGAAGGCGTCCTGTCCAACGGAAGACGGCAACGTGTTGGTGAAAAAATATTGCTCGTCTTCGCGGTGAAAGGAGTAGTTCGCGGTAAAGGCGAGCGTGTGTCCGGGCTCAACAAACTTGTGCGTCATGACAGCGCTGCTGAACGCCGTATACTTGACCTCGTCTTCCAGGAACTGCCACAGCCGATAGCGGTTCTGCAGGGAGCCGTCGAAGTAGGGGTTGTCACCCTTGTCGATGATCTTCTCCCGGTTGAACAAACCGGAGATGCTGAAGGTGTTGTGATCGTCAAATGTGTGATCGACACCGCCATTGAGCGTGGCGTAGTCGGTGGTGCGGTTGCGCTTGATCTGCTGCCGGATGACGGTGCCGTCGTCGTAGGTGCGGGTCGAAAACTCATTCTTGTTCAGCGTTGGCGAATAGAGCCAATCGCCCTGCATAAAGGTGTTGGTGGCTCCCTTGCGGTAATTCAGTGCGAGCGACGGATTAAACTTGGGCGTCCCGCGAAACTGCGGACGAATCGAGGGCAGGTTCTCCTGCTTGACCCATAACGCGCCCGCGCCACCCATGACGCCGACTCGCCCGTTGAACCCTTCCTGCTCTTCCTTCTTCAGGATGAGGTTGATAATGCCGGCGCTGGCGTTCGCGTCGAATTTCGCCGACGGGTTGTTGATGATCTCTATGCGCTCAAGGGCGGAGGCCGGGATATTGTTCAAACCGTTCTGCGAACCGAAGCCGGTGAGTGCGGTTTGTTTTCCGTCGATCAGCACCACAACCTTGTCGCTGCCGCGCACCTGCACTTTACCGTCCTGCCCCACCGTAACTCCCGGCAACGTGGACATGGCCTCAAGAACCGAAGCCCCGGACTGAGTGATGTTGTCCGCCACGGTGAACGTTTTCCTGTCCAGTGCCGCCGAGACGCCGTCTACATTGGCGTTGACGGCCACTTCGCTTAACGTCTGCACGTCCTTGGTCATCTGCAGAACACCAAGATCGAGGAACGCGCTCAGTTCGCCGATTAATACGCGTTGTCGGATAGGTTGATACCCGATCGACCTGACCACCAGAACGTACGCACCTTTCTGGAGACCGGCGAAGGTAAACGCTCCGGCGTCATTGGTCAGTCGCCCTTCCACCAGCGCACTGTCTGTGTCCGTGAGCAGCTGAACGCCCAGGTACGGGAGCGCCGCCATGGTCTCGGCGTCCTGCACTTTACCGAAGAGGGTGACTCGCCCTCCGCTGGCGGGGGGCTGCGCGCGAACGGGCGCTGCTGCGCAAAGCGCGAGGAGAAGCGAGAGGATGGAACGACGTGACATGCGCATGGATGCGGAAGTGTGCCGAGGTGCTGTTCCAATGTAAGACGAAGGACTCCAGCCGGGGTTCCGTCCCGGCGTTTTGTACCTGACGGTTGGCCCTGATCGCGGCATCGACGCCTGTCGCGCTCCGGCTCAGGCCGCTTTCGAAGCATGCCGCCTGGCAGCCTCTCCCGCTGCCAAGGCATCAGCGACTGAACACGTCGGCGGCGCGCGACTCACGTGCGTGGTTAGGCGGTGCGCCCGCGCACGAGCGCCACGCCGAAGGCGATCAGGAAGAAGGGAAGGAGAAGGTTCGTTACGTTGGAGGCAGGTTGCACACTCGTGGTGATGTTGCGGAACATCCCGATCCAACCCAACAGCGCGGTGCTGGCCGCGAGGAACGAGAGCCAACGCACCTCGAGCCGGTGCAAGGCAAGTGCAAAGGCGGCGAACGATCCGTACAGCGCCAACTCTCCCACGAACTCGCCAAGCGCGTTGCCCAGGAATGTGTTGAGGAGATCGAATGAGGTCGCGAGCGAGACCTGCTGTGCGGCGTCGGCATGCTCCCACGCCATAGCGATTGTCCATTGCGCCGTGCTCCAGCGTGCGAGACCAATCATCATGCAGAGCGCCGCCGTCACTTGCAGGATCAACGCGAGTCGCACCGTGGCATCGTTGCGCAGGTCGGGCCCGCGCAGTGCGTCGGTCGCGCCAACTGCGGCCGGGATAAGAAGGAGGGGAATCAGCGCATACGCTGCCCACACCGCGCGTCCGGCTGAGCCGAGCCCCAGGAGTTGGGGCAGTACCTCGGCCGCCGGTCGGTCGAGCACATCGGGGTAGCCGAAGTGGGCGGCGAGCCAGAAAAAGACGATGAGAAAGCCAACGCTTGCGGTGATATAGGCGATACCTGCAAGTCGGGCAGCGGGGGCCGTGGCCGCGGTCGAATGAATGCGCATTAGAAATGCACTCCCATGCCGATGGTGGGGTTGATGCGCGTTTCGCCTGAGCGTGGCGCGTAGAGCACGGCGCCGCCGAGCTGTCCGCTGTACCGGTCGCCGAAGCGCTGTCTCACGCCCACGTCGCCGAGTAGCGAGTTGTGCCAGCCCTTTGTGAGGCTTGGGGCGAAGGAGATGGAAGCGTACGGCGACGTGCGGGCCTGCGGGGCGAGGTAAGCTGCTGCACCGACGCGCACGAAGTGGGTGCCGCGCTGTTCACCATCGCGACGAATTACGGTGGGATAATGTGCGACGAACACGGCGAAGTGTCCGTTGGAAAGTTGCAACCCGGTGCCGGGCGATCGAAAGATCGTCAATGTGAGGCGCCAATCTTTCCCGTCGGAGGTTGACGGAGTCGAATCAGCACGCGACTCATTCGGGGAATGGATGGCGGATTGCGCGTGCAACACAGACGGTGTTGCTGCGATAACTGCAAGGGCGACGAGGCGGAGCTTGATTAACATGGTCGGCATTAAGTGGAGGGGACAGGTGGCACGCGTTCTCGAGGAGGAATGATGTCCGCCGCTTCGACTGGGCACGGTGACCGAACGCGCCGCCGGTATGGCGTATCGCGCCATCGTTGCGCGTCAGGTAATCGGCGCGCCCATGCGTAGCGTCACACTCGCTCCGTCCCTTGTCGCCGACATGGCGGGTTATCTGCGTGCACACGGCGTGGATGCCGAAGCCGTTTGCCTGAGGGCCGGTGCGCACGGTCCTGCTGGAGCGGACGCGTCGCGCCGGATCAGCGGTGACGTGATGGCAGCTTTGTGGCGAGAGGCAGGCGAGGCAGCGAGCGACCCGGATCTGGGCCTGCATACGGGCTTCAACTTCCAGCCCGGGGCGCTGGACATCGTTGGCTACGTGATGCTCAGCTCAGCGACGGCCTTTGACGCACTTCGGCGCGGGGCTCGTCTCGTTAGGCTGCTCAATGATGGACTCGCGCTCGACGTGGAGCGGTCGGCAACGGAAACGACCTGTCGTGTGCGACGCCTCGACGTACGCCACTCGCCGCTCTTCGAAGAGCCGCGCCAGATGATCGAGACGCTGCTGGGAGGCGTGGTTTATCAGTTACGACTCCTCACCGGGCGTCCCCTCATACCGCGCGTGGTGCGATTGCGGCACGCCGCGCCGAGTCATGGCGCGACTGAACACGCGCGACTCTTCGGCGTTATGCCGGAGTTTGGTGCGAGCGAGGATGCCGTCGTACTCGACAATAGTGACCTCGACATCACCCTTCGCTCGGCCAATCCCAATCTGCTCACCGCGTTTGAAGGGCACGCCGATGCGGCGCTGCGCGCGCTCGAGCAATCGGCGACACTGTCTGAACGCGTGGTCCGCGAGATCGTTAATCTGCTGAAAGGCGAGGCCCCGCCGATCGCCGCGATTGCGCGGGCGCTCGCCATCAGCACCCGTCACCTGCAACGCGGTCTCGCGCATGAAGGGACGACGTACCAGGTGTTGCTCGACGAGGCGCGCCGCGAACTCGCCGTGCGGCATCTGGCCGCACCGGACGCCACCGTGGCGAAAGTCGCGTGGTTGGTCGGCTTCTCGGAGCCCAGCGCCTTTCATCGTGCCTTTCGCCGCTGGACCGGGCATTCACCGCGCACCGTGCCGGTGGGCTGAGGCCGAGGTCGGTCAATCAGTCCGCAGGTTAGTTGGACGGGACGATACGGGCCTCACCGTGACCGTGGCGCATCTCGACGGCGTTGAACAGTACGGCCATCTGAGAAAAGGGTCGGCATACAACGGCGACTACTACTGTGAAGATGGTTGCTTGCACGTCGCGGATCGCGCGATCTCCAATCAATTTGACGACGAAACAGAGAGTGCCACGACCCGCCCGAAGCGCCGTGCAATGCGCGTCGCAAAATCGGGACTCTGGCTGGCATCTCAGCGTGGAGTTCGCGGATCAGGAACGGCTTACATATTTCATGTTCAGGCTCTCGCAGGCGGGCACCGTCGCCGAGGTGCGCGAGGAGTAAGAGTTGCGCTGCGCGGCAAGCCCTGCGCACTGAGCGCGCAGAAGGGGATGCATACCTGCGTTTCAGCGCGATGAGGTGATGCTTTCGCCCAATACGCAGTTGATGCTAACTCTGGACGCGGCGACCTTCCCCGCGGGCCAACACCCACCACGCTCGCTCCTTGAACCGCGCTCGCGCCAAGGCCTGATCCCGAGTTGGTGTGGCACTCGGTCAGGCCCGACGCTGTCATCGCGTCATCTACTGTGACGTGATCGTCACCCGAATGACTGATGCTGTTGCGGGAATCGAGAAGCCGCTGGTGGATGCCAGTCGAACCAGGGCATTCGGATCTGCCGGGCCGACGTTGGTGGCGGCAGGATCCTGCACCGGCTTCTGGAAAGCGCCCGTGCCAGGTGCGGTATCGGCTTCGCTGCCGGCATCAAAGAGCACCAACTGGCTCGTGATATCGCCAGTGATCGGGGCGTTGCCGGTGAACAATGGCAGGCCGCTATTGCTGAATGCATAGAACCAGTCGTTGGACTGTACGAACATCAATGCGAACTGCAGTTTATCACCCGGTGAGGCGGTAAAAGTGAACGTGGATGTTTCGCCGGCGAAGATGGCCGGGCCGTTGTCGGGTCCGCCCGGTGAATCAAATGTGCCGCTCTTCTTGACGCTGGTCATCGCCAGAAGTGCGGCGGCCTTGGTTGCGGGAAATCCATCTTCGGCGATCAACTCCGTGCCGGCATCGGCCGTCGAACCTACTGTGAACATCGGGTCCGTTCCAGTGAACACAGCGTAGGCACCGGGAGATAAGGGCACCGTACCGTTCGCGCGCGCGGTGGCAACGACGTTCGGGGTGGAAACGTTCTGAACTGTGACCGTAAACGAGGTCGGGGCCGGCGTACCTACGGGATCATCACTGCAGGCCGACAGGCCCACGAGTCCTGCGACGGTGAACGCCGCAGCTGCTGTGCGTTTCAACATACGTGTATTCTCCTGGCGATATGCTGCGTCGCCTGATGTGAAATGGGTATTGTGCTGAGCGCGGAACGTTGAAGGCCAACGCCATTCAGCGTAGACGTGTAGCGTTATGCCCTCGCTGCTTGAAATCTGACAGGCCGTTCGGTTCCTGAAACATGTGCGACGGGTGAGTGCAGCCACGCTGCATATCTTCACGGGCTATTACCGTGTATCTGCTCAACACAACTATTATATAGGAACGATCCAACAAGTTTGCCGCACGTTGGCTGGAGCGTAAGTAACCAATGGGCAATGGACCGTCAGTCCACCATCCTCGCCGCGCACGTCGCAACACACGTCAACATCGTTGATCAGTTCCGGGCAATAGTCCTGCCGGGCGCCGGCGTCTATCGGTGCTCGTAGTGTGTGATGGACATTGCTCGCCGCGAACTGCCGGCATTCACGTGATGCGCGAACCGGATAGCGGCGGTGTTCTGAATAATGCACTGATTGAACCGGCTACCGCAGTGAACGGATGATCTGATCGACGAGGATGTCTTCGGAGATAAAATCACCCGCATAGTACCGACCGCCGAAGATCGTCACCACCAACCCGAATTGCGGGACGACGAAGATATTCTGGCCGCCATTTCCCGCGGCGATGAGAACCTCCACATCGCCCCGCTGCGTGTTCAGATGAGAGTGCCAGCATCGGAGTGTCTAGCCGTGGCGCCCGCCTGGGAGGTCGCCAGCGGCTTTGACACGGTCTGCGATGCTTAACCGGTGGATCTGCGCGCTCGTTGCAACACGCCATCAACATCGCTCAAGAGTTCCGGGTAATAATCGGTCCGGGCGCCGGCGTCGATAAGAACCTGCAACGCCTGAGGAAAATTTCTCGCTGCGAATTCCTGCGCATTTACATGATAGGCGAACCAGATCGTACTGCTCAGCACCGTCCCGTCGAATTCGTTAAGCGCCTCGAGGTCAGCACCT
>JBGTBX010000130.1:0-5527 GCA_041749115.1 Gemmatimonadaceae bacterium
TGGATCGAGAGAGCATTTATGCACTCCGACACGAGGTCTACGCCGCCGAGCTTGGGCAGCATCCTGAGAACGATATGCACGTCCTGAGCGATGACCTCGATTCCGTGAACACGTACATCGTGGCGAGAATCGACAGCGAGATTGCGGGGTTCGTCGCCATCACACCGCCGGGTGAAGCCGGATATTCCATCGACAAGTACTTCACCCGCGAGGATATCCCGATCGTTTTCGATACCGGGTTGTACGAGGTCCGCTTGCTGACTGTAAGTCCGCGGTGGCGTGGCAGCCGTGCCGCTCCGCTTTTGATGTACGCCGCTTCTCGTTATGTGGAGTCGGTCGGGGGAACTTCCATCGTCTGTATCGGACGGCTCGAGATGATGGAGATGTACAGGCGCGCCGGGTTGCGCTCGCTCGGCCGGCGCATTCAGGCCGGACGGGTGACTTATGAGCTGATGACTATAGAGACCGGCGGGGACCATGCCGATCATCAAGACACCATCGCCGAGCTCGAACGCCAGGTGGACTGGCGTGTGCGCGGGGTCAGTTTTAGGCGGGGAAGATCCTGCTACCACGGGGGCGCCTTCTTTGAGGCCATCGGCGCCGAGTTCGACCGCCTGGACACGAAGGAAGATGTAATCAACGCGGATGTTCTCGACGCGTGGTTCGATCCTGCGCCCGCGGTACTGGACGCAATGCGAAAACACCTGCCGTGGATCCTGCGGACATCGCCACCGACGCAGTGTGAGGGATTGCAGCGGGTCCTCGCGAAGGAAAGAGGCGTTGGTCAATCGAACATCCTCCCGGGAGCCGGCTCATCGGACCTCATCTTCCTCGGGCTTCGTCATTGGCTGGACGCGAGCTCGCGCGTGCTCATTCTCGATCCCATGTACGGCGAATATGCGCACGTGCTGGAGCAGGTCGTCGGGTGCACCGTCCACCGAGTGAACCTGCCGCGCGGGCGGAAGTACGCAGTGGATCTCGACGAGCTGGACGGCCGGATCCGCGATCGATACGACTGGGTCGTGCTGGTAAACCCGAACAGCCCGACCGGCCACCACGTGGAGCGAAGCGCGCTCGAGGCAATGATTACCCGCGCGCCCCGGTCCACCCGATTCTGGATCGATGAGACATACGTGGAATACGCGGGGGAATCCTGCTCTCTCGAACGATTTGCCGCGGGGTCGAGCAACGTCGTAATCTGCAAATCCATGTCGAAAGTTTACGCGCTGTCCGGCGCGCGTTGCGCTTACCTTTGCGGCCCATCGCACATGATGGACGAGCTGCGTGCGATTTCCCCGCCGTGGGCGATCGGGCTTCCGGGACAGATCGCGGCCTGTGAGGCGGTTCGCAACACGGCGTATTACAAGGAGCGCTGGGCAGAGACCCACGTGCTTCGCGAACAGCTCGCGACCGGGCTGGAAGGGCTGGGCTGGGACGTCGTCCCAGGCTGCGCCAATTTCCTGCTCTGCCACCTGCCGCCCGGCCAGCCGAAGGCCGCCAGCCTGGTTGCCGCATGTCGCCGGCGGGGACTGTTCATCCGCGATGTCGCGAACATGGGAACCTGCTTCGATGACCGGACGGTGCGCGTCGCGGTGAAAGATCACAAGACGAATCAGGACATGCTCGAGCGCCTCGCGGCCGCCATCGCGGAGACTGCCGGTTGAGATGCCGCGTTCGCGGCCGCGCATCCGGGACGACATGATGCCGCGGGTCGTGTTTCCCGAGCACTCGTCGGCGACCGAGCGGCTCACCGCGAGTTTTGGAATCGCGGTTGCGGCGGCGGTAATCAGCCTCAATGGAGTTACGGTCGGGTTGGCGACTCTGGCGGTCAATATTGCCGCTGCAGCAGTCACATTGTTCGTGCTGCCAGGGATGCGGGGCCAGCGCTCCGCTACGACGCGCTTCCTCGGTCACACTTTTCCGCTGCTGATTTTTTTTGTGTTCTACAAGGAGTGCGGGTTGATCCTTTCGCGACCCGGGGTGAATTGGCGCGATGCCAGCCTCGAGCGGACGGAAATGGTGCTGCAGGAGGTTTTCCCAAATATTCCAGCCGGCGCGGGAGAGCTGCTATCCGCCTCGTACATGAGTTACATACCGTTCGTCATCACCGCGGCAATTCTTGTTCTTCGCGGGGACGCCCATTCGCGCGGGCTGGAGACGCTTGTCCGTCGTATCGCCCTGGCATGGGCTCTGTGCTTTACCGCGTTCGTCGTCTTCCCCGTGCTGGGCCCCAGGTTCGTTGACGCGCCCGCGCAGGAAGCCTTGTTGGGGGATGGGCCATTCGGCGCCCTGGCGCTCTTCAATCAGCGGTACGGCATGCTGCATGGCGGAGCTTTTCCCAGCGCCCACATCGCTGCCAGTGTGATCGCGCTCGGCGCGCTCAGCCTTCGGCAGCGAGTGTTATTCCTCCCTCTGGTGCTGGCGATTTTCGTTTCGGTCGTCGCACTGCGCTACCACTACCGGATAGATGTAGTCGCGGGCATCGCCGTTGGTCTTGGCGCGATCGCATTGGATCGAGCGTTCATGGCGCTTTCCGCGCCCGCCGAGGACACCGGGAGGGTGCTCATCGGAACCTGACACCCGGGGTAATAGGAGACACGAAATGATTCGCGATTGTTGCGGCAGGTGTGGGATGCGTCTGGCGATCGTCGTCACCGGCTTGCTGTTGCCGTGCGAAGTGAGCGCGCAGAGCGATAAGGACACGCTGGAGCAGCTCAACCGTGAGCTGTTCGAGTCGGTGATTCTCCGCCGGGATACGACTCAGTGGTCGGCGGTCGCGCTCAAGGAGCTGTTGGTGATACCGCCCGGCGGAGTCCTCGAGAACCGGGCGCAGGCTTTCGCAGGGGTCGGCGCGTTCGACGTGCGGGCGCTGACGGTCGTTACGGACAGCGTGGCCATTCACGACGACACCGCGGTCCTCGTGGGAAGGCTGACAATCGATGGCGAGGTTCGCCCGAGCGGACGTCTCGGTCCGCTGAGGTACATGAGCGTTTTCGTTCGCACCAGTTGCGGTTGGAAGCTACTGGCGCGCTCGCTCACTGCATGTTCGGAGCGCGCGGTCGAGGCGGGGCGCTGCTAGAGCCAGCTACGGATGGGGTGGGATTCGAACCCACGGTACGCTTTCACGTACACACACCTTCCAGACCGGAAAATATTGGCAGAGGTTGGGACGTGATGTCCGCATTTACCTTTGGCGGACCGCGAAATGTCCTGTGCACCCCTGCCCTGATGTCCCGTGATGTCCGCAGCCAACCGACACCTGAACCGACACCTGCTCTCAGCAGGCTGTGCTTGCAGGCAGAACTCGAAACCTTAGCTCAGGCCAGGCCTCTAGGTATAGATTAGACCATTACTTGGAGGGTATCCGTGATGTCGTCTTTGCCCAATCCCCTGATCACGAGTTCGCCCGACCGCCTGGGGGGAACGCCGGTGTTCGCGGGAACGCGAGTGCCAGTTCAGGGCCTCATTGATTACCTCGAAGGTGGTGATTCGCTCGATGTATTTCTCGATCAATTTCCGAGCGTTTCACGTGAGCACGCCATCGCTGTACTGGAGCTTGCAAAGGACGCACTAACGGCTTCGGCGACAGCAGCATAAGCGGACCCGCTCAGCTAGCCGATGCGTGTGCTACTGGATGGCAATTTGCCACGGGCGCTAGCCCACCAGCTCACCGGCCACGAAGTTGCGACGATCCACCAAAGACGTTGGTCCGACCTGTCGAACGGCGCTCTGTTGGACGCCGCAGTCGGCGAGTACGAGGTCTTCGTCACGCTGGACCAGAGCCTTCGCTATCAGCAGAACCTCGGTGGACGCGGTATCGCGGTCGTGGTCCTGCGCGCCCCAAGCAATCGGCTCCGGGATCTCGAAGGTCTCATTCCGGAACTACTTCAGGCCATTGTCAGCGCGCCAAAGGGTGAAGCAACTCTCGTTGGCGTCTGACGGGCCGCTGTAGAGCGAAATCGCCCACGGATGGGGTGGGATTCGAACCCACGGTACGCTTTCACGTACACACACTTTCCAGTCCGGAAGATATTGGCAGAGATTGGGACGTGATGTCCGCATTTACCTTTGGCGGGCCGCGAAATGTCCTGTGCCCCCTGCCCTTATGTCCGGTAATGTCCGCATCCAACCGACACCTAAACCGACACCTCTCCAAGTCAAAGCCGGGAGGACATCGTCGGCGATGCGCGATGCTTCAGTGAGGGCGTAGGGCTATTAGTCAAACGTTATACCACCGACTACCGAACTGGTCCTATCGATCTTCACGCTGATGTGTACCTTCGACGGGGAATCGCCCAAGGCGTTCCGGTCCACCGTGGTTGTACGAGAGGAACGTTGCATCCACCGAGGAAGCCCAATGAGCACACGCACACTACTCCCAGCCGTCGCCGGATGCATGCTTCTTCTCGGCGGCCAGGCTTCGCCCGCACCTGACAGACCCGTCAGGCCAGCGGCGCGGGCCATGCCCAAGGACCTTCAGGTGGCTAGCTCCACCTCGTTGAATGCCGCGGAGGCAAGGACGCCTCCCTGTCGCAACGCAGCTCCTCGGGCCCAGGTGACCGATGCCCTGAACCCACGCGGCCACAGAGCGTCTGCTCCCTCCCAAAGCACTGCGGCCACCCCAGGCGACCCGGCTCGCGGGCCCAAATCTGTGCTTGTCCTCACGCTACGCTCCGCTAGCGGCCCGACGCGCTGCACGAACGCTACAATGAAAGCCATTCTCTTCACCGACAATCGCTCGGTCGCTGGCTTCTATTCCGAGAACTCCTATGGACAGATGGCCATGTCGGGGGAGGTATCGGGTCCATACACGGTAGATATGACCCTCCCCTGCACCCTGAGCAACATGGTCAAGTGGGCCGATGCCGCGGACTCCGCAGCGGCGGCCACCGGAGTGAATGTGGGCGCCTACGACGCCAAGCTCTACATGCTCCCACCCGAGAGCACGACCAAGTGTAGCGACTGGGGCGGGTGGGTCGAGGGCAATCGGGTCTGGATGCGCGACGATCAGTGCGACTCCAAACACATTCTCGCGCACGAACTGGGACACACCTTCGGTGCGCGTCACACCGGCACGCCGGGCACCTCAAACTCGGCAAGATACGGTGACGCTTCGAGCGTCATGGGGGGACTTCTTCTGCCAGCCGACTCTATGACCGGTCGGCCCGCTGACCCCGCCACTTTCGACCTCTGGAATAGTATGGCTCACTTCAACGCACCACAGAAAATCGATGCGGGATGGCTGCCTGCCCGCACCATCAAAGTGGTGACCGCGAGTGGGAGCTACAAAATTGCGATGCTGGAGCGAACTCCATCGAGAGCTATCCAGGTCTTGAAGATCGGGGCAACATTCTTCTCTTATCGTCGCCCAGTCGGCTACGACTCGGACCTGCGGAGGCAGTACGTCGACAAGACGAGCGTTCACACCGGAGGGAATGGCCGAGCGACGATCCTCCTTGCAAACCTCGGCGATGGACAGTCCTACACGGATGGGCTGGGGCTGACTGTCACACAGACAAAGCACGAT
>JBGTBX010000131.1:0-4482 GCA_041749115.1 Gemmatimonadaceae bacterium
CCGCCCGCGCCTTCAGGTTGGATGGGACTGCGACGGGTGGATGGGAATGCTCAGGCGCCTGACATGCCTGGCTGGGCTGTCGAATCGAAGCTTGCGTCGGGATTCACATCCCGCACATGCTCCACGAAGATCTGCTGAACGAGGCGATTCGCTTCCTTGATGTATTCGTCGTGATCCCGCTCTCCCATCTCGCCGATGCGCGCGAGCTCGGCATTGCCAAGGGTGCGTCCGGCGTCGCGGAAAGTCTTGAAGGTATCTTCTGACTGGCGTGCCATGACGATGTCTCCAACGAGGCGCAGGAAATCGCTTTCGCGGACGGAGTCAGCGAGATCACGCGCCTTGCCGAGCATAGCGCCCAGCGCCTTCTTGCCAGCGCCGGCTTCCGCGCCGAGACTCTGCTGATAAGACTCGAGCGCCTCCTGGTGCACCCGCATCTTCGGCAGATGACGGCTGCAGAGATCGCGAAACCGGATGTCTTCGGCCTGGTCCTGGTGATCCTTCAATGCTTCGAGGAAAGTCTGGTGCTGCATGACTGCGTTGTTGACCTGGCTCTTGAGGAAGTCGATTCCGCGATCCATGTGTGCTCCTTGAATGAGGCGAGGTGATCCCGGCTGTCGGGGCTTCGGTTATCAAGGGCACAACCCAGGCCAGTGATTCTGCTACCGCACGATGATTTTCCGTACGTATCTGTGCGGGGCGGCCCCCCCGCCGGTTACCATCAGCGTGTATTCCCCCGCCGCCGGTGGGGTAAACTCGGCGTCGAAGGTCTCACCCACGTCGAGCCGCTGAACGGCGGGAACGATTCGGGCCGCGCTGGCCGGCAGGTCGGCGCCGTCCTTTGCCCGGCGTCGCCACTTTACGATGGTGGTGTCACGCCGAAGAGCAGCGGTGATCGCCACGGCCGGGCCGATGTTCACAAATCGAAACCGGTGAGTGACCCCCCCGGCCAGGTCCATAGGCGGCGCGGCTTTATGCCCGTTGACGATGAAATTGTTGCCTGGTATTTCGCCGTCCCAGCCGGTGACGAAAACGTGGTCTCTGGACGAGTCGAACTGCTTCCCGGGCTCGAGCACCACCATGGCTCCATACAACCCCGAGGTAAGCTGGTCAAGGTCGTTCAGATGAGTGTGATAGATGAACGTGCCCGACCGCGGCAAGGTCAGTCGAGCGACGAACGAGTCCCGCGGGGCTATCATCGGGGCGAGCACGGTGTCCGCGCCGCTCCACCCTGCGACTCCGTCGGAGAAGCTCTCGAGCTCCAGCCCGTGCCAGTGAACTGCCGTCGGTTCGTTGAGGCGGTTTACGACGGTGATATTGGTCGGCTCATCCTTCGTCATCACCAGGAGTGTACCGGGAATTTCCACCGAGTCCCGGGCAGGGGCCCTGGCACCGCGCTGAAGCACATAACTCAATGCCCGCGGCGCAGTGCCCGTCGGCGTGCCTTCATTGACGAATAGATGAAGCTTGCGGGCGACCCCGCGAGGTGATTCGGAAAATCCCGGGGATGGACGGACTGAGATCCCTATCACAAGGCCTGCCATGTGCTCGAGAGCATTGGCGCCATGGGCGGCATGCGATTCCTGTCCGGAAGAAGTAAGTCGAGCTTCATTCGTGACGTGGAAAACCGTGTGACAGTGGAAAAGCCAGTTGCCGGGTCGGTCGGGGCTCCAGACCATAGCCATCGTCTGTGCTGGAGCAAGGCTTTCCGTGACCGCAAGCCGGCGGTCCATCAGTGAGTAAGTTGAATCGCTGTTGCCCGTGCCCCGGGAGTCGACCCTGAAATAAAATCCGTGCAGGTGCATCGGGTGATTGCGGGCACTTCCATTCACGACGCGCCATCGCAGGCTGTCGCCAGTCGTTGCGGCAAATCTCTCAGTGTACGGCCACGATCTACCATTGATCGCCAGGGCGCGCTTGTACCCGGCAGCGTCCTCGGGACCGGCCCAGATATTCATCACCAGAATGCGGTCATCCGTTCGTGAGTTCAGCGAGTCGACGACGAAAGCGCCAGAGAGCAGCTCTCGCTCACCGGTCTTCCGGAGTTCTGGCGGTGGTAACCGAAGTGCGTAGCGGTTCGTCGATCCGAGAGTTGCGTAGTAGAGATATGTGCCCGGTGAGCCGGCGACGAAGGTGACACTTCGCGACTCTCCAGGGACGAGCACAATCGGCTTAGCGCCGGCCGATGGCCTTGTCGCCAGGCCGTGAACATGGACCGTTGAGTCGGCCAGGGAGTTGCGAAGCGTTGCGACCACAGTGGTTCCGATTGGAACTCTGATCAACGGTGCCGGGATTCGGGGTGCACCCCCTTCCTCGGCGAAGGTGGCGACATCGACGAAAGGACCATCGTCGGCCTCCGGATACCACCGGGCCATTCTGACGTCGAGGTTTATTTTGAGTGTGCCGTCGCGGAGCCTGCCGCCGGGGATGCGATTGTCGTTGGCCTTTACCGTCGGAATAGGCCTGACGCCCGGCGTCGCTGGCTCGGGCGATCGTCGCCCGCCAGGGCACGAAAGGGCGGCCAGCAGCGATACCACTATCGGAATCGATATGGGGGGGAATCGATACAACGGGGAGGTCACAATCGGTTCCGCCATGGTGTTAGAAGCGGGTATGGGTGTGACTGTTCCAGGGGGAAAGCCAGCCCTCCGTGGAGGTACGGGTCAGCGTCGCGTCCAGACGCCGCGGGTCTCATGCCTGGTGGGTGTGTTGGTGAGGTTAACGCGACCCTTGCCGTCACTATCAATAAGATACAGGTCCTGCGATCCGTTCACGTCACTGTTGAAAGTAATTCGGCCGTCGGGTGCCCAGCCATTGAAATCGGCGGTGTAATTCGTAAGCCGAACGTCGTTTGTCCCGTCGGCGTCGATCACATGAAGCTCGGCGCGTCCGTCGAGCACGTGGGTGAAGACGATTTGCCTCCCGTCCGTGGACCAGCGGTCATAGTCGTTCGGGAAGTATCCCCACCAGAACACATCCCTCCCCGGGTAATCCCTCAACTGTCTGACATTGCTGCCGTCGGTGTTCATCACGAACAGGTTCGAACCCGCCTCAGTGTCCCGAATGAATGCGATCTTCGATCCGTCCGGAGACCATTCCGGCGAGTGGTCGCCCGTCCGTCCGAACAGGCGCTGCAAGTTCGTCCCGTCGGAGTTGACGATGTATGCCTGGCGATCTATTGCGTTGCCTTCGAGGTCGAACACCAGGCGTCCGTCAGGTGACCAGCCAGTAGGAAAGAATGATCCCCCTCCCTCGTCAAGCGAGGTGGCAACATTCCGGGGATTGGTGCCGTCGGCATTCATTACGTACATGGACCATTTGCCTTCACGGCTCGTGGTGAAAGCGATGTGGTTCCCACTCGGCGACCAGATCGCATGATGGTTGCACCGTGTGACTTGATACTCGCCAATCGAGAGCTTTTTGAGACCGCTTCCATCGACGTTCATTCCCCAGATTCCGGGACATCCGTCGCGAATACTCTCGAAAGCGAAGGTCCGTCCGTCGGGAGCAAGCGCCATGCTTCGGTAGTCAACCGCAAGCACAAAGGTCGGGTATTGAACGCTCGACAGATTGGTGAGGTTTTTCCGCTCCGTGCCGTCAGGGTTCATGCGATAGATATCCTTCCCGGGTATTCCATCCTCGGCGTTCACGAACAGAAGCTGGTGCAGGGCCAGGGGTCCGGGACCCGCCACCGAGCTGTCGCAGGCGGAAATCACCCAGCATGCCAGGAGCGCGGCATGCGACCAGGTCAAATGGATACCAACGCAGGATTTCAAAGGGGGGCCACCTTTGGATATGTATTAGCAGGCGATCTCAAAATACCGGTCCCGCTCACATAGTTCCACCAAAAAAATGCTCGGGGCGGGGATCGAACCCGCATGGGCTTTCGCCCAAGGGATTTTAAGTCCCTCGCGTCTACCGGTTTCGCCACCCGAGCGGCGACCTCAAGCTATTCCCGGTTGACCCACCCATCAAGAATGTCTGCGGCGACCGGCAACTATTCCGGTCGACAATCGCGAAACATAAGATTAAATTCGCTGAATCCGGAACTGGGCAGTCGCGCGTGGGTAGCGCTCTCTTGCCGGTACCGATCAAACGCGAGCAGAGCGCTGAACCATGGGAAATCCGTGACACTAGCCGTGCCATCAAATCTTGCCCTTGCCGCTCTTCTCGTTTGTGTCGCGCCGAGCATTGCGGGAGCGCAAATCGACTATCGCAACATCGATTCCGGTCGTCCCGTCCGCATTGGCGACGCAACTCCGACCGAGCTGAAGTCCGTCGAGCTCAGCCTCGCAACGGCCCGCGTCGACAAGCTGTCGCTTGGCCGGTATCGGCTGCAGCTGGAGCCTCGGATCGCATATGGCATCCTGCCGCGCACGGAGTTTTCCATGCGGGCGCCTGTCTACTTCTATGAACGCTCGCTCAGCCCTCGAGCCGGCGTTGGCGGGCTGGGCCTTGGCGGCGAGCATCAGCTCAATATTGAAT
>JBGTBX010000132.1:0-8830 GCA_041749115.1 Gemmatimonadaceae bacterium
CGGGTCATCACCGCCAGCGCGGACGCGCCGAGCGACTGGGAGAGGGGCGCGAAGGCGTCGGCCCAGACGCCGTAGGGACGTCCGCCGTCGAGCGCATAGCATCGACCGTTCAAGACCTGCATCCCGCGCGTCCCCGCCTCCCTGATCGCCGCTGCTACCAGGCGCGACTTGCCGATCCCCGACACGCCGCGCAGCACGCTCGTCCGACCGCGACCATCCGCTGCGTCGTCGAGGGCCAGGCGGAGTGACGACAACTCGGCCTGGCGACCAACCATTGGGAGTGGATCCGGCAGGCCTGGGTTTACGGGGCCCTTCATTTACCTCACTGCAACGTGGGGGAGCGTGGCGGGAATCTGCACCCAACCTGCCGGGAGCGTCAGGGGACCATTGCACTGTTTGGTATCAATGGCTTTGTGATTGGTCCGGTGATCGCCGCATTGTTTATGACTGCGTGGACCATCTTCAACGAGCCCGAAGAGGAGGCCACTCCCGCGAAGCACACGCACTGACGGACGATTCAACCCACGGACGCCAGCTTAACGATTTGTTGCTCGTGCTGCCGACACGTACCCCGCCGTCAGCGCACTCTGGCAATGCCCCAGGAGACTCCGTCGGCCGCCCCAAGCATCACCGAGCCTCCCCGCCCAGCGTCGTCGCGCACTGTATAGTAGGCAAAGTTGAGACCGGGAAACGTGACACCCGCCTTAAGCGCGCTGCCGAGCGGAATGGTGCCGGCGCGCGGGAACCGTGCCTGAGCGCTCCGATTAAACGGCACCTGCAGGGGGCTGCCGATGCGGTTCAACCGACTCCAGGGACGGAAGAGGCTCGTCGAAATCTCGACCACCCTGAGCGGCGGCAACGTCTCGAGGAGCTCGTTGAATCGATGGAGATAGTCGCGGAGGTGCTGCCACCGGATCCGCGACAGACATGGGGGCTGCCGTCGAAGGATGTCCCGATCCTAGCTGCCGCCGTTTACGCGCGAGCGTCCCACCTGATCACAGGCGATCTCAAACACTTTGGCTCCCTGCTAGGGACAAGCGAGGGTGGCGTCTCAATCCTTCGTCCTGCGGACTACCTGAGACTTGACGCCAACGACGGGGAACGTTCGTAGCTGAACCCTTTACCGCTGTCGACCCGCTTGCCGATTGCATTTCGGGTCGTGCAGATCCATTGTTTTGGAGCGGTTTCACGGCATAGGCCTCATGTTACCCACAATGCAACGCAGGAGCCCCCATGAGCACGACGCGCAGACGGTTCATTGATTCACTCGCCACTGGTGCCGTCGCACTCGGCGCGCTACCCGCCGCGTTGGCCGCGATGCCCGCCGAGTTTCGGCGAGAGGTTGCCCAAGGCGAGTGGGATACGCGCTGGAACGAACGGCTGACCGGCAAGATCCGCACGGTGTTCGATGTGCCGGAGGTCGAGAGTGGCTACGGCGTATGGCGGGCCACGATCTGGGCGCGACAGTACGAGCAGGTGCTCGGCGTACCCGCGCGCGACATGTCGACCGCGCTCGTGATCCGTCACAACGCAATCATCCTCGCGATGCAGCAGGGCTTCTGGGACCGCTACGGAATCGGGAAAGCGAGGAGTGTGCTCCATCCCCTCACTGAGGAGCCCACCGACCGCAATCCTGCACTGATGGGGACCCGCGACGGCGTTCCCGAACCGCAGGCGAGCTTTGCACTCGACCGGTTCATCGCCGCCGGCGGCATCGCACTCGCCTGCGACCTCGCGCTCCAGGACCTCGTAGCCCTCATTCAACGGACTGACAAGATCCCGGAAACGCAGGCCAGGACGAAGGCGCGAAACTGGCTCGTACCAGGCGTGATCCTGCAACCGTCGGGCATCTTCGCGGTTCTGCGCGCGCAGCAATCAGGCGCAATGTACGTGCGGGCGAGCTGAGCAGGCGAGCGCAAATAACAAGGGCGAGTAGTTCAGGTAAAAGGGATGTGCGATGACCGCAGGTGATCTCAAGCATACGCCGCCGGCCGCCTGGTGACGCCGGGGTTCATCAACTCTAGCCGTTAGGCGGACCTGACGCTCTCAAGTTTGGGAATACCCGGTAGTCCGTGCGTGTCCTGTGGACAGGAGAGAACGCTGTGGGAATCAGAGTGATCGTGGAATTCCGAGCACAACGGGGAAAGCGCGCTGCGCTCGAGGCCCTGTTGGACCGCCTCGTGGCGGAGCACGGCCCGTCCTCGCCCGGATTTCTCAGCAGCACACGGTACGAGGTGCTCGGCGACCCCGACATGCTCGTCGAGCTCGCGGAGTGGGAGTCGGCCGAGGCCCGAGCGGTGCACCTGAAGGAGGTCGCCGCCACTGGCGCCTATGCACCTGTTGTGGAGTTGCTCGCGGCACCGATCCGGGCCACCGTCGTCAGAGCACTGCCCTAGCAGCGCGGTCCGAAGGCGGAGGCCGATCGTTGCGTTCTGGTCGGCGCGGGAGCGCCGCCCCCGACACGCGCCTGCTGCCGACGAGCGGTGGGGCTGGGTCGCGATGATGGCCGCTGCTCCCCCGTGTCGGGGTTAGGCGCCACTGGAAGGGCAAGACTTGGCGCGTGGTCATGCCCGAAGGGCTTATCTTGGAGCCTGACGTAAGAGTCGTTGCAATTCCCCTTGAGGCCGATGCGGACACCTGAGTTAGAGCGTCACACCTTTCTGCTGCTGCTGGTTGCGGTCACCATCGCCTTCCTTGCGCTGCTAATCCCCTTTTTCGGGGCCGTGATGTGGGCGGTGGCGCTGGCCATGCTGTTTCATCCTCTGTACCGCCGTATCGAAAAGTCGCTCGGCCACCGTCGCAGTGTCGCGGCCTTGCTCACCGTACTGATTGTGCTGTTCCTCGTAATTCTGCCGACCACTCTGGTGGTCGCCGTACTCGTACAGGATGTCGTTGAACTGGCAGCGCGACTGCGCAGCGGAGAGCTGAATCTCGGCCGCGTGTTTGAACAGATGCTCGCCGCAGTCCCATCAGGAGTGTCCAGCTTACTCGCCAGGTTTGGGCTTGGTGACATGGCCGCCCTGCAGGCGAAGGCGCAAGGGATGGCCGGGCAGGCAAGCCAGATTGCGGCCACACGAGGACTCGCCTTCGGCCAGAACACGTTCGTCTTCCTCGTCAGCTTCGGCGTGATGTTGTACCTGATGTTCTTCATGTTGCGTGACGGCGCTACCCTGTCGAAGACCGTACGCGAAGCGATCCCGCTGGCGCGCTCCCGATCTCACTATCTGCTTAACAAATTCACCATCGTCACGCGTGCGACCATTAAGGGCAATGTGATCGTCGCGTCTGTTCAGGGGGCACTGGGGGGCATCGCCTTTGCGTTGCTGGGGGTGCAGGGTGCAGTGTTGTGGGGGGTCCTGATGGCGTTCCTGTCGCTGGTTCCCGCGATAGGTGGCGCGCTCATCTGGGTTCCGGTGGCGCTGTACCTGTTGGCGATTGGTTCACCGTGGAAGGCGCTCGCTCTCACCGTCTTCTGCGTTCTGGTGGTCGGGCTCGTCGACAATATTTTGCGTCCCATCCTGATTGGGAAGGAGACCAAGATGCCCGACTATGTTGTGCTGCTGTCGACGCTTGGTGGCATTGCACTGTTTGGTATCAATGGCTTTGTGATTGGTCCGGTGATCGCCGCATTGTTTATGACTGCGTGGACCATCTTCAACGAGCCCGAAGAGGAGCCCACTCCCGCGAAGCCCACGCCCTGACGATCATACCAGTCCCCAACCGCTCGCGTCGTCAGGCACGACGTCGGCGATAGTCGCGTTGGTGGACGGTTGGTGAAAATGGAATGGATTGCTCCACGCGGTGGTCAAAGGAAATAACGGTGACTCGAAGTATCGATCCCGTTCATGATCACCAACCGGCATTGGAGCACCTCTATGAGGTCAAACACACGAATTCTGCTGTCTCTGTTGGCCGTGGCCACGGTCGTTACAACTGCGGCCGCCTGTGGCGACGCACCCACCGAATCCACCACAACGGCTCCCGGCGCCTCAACAACGGTCACCACTGCCGGCATACTGTGTCCGTTAAGCGGCACGTATACCGGCACCTATGGAGCGGCGGGCACGCTCACCTCGACCTGGGCCTGGACCTGCAGCTCAACCACCAGAACGCTGACGGCGAATGCGCTGCCTAACCACGCGATCGGCACGTTCCCCAACGCGGGCAACCCCAACACAGTCACGCCGCAAACAATCAACTTCTCCGCGACGCTGACCCCCGCCGCAGGAACGGGGAATCGTGCGATTGGTGGCCCGGGAGGAGTAAACGTGTACAGCCTGGCCGGTGTGAAGTTTGATCCAGGAACGGCCGGTGCATGCGCAGGCACGATTACCGCCGCGTCACAATGTCCACTCGGCAACGGCACTGGTGCCTGGCGCATTGAAGCACTTGGACAGTCGACATTCGATTTCGGCGAGGATGTGAATAATGCCCACGTTCAACCTGGCGGCGAATATCACTACCATGGCATGCCCGAAGGGCTGCTCGCGAACGCCGGCGCCACGGATGCCAATCGCAAAATGGTATTGGTTGCATGGGCCGCTGATGGGTATCCGGTCTATGCACGCTATTGCTACAGCAGCGCCATGGACGCGAGCAGCGCGCTCAAGGTGTGCGCAGGCAGCTATGCAAAAGACGCGGTTGCAGACGCAGGACGGCCGTCCGTAACACTCGTCCCGCTGGGCGCTTTTGCTTCTGACTGGAGCTACACGGCGGGTCTGGAAGACCTTGACGATTGCAACGGCCGTACGGGTGTGACTCCGGAGTTTCCGAAGGGCATTTACTACTACATGGCGACTGATTCATATCCGTACTTCAGTCGCTGCCTCAAGGGCAGGATTTAGCAATGGCTCGCATACTCAGCGTCCTGCTCGCGCTCGCGCTTTCTGCGAGCACAGCACACGCCCATTTGCTGCCGAAACAGACGGCGACCATAAACATCGTCGGACGAGCCGCATTTTGTGTCGTGTCAGTCCCTGTGTCCGCGCTCGCAAATGTTGATGATGACGGAAACGGCCTGTTGTCAATCGTCGAACTCCAGCGTTACGCCACCGACATTCAGCGGCAGTTCGAGGGACGATTTCATGTTCGCAACAACGGTAAAGCTGCGGCGAGTGTCCAGTCGTTGGTGATGCCTCCAGACGACGGCGCCGAGTCGGACTATGTCGTGCTGTTGCACCGCGCAAATTTCGACGAGGATCCCACGCACACTGAGCTGACCACCGATCTGTTCGGCGCCAATTCAGGTGAAGCGCAAATGACGGTCAGAGCCACGCATGAAGTCGATGGGAACAAGGTGAGTGAAGTTGCCATTCTCCAGGCCAGCGCGCCGTCACACCTCTTCTTCAAGGGACTGTGGTCCACGTTTGCTGACTTCGTTCGCATCGGCGTCGATCATATCCTGAGCGGGCCGGATCACCTGCTCTTTCTGCTCACAATCATTGTCGCAGCGGCGGGGTGGAGCTACTGGCTCGCCGTCCTGACAAGCTTCACCGTCGCGCACAGCCTGACGCTCGTATTGTCTGCGCTGGGAACGGTGCGCGTGCCTGAGAGCATCGTCGAGCCGGGGATCGCCGCGAGCATTGTGATGATTGCACTGCTGAATTTGCGAAAGTCAGAAGCGAAGGGAGGTCTTTCATCACGTGCCCGCATCGCGATCGTGTTCGGGTGCGGTCTGCTGCACGGTTTCGGATTCTCCTCGGCGATAAGCAGCATGGCGGTCGACACCGGCAGCAGACTGGCCACGCTGGCCGGCTTCAGCGTCGGAATCGAAATCGGTCAGTTTCTGTTTCTGAGCAGCCTCGTGCTGATGGTGGTGTTGGGCCGGCGGTTTATTACATCACCACCTCGATTTTCGCTGCCGGCGGTGGCATCGGTGATCGCTGCGACGCTGGGCACCATGTGGTTCATCGACCGCGTGCTACCGCTGACGCAGGTCCTGTGAAGTTATTTCGGCATCTTCGAGTTGAATGATTCAAGCGGTGCAGCACCGACGGGCCTGGACACCTGCCGCGGACACAGTGACACGACCCGCGGCTACCACTATCACGTGGCGACTGCGGGCGCGAACATGTTCATCGGTTGTTTCAGGGGTCAGCAAGGTTCTGCCATTTGATCAACTGGCCTCGGCGCGCTGCCTGATCATGATTGGCAGTGCGCCGAGCCAGCATCCATCATCCGCTTCGCAGCGTTGTCATAAGGTCCACAGCGGCAGCACGCTGGGCAGGCAGCAGTGATGCGAGCAAGGCGACACTCAGTAGTACAACCGCCACCACGCTGATCGTGAGCGGATCCGTCGGTGCCACGCCAAACAGCACACCTGAAATCAATCGACCCAGCGCGAGCGCTCCCACGGTTCCGAGCAAAACGCCAACAGCTGCCAGCGTCAGTCCCTGCCCCACAATCCGCTGCAAGATGGAACTGCGGGAGGCACCCAACGCGAGCCGGATGCCAATGTCCTTCCGGCGCTGCTGCACGAGGTACGCGAGCACTCCATATAATCCAAGCGCTCCAAGCACGAGTCCCAAAAATCCGAACGCACCGATTAATGCAGTGACAAGGCGCGGCCGGGCGAGCGTTTCGCCGAGTGCATCGTCCATGGAAAACGAACCGGTGATTGTCTGGAGGGGATCAATTTCCCGGATGGCCTGTGTCACCGCGCCAGCCATCGCGATAGGGGGGCCGGACGTTCGCACAAGCAGATTCATCTTTACGCGAGGCAACTGCTGCTGGTGCACATACATGGTCTCCTTTGCATCCTGGGCGAGCTCCGTCTGCCGAATGTCCGCGACCATCCCCACAATTTCCGCGCTGATCTGATTGCCGATCAGTATTCGCTTACCTGTGGCATCTTCTCCGGGAAACCATCGCCGCGCAAAACTTTGATTCACTATCATCACGCGTGGGGCGTCTCGCCGGTCATCCGCCGAAAACTCCCGACCACTGATCAGGCGAGCACCAATCGCGTGAAAATATCCGTCGCTGATGTTAAGCATTGCCGCGGTCGGCGAATCTTCCCCGGCCGGTACGACCATTCCCGGCAGAGTAAAGCCGATGCTCTCACCGGACCCCCGAAACGGGGCATCTTTCGCGACACCCGCCGCCACCACGCCTGGGATGGCACGAACCCGCTCAAGGATCTGCGAGTACGCCAACCTGTAGTCCTGCAGTCGGCCTGTATTCAGCGTAAAATTCATACCCAGGAGGTTCTTCGGATTGAACCCGGGATCGATGTTGTTCAGCGCACTATAACTGCGCATCATCAGGCCGCCCGCGACGACCAGCAGCATTGCCACGGCAACCTCGCCAATAATTAAGCCGCGCCACAGGCGGGAACTGGACAGTCCCGCCGACCCTCGGCTCTCGCGCAGCGATTGTTGAAGTGAGTTGCCCGACACCAGCGCCGGTGCCAGACCAAACAATAAGCCCGTGACCAACGATAGCAGCAGAGCGAACAGCAACACATAACCATCCACGGCCACGTTGGCGCCGCGAGGGAGTTGCCCCTCGCCGAGTGTGTGCAGCAGCCGCACAGTGAAGACGGCGACCACCATTCCCGCCAATCCGCCGAGGGTGGACAGCACCACACTTTCGGTAAGCAGCTGACGGGTGATGCGCGCGCGCGTGGCACCGAGCGCGGCGCGCACGGCAATCTCTCCGCTGCGAACGGACGAACGGGCGAGTTGCAACGACGCGACGTTCGCACATACGATCAATAAAAGAAAACCGACGGCGCCGAGGAGGATCCACAGGCTCTGTTTTACATCGCCGGTGATTGATTCGGCGAGCGGCATCGCCGTGGCGTGGTCCCACGCGACGTTCTCGGGATACTGTTCCGCGAGTCGCCGCGTGATCAGCTGCAGTTCTTCATTGAGCTGTTGTTCACTGACGCCGGGCTTTACTCTAGCGATCGCCCCCAGCGATCGCACAAAGCGAAGGCGCGGAATCTGATCATCGGTAAAAATGGAGAACGATGCGACGACGTCGGCGGTGGCGGTGGGATAGCTGAACGCGGGCGGGAGAACCCCGAGAACCGTAAACGGTTCACCCCCGAGATTCATCGATTTGCCCACAGCGCCGACATCGCCCGCAAAATGTCTCATCCAGAAGGCGTGAGTGAGGACAACCACGCGATCGGGCCCGCCGCGCACGAGTTCCTCATCGCGCGGCAACCGACCATGCAGTGGTGTAACGCCGAGTGCATTAAAGAACCCGGGCGTGATAAACACCGCGGAGACACGTTGAGGATCTCCCTCGCCGGTCAGGTCCATGCCGCTCGCATCGGTCCGGTAGTAGTAGCCCCCCACATCGTGGATCACGCGGCGCTGGGCGCGCCAGTCGTCGAGGTCCATTGCACTAAGCGGCGCCTGCAGGGAGCCCGACGTGCGGTTGGCGCTCCAGACTCGGTACAGTTGCTGCGGCTCGGGGTAGGGGAGTGGTTTCAGCAGCACACCGTAGACCACCGAAAAAATCCCGGTGCCTGCCCCGATACCGAGAGCGAGCGTGAAGAGAGCGGCGAATGTGAATGCTCGCGCCGCAAAGAGCGTACGGAACGCATAACGAACGTCCTGAAGAAACTCACCCATGTAATCCTTCCTTCGCCGGAGCGATTCAGTGCGGCGATCCAGATCGATCGCGTAGCGTCGTGCATCGTCGATGTCACCGAACTCCCGGCGGGCCGTCGCACTCGCCTCAGCCGGGGGCATTCCAGCGCGTTCCAGTTCCTCTTCGCGGGCGCGCAGATGGAATTGGAGTTCCTCGTCCACGTCACGGGAGATATCTCCTCGTGATCGCGGGATCCGGACGAGCCGACGCCACTTCATGCGGGGTC
>JBGTBX010000133.1:0-3253 GCA_041749115.1 Gemmatimonadaceae bacterium
TGCGCTCGGGTACTGGTGCCGTCATCTCCTGGTTTACCAAATCCGAGCCGAAGACGGCAAAGCTGGAGATCGTGGATTCTGCCGGCGTTGTGCTGCGCACCATGATCAGCGACACCACACCGCCACGTGCGCCTGGTGACAGCGCGCGCGCCCCGGGTGGGCCCGGTGGATCTGGTGGCGGCACATTTGTCCCGAAGGGCGATGGGCTTCAGCGCCTGAACTTCGACATGCGCGCCGACGGCATCGTCGGTTTCCCGGGAATGATTTTGTGGGGCGCCGGTACCAACGGCCCGGCACTTCCTCCCGGTCGTTACACCGTGCGGTTGACGCTCGACAACGAAACACTGACGGCCCCCTGGCGCGTGGTTCGGAACCCGCGCATCACTGACGTGACAAATGCCGATCTGGCAGCGCAGTTCGCCTTCGGTCGTCGTGTACGCGACAAAGCCACCGAAGCCAACACCGCGGTTATCGAAATCCGGCGTGTAAAAGCGCAGCTCGCCGACCGGCAGAAGCGCGCCGATGACGCGCAGCTCAAGGCAAAGGGTGCCACGCTGACCGCCAACGCATCAGCGGTCGAAGAGAACGTCTATCAGGTACGCAACCAGTCAGGTCAGGACCCGCTGAATTTCCCGATCAAGGTCAACAACAGATTAGCAAATCTGCTGTCGATGGCCGAGCGTGGAGATGGACGCCCGACGACGAACATGCCGGAGATCCTCGGGATTCTCAGCACAGAGCTCAAAGGATATACCGATCGACTTGCTGAGGTCTGGAAGTCCGATCTCGCTGCGGTTAATGCGGAGCTCGCACGACTCAAACTGCCGCCGCTGGATCCCAAGTGCACACGTGTCGAGGGATGCGGTGGCGTCATGTAACGGCGCAGGTGAACAATGACGGCCGGCACGGTCATTGACCTCACCATGGACGACCATGAGGAAGCAGCGGAGGTGCTCACCGCTGCTTTCCTCAGCGATCCACTGATGACGTTTCTTTCGGGCGATTCGCCTGCGGGCCACACGGCCTGTACCGCCGCCCTGATGCGCCTCTCCATCACCTACAGGCTGCATCTGGGCTGGCCGGCGTTAGGCATCCGTGGCACAGATGGACGACTTGAAGGTGTCATCGGTCTGAGTGCGCCGGGGCCAACGCCGCAATCGCCGGTTGTCGACGCACTGAATGCCTGGTACCGCGAAACCATCGGCCCCGAAGCTGCTGCGCGATACGCGGAGTACGGACACGCCGCGCACATCGGTGAGCCGGATGTGCCGCATCACTATGTGGGTGTGATTGCCGCTCGCCCCGACTTGCAGGGTCGCGGACTGGGCCGAAAACTTTTGGTGGCAGCCCGCGATGCCGCACTCGCTGATCCCAGCTCACAAGGGCTCTGGCTCGACACGTCGACGACCAAAAACGTCGCGTTCTACAAGGGCTCGGGGTACGACGTGGTCGCCGAAACAACACTGGGGAATACCAAAGTCTGGGGCATGTACCATTCACTGGATCGCACATGACGAAGCCGCTCGGAGTTGGTTTTATTGGCTCTGGTTTTAATACGCGCTTTCACATTCAGGGGTGGCGTGGTGTGCGCGACGGCGATGTGCGTGGCGTATGGAGCCCCAACGCAAAACGAGCGGGCGAAGCCGCAGCGCTCGCGCGCCGTCTCGATGTGGGCGCTGCCAAAGCGTACCGGAGCATCTCCGAGATGGTCTCCGACCCGGACATCGATGCCATCTGGTTGTGCGGACCCAATCAGGCACGGATCGAGAACGTTGAAGAGATTGTCGATTGTATTAAGCGGGGAAAGGGAGCGCTCAAGGGGCTCGCTTGTGAGAAACCACTCGCACGGAATGTTGCTGAAGCCCTCAAAGTGAAGAAGCTGACGGATTCGGTTGGGCTCAGCACGGGATATCTGGAGAACCAGATCTTTGCACCGCATGTCGAAGCCGGACGTGCGCTGTTGTGGGCGCGAGGAGCGGCAACAACCGGACGCCCGTATCTGGCGCGCGCCGCCGAGGAGCACAGCGGCCCGCACGCCCCGTGGTTCTGGCAGGGTGCGCTTCAGGGCGGAGGAGTTCTCAACGACATGATGTGTCACTCGGCGCTCGTCGTGCGACACCTGCTCACAAAACCCGGTGATCCGCTGTCTTCTGTTAAGCCGCTGCGCGTGACCGGTCACATCGCGTCCCTCAAATGGACACGTCCTGCATACGCTAAGCAGTTGAAGAAAGCGATGGGTTCTTCGGTGGATTACAGCACAACTCCCTCGGAAGACTTTGCGAGCATCCATATCGAGTTTGAGACGGCGGACGGGGTGCGCGCCATTGGTGAGGCAACGACGAGCTGGAGTTATGTAGGAGCCGGTCTGCGCCTGAGCGCAGAACTTCTCGGCCCGGAGTACTCCATGAAATGGAACTCCCTCGACAGCGGTCTCCAGCTTTTCTTTTCACGCGAGGTAAAAGGGCGGGCTGGCGAAGATTTGGTCGAGAAGCAAAACGCCGAGGTGGGTGTGATGCCTGTTGTACCCGAGGAATATCTTGCGTACGGCTATACCAATGAGGATCGGCATTTCGTTCGCGTCTTTCAGGGAAAGGAAAAGGCCCTTCTGACTTTTGAAGATGGCGTTGAAGTGGTGCGCATGCTGATGGCGGCTTATCAAAGCGCCGAGCTGGGCAAGACACTCACGTTCCCACCCAAAGGCATCGAGAAGTTTATGCCTGCGGTTGCCACCGGAGACTGGAAACCATGATGTTCAGCAAGGGAACAGTGCGAACGGCGATTGTTGCGTGTGCCGCATCGATAGTCGCGGCATCGAGCGGTGAGGGGCAGCGCGCGTTGTCTGCCGGCACACGAACCTTCGTGTCTGTCGATACGTCGGTGATTGCGTTGATCAACGCACGGGTTATTGACGGAACCGGTGCGGCGGCACGCGAGGGACTAACGATCATCATCCGTGACGGCGATATCGCCGCGATTGGTGGTAGCGGTACGGCCATCCCGCCCAATGCGCAGGTGATGGATCTCACGGGAAAGACCGTGGTGCCGGGGTTTGTAATGGTGCATGAGCACCTGTACTACCCCGCGGGTGGCGGGACCTACGGCAACTACAGCGAATCGTTCACCAGGCTGTATCTCGCCGGCGGTGTCACGTCGATGCGCACCGGCGGCAACATGAACGGATACGCTGAGCTGAACATGGCCAAGGCCGTTGCGCGCGGCGACAAAGCCGGACCGTGGATTGATGCAACGGCGC
>JBGTBX010000134.1:0-1671 GCA_041749115.1 Gemmatimonadaceae bacterium
GATCAAACGCGCGAATAATGCGCGACACATTGATGGCGTCGCGATTGAAGTGCAGTTCGGCTGAAGCGCGATCAATCTTGGCCGCGTACGTGGCTTGGCTGTCATCCTGCGCGATTTCCTGCGATGCACCCGCCTCGAGCAGCGCCAACGCCTGTACAATGCCAAGTGCACCGAGCTCGGCGAGCTGATCGTGCAACTCACCGTATGTTGTGTCACCCGAGATTGGTGTACGGACCACATGCAGCATTGGTCCGGCATCGAGTGCCAACACCATGCGCATGATCGTGACGCCCGTGTCTGTGTGTCCTTCGAGAATGGATGCCTGAATTGGTGCCGCACCACGCAACTGCGGCAGCAGTGACGCGTGAATGTTCAGCGTGCCAAGACGCGGCGCATCGATCACCAACTGTGAGAGAATGTGCCCGTAGGCCACGACCACACTCAAGTCGGGCGCGAGCGCGGCCACGTCACTCATGAAGGCATCGCCGCGAGGGCGCTCAGGCTGCAGCACCGGTAACCCTTCCTGCAGCGCGGCGACTTTGACCGGCGACGGGTCGAGCTGCGAGCGCGATCGTCCACGCGGACGGTCCGGCTGTGTGACCACGCCTACGACATCATGCCCCTCGCCGAGCAACGCGAGCAGCGGGGGAACAGCAAAGTCGGGAGTACCCCAGAACAAAATGCGCATGACGTCAAACTTCCGGCGGAAGGTCTCCCACAGGCAATACACGCAGCAACTTCGGATACTGCAATTTTTCTTCTTCCCACGTGCGCATTGCTGCTCTGCGCTTGAGAAGCGACAGACGATCCAGAAAGAGCTTGCCGTGCAAGTGATCAATCTCGTGCTGCAGGCACACCGCCAACAACTCCGTGCCGGTGACTTCAATCACTTTGCCGTCAATATCGAGTGCGCGCACGGTGACTTCCGCGGAGCGGTCCACGTCGGCGAACACTTCGGGAATAGACAGGCAGCCTTCTTCCCAGCGGATCTTGCCCTCGCGCCGAATGATCTCCGGGTTGAAAAGCGCGAAGCGCTGATCGTCTACACCAACCACCGTCAAACGCTCAAGACGTCCAACCTGCGGCGCGGCCAAACCCACACCCTTGGCCGCGTCCATGGTGTCGAGCATATCGTCCGCAAGCCGACGGAGTTCCGGCGTGATGTGCGTGACGAGTTCGGTCTCCTGCCGAAGAATCGGCGAGCCGAGGACGTGAATATCGAGTCGTGCCACGGCCGATCAACCAGCAACCGCCGGGCCACTGCCAACGCGCACAATGCGCCCACGCTCCACCACCAATCGCGAATCACCCGACTTGATCGTGATCTTGTCGTCCATCGCGGGCGCGTCTTTCGCCTGAATGGCCACCACTTCGCCCACGAGCCCGCCCGCCGTGACGATCTCATCTCCCTTCTTGAGCGACTTCACCACTTCATCATGCTTCTTGCGCTGCTGCTGCTGCGGGCGGATGAGAATGAAGTAAAAGATGGCAAAGATGGCGCCGTACATGAAAATCATGCCGGGGAGCTGGCCGCCGGGCATTTGCAAAATGGCCGCGAAGGCCGCTGAAACAGGAACGAACGTCATGGTGTGAAGATCTTGGAGTGATATCGGGCGAGCCAGTCGCGGCTCCAGCCGTCGAACGTCCCCGCCAGCACGGCTTCACGAGCCG
>JBGTBX010000135.1:0-1958 GCA_041749115.1 Gemmatimonadaceae bacterium
GCCGCGACCGCCACGCCGCCGGCGCTGTGTATCCGTTCAATGGCGTGCGCGGGGGAGATCTTTACGCGCTGCACGTAGCACCGTCCCCCTTCGAGAATCAATTCCGGGGTGAAAGCCGACGCGATATCCGGGACGATTCCAGCTTCGACCATGGCCTTGGCAACGTGCGGTCTGCCGAGATTCTCCGCTCCCCCCGCGATGGCGACCACGCGGTCGAAGGCCACGGCGTGTCCATGTGCGTTCAGCTGTTCCACCATCGCCCAGGCTCGACCAAAGCGGCCTTCGCGCAACGATCTCAGGAGGTTGGAAAACGCCGTGTCATCGAGGGGAATCCCATATGCCAGAAGATCAATCTGTCGATCGTTGTCGTCGAGCGTTGAGATCTCACAGGCGGGGATGCATGTAATGCCCGCCTGCGTTGCCGCCTGCATCGCTTCGGCCACGCCGCCCAGCGTGTCGTGGTCTGTGAGCGCCATGGCGCTGAAGCCGAGTGCTGCGGCGCGACGCACAACCTCCGATGGAGCGTCGGACCCATCGGAGGCGGTGGAATGCAATTGCAGATCCGCTATGCGGAGTGACATTCAGCTGGCGATCTCCTGGCCGGCATACGCCGCCGCCAGAATCTGCGCGAGCTCCGGGCGCGTGAATTCACTCGGTGGCAGCTCGCCCGCACTCAGCATCTCACGAACCTTGGTGCCGCTCAATAGTAAATGGTGCGATTTATCATGCGGACAGGTCCGCGTGCTGGCCATGCAGCCGCAGGTCTTGCAGTAGAACGTGTGCTCGAACTTGAACGGTGTGATGCCCAGCTCGTGCGCGGGAAAGGTGTCAATCAGATGTTGCGCATCGTAGGAGCCGTAATAATTGCCGACACCCGCGTGGTCGCGACCGACGATGAAGTGTGTGCACCCGTAATTTTTGCGGGCGATTGCATGCCACAGGGCCTCACGTGGGCCGGCGTAGCGCATGGCGGCCGGAAACACCGACAACATCGCGCGATTGGCCGGATAGTAGTGTTCCAGAATCGTTTCGTAGGTCTGCATGCGCACGTCGACCGGGACATCATCGGACTTCGTGGCGCCGACGAGGGGATGCAGCAGCAGCCCGTCGACAATCTCCATGGCAACCTTCTGGAGATACTCATGGGCGCGGTGCACAGGATTGCGTGTCTGAAACGCGACGACCGTTTTCCAGCCGAGTTGGTCGAAGCGTTGCCGGGTCTGCAGCGGTGTTAAGCGGTACTGATTGAAGGTCTCGTGGGCCGGGCGGTTGACGACATGCACCGGTCCGCCGATCAGCATTTCACCCTGCGCCATTAAGCGGGCGACGCCGGGATGCGCAGTTTCGGTGGTACCGAAGCACTGCTGCGCTTCGCGCGCCTTATCGTAGGAATAGATGTCGGTGACCCGCATGGTGGCGATCAGCAGGCCGTCTTCGGAACGGAGCGCCACGTCCTGGCCCAGCGAAAGCTGCTTCGCCTGCTCGGCACTTACCGATTTGGTCACCGGCATCGCCCAGACGAGGTTGTCCGACAAGCGCATCGAATCAACCACCGTGTCGTAGTCTGCTTTCCGCATAAATCCGGTGAGCGGTGACAACGCACCGTAGCCGATCATCTCCACGTCCGAAAGTTCGCGCTCGTCGAGCGTGAGTGACACGAGGTTCTCGGCGCGGGCGATGGCCTGATCGCGCAGGGCACCTTCGAGCTCCCGGTTGATCAGCACTCCGCCGTGCGGCGTGCTGGGTCCGGGAATTTTTTCCTGCGAGGTGGGCGCCGGGCTCATGGTTCCGTTGCCCTCGGGCACGAATCCGCGCTCCTCGAGCAGCTGAATGACGCGAGCGGCAGACTCTTCAATGGATTCGCGATCGGTGTTGAGCACGAGCTCCGGGTTGAGCGGCTCTTCGTAGGGGTCATTGACGCCAGTAAAGCCCTGGATCTCACCGGCCATCGCCTTTTT
>JBGTBX010000136.1:0-2578 GCA_041749115.1 Gemmatimonadaceae bacterium
AAGCGTCGGGACGCTCAGCACGTCGAGCGTGCTGCGCGAGGCCTCGCCGTTCACAAGCGCGACGACGTCCGCCGTCTCGTTGAGGATGTGGACGTTGATGGTTTCGTTGGTATTGAAGTCGGCCTTGCTGAGGGTGACGCGCTCAGCCGCCAGCTTATCGGTGGCAGCGCGCTCGGCCTGCACCATGCGGACACGGAAGACGACTTGCGGCTCCTCCGCCGTTTGCGCCGCCAGCGCGCCCGTGAGAACCGACATGCCGCTGAAGACGAGCGCGGCCAGCGCGATCCCTGCCACAGTGCGTTTCCGCTCGGTGTGTTGGTTGGTCATGGTGTTTTGCTCCGTGACAGATCCCGCGCGATCCAGGCCGACTGCGCTCCTGCTTCCGGCACCACCCGCGCCCCGTGCCCGCCTGCCAAAATGCTTGGCGATCGATTCCGCCCGGTTGTGGAACGAACTTTCCTCCATCACCTCTCCCTCCGCGCTCACCACCGCGTGCCGGCTCAACTTGTCTCCCAGATCGATCCCGATCGTTTCTCCCTCGGGCTGCTTTCCTCGGCTGCTATCCTTCTTCATGGCTGGTTCTCCTTTGCACCTCTTCGAGAGTGCGTGCAGCAGCTTACCGCTGCTCAAGGTGAGCCAGCCGTCTCATCTCATCTGTCCCCGACTCTCCCAAATCAGGCTAACCGGCAGTTTCGCGCCGCTCTTTTAGCATGTCCTCGATCAAGTCGAAATCACCGTGCCATTTTGGAATGTTAACCACTGGACCCTTCGACTGGTAAATACGTAAGTCCTGGGCACGTCCGACTGAGATCACGTCGCTGTACCTAAGGATACGCGTCCGGAAAGCCCAGTTGCGGGCGGCCAAACCATGATCGTAAAACCGGACTCGACGTATCCATCCATCAGCGATAACGAAAGGCAGCACTAGGGCGCAGAAAACGAAAGTCGTCCAAGCAATCCAATCGAGATCCGCCCACCTTCGGATCAGGATCGCGGCCGATATGGCGACCGCTGGAAGGACGATTGCCGTGAAGAGCATCCTCAACCACCAAGGCAGCCGAGCCTCGTAAACAAACGCACCAAGCTCCGAGTCTTGGGGTTGCTGGGCAGCTACTGGCTTCGCGGATCCGCCCGAGGACACCTACTGATCCTCCTCTTTCTTTCGTAGCCTTTCGGCTTCTGAGTTGACGAACTGTTTTACCGGCTGCGAGACAATCTGCTTTGTTGCCGACTCGACACCACTGACGATGACGGCGCTCTGGCGAGCCGCTTCTTTTCCAACCGCCGGTGCCAAACTCGGAAAGACGCTCGCTGTAGCCTCAGCGGCTGCTTCACCGGCTTGAGTCGCAGCGCCCTTCGCGGCAGCGGCAGTGGGGAGACTGCCAAAGCTCTTGACTACAACCCCTGGAATCAACACGCCGCCTACGCCACTGATCGCATCGGCTTTGACGTCGCCCGCGCTCACAGGAGCCGTGGACGAGTCCGAGTCGATGCTCCTCTCAACGACTCCACCAGCAATCCCAGCAGCACCTCCGACGCCGACTGCGGCCAGACTCAACCCTCCGGTGAAACCGACTGCGGCACCGAAGATGCCGGTTCCGACTCCCTTTGCCAGAATCCTGTTGCTATCGAGCTGTATTCTCCCGCCATTTGCAAACTGATTTTTGACCTGCCGGAACGTCTCCGCGCCTGCCCCGACGACGAAGCCAATCCCAAATCCTGCTGCCCCAGTCACGCAGGTTGGACATCTTCCATCGGGGTCAGTCAGCACAAGGGGCCGGTTGTTCACATATGCGTAGCCGTTCCAAGATTGCGGGTCGACCCCAATCGCTCCCGCATTTTCTGGGTCCACGCTAGTGAACCTCCCCATCGGACTCGAGTAGTACCGTGCAATGAAATAGTCGAGATTCGATTCCCCATCCCGCTCTTTACCCGTGAACTTGTGGCGCTCGGAGGGCGACACGCCGAACCCGAACACCAAGTTCCGATTGCCCGCCGAGGAACTGGCTTGCAGCTCTTCGCCGAACGGAACGTAGTCGTGGCGCGAAACGACGGCTCCCGTGCCGTTCGTCACGAGGCGCGTCGAGCCGAGATGGTCGGTGGTGCGGTAGCGGCGTCCGCCAGTCTCTGTGGGAGTGGCAGTCGAGTACTCGGCCGCAAGCATCCCAAAGGCATCGTAGACGAAGACAGTGGTCTGCCCGCCGAGCACTCGCTTCACGCGCCTGCCGTCGCCATCGTAGTGATACGTCGCCGTCGTCGAGCCGCTGGTGAACTGCTTCTGGCGGTTCTCAGCGTCGTACTGCATCGCGCCCACGTAGGGGTGATTGATCAAATTCCCAGCCTCGTCGTAGGGGTTCGAGAGCGTTGACCCGTCGAAGGCTTTCGTCAAGCGGTTCGTCGTCGCGCCGAACTGATCACCGGCGCGCGGCGTGGCCGAATGCGCGGCCAGTCCCGTGGTCGAGCTGACCCACATGTTGCCGAACTGGTCGTAGCCATGCGTGAAACTCCACGCCCCGCCGCCCGATCCGCCCGCCGCGACCGTCTCGCCGGCCGACTGCAACCGATTGACTCCGTCATA
>JBGTBX010000137.1:0-4303 GCA_041749115.1 Gemmatimonadaceae bacterium
ATCGATCAGGATGGGTTCCACATTGAGGTTGGTGTGGAACTTGATCTCCTCAAGTGCTTGGTTGTCCGTGGGGTCCGAGATGCCCACGAACAGACGGCTGCCGCGCTTGAACAGCGGCAGCACCTGGTGCTTGCGCAGCAGGTCCTCCTGGACCAGGTTGATGGCGGACTGGGACGGATCGATGGCAAGTGGATCCACCAGCGGCATGCCGAATTCCAGCGAATGCGCAGCGGCCAGGGCCGCCGGCGCCACCAGTTTCTTGTCGGCAAGGAACGTGGCCAACGGCACTTTGTCCACGGTAGCCGCATCCATCGCCTTGCGCGCAGACTCCTCGCCCATCGCGCCGTCCAGCACCAGGCGCCGGGCAATGCCCGTGATTCCCATCAGATTCGCGGTGGCCGTCATAACCATCGTCAGTCTCGCCCAAGTTCAGGACTGACTTTACCGCAAAGAAAGCCTGCCGGGTCTCCGTCAAACATTCCGTGCTACTGGCGGACTTAAGGGCTCAGATTGTTGCAATCGTCACCAACGTAGCCAGGGGTACCTGAGGCCAACACCGTACAAGTCCAAGTGATGCGATCGCCGGGGATGGCAGGGAAATTGGGGAGAAGTTGAACAGAGGTATCCGCGAAGGCGGCGCCCGTTGCTCCAACGGACAACGTCCCGTCTACACAAGTGACGCCTTGGGTCGCGACGGACTCACACAGCTGGGACCCAGCCTTTCCTGCGCCATAGTTCTCGCCAACCTTGATCTTTTCGCCGGCCAATCCTGCCGTTGCGTTGAGGATCTTGCTGCGGGACGTGTAGTCGCGATAAAGGGGCAGAGCCACAGCGGCCAGAATGGCGATGATGGCCACTACGATCATTAGCTCAATCAACGTAAAGCCACTTTGGTTGCGCATACATCGCCCACTTGAGGAGTTTCTGCCAAGCTAGTACAGCAAGAAGTGTGCCTAGTCCTGGGTCGGTAGTGTGACTCGCGTTCTGTTCCAGCCCGGAGTCTTGACTTCTTCGTCAACCAGTTTCGAAATGCGGTCCAACATTACTCTATTGGCTTGGTCGTCGCCATTGCGCTCGCGAGCCTCGCGCAGAATGCGCTGTGCGGCTGTCAAGTCGCCCTGCACCAGCAAGATCTCGACGAGAAAGGCTGCGCCTGCGGCGGGCGTGCTCGGCTGCCAGCCTAGGCGGGCCTGTTCGGCAGCCTCACTCCACATGCCTGCTTCGGAGAACAACAGAGCAGCTTTGTTGCGCAACGCCCATTTGAGATTGAAATTATCGGGTTGCTCAGTGGCGTTGTCAGCCACGTAACGCAGCGCAGTCGCCATCTTGATGGCGTCTACATTCCCGCATCCATGCTTATCGAGGACTTCGGTCAGCAAATCGAAGATCAGGAAGGTGCTGAGTTCCACTCGCTTGGGCAGTAAACGGACGCCGCTAGACAGATCTTCCGCGCTCGCTGCGCGCTTGTGGACACAGTCCAGCCATACGCGAAGCAGGTAACTTCGTCCCTGAAGTGTCGTTGATTCGGCTCTTGCGATCCGGTCATTAATGACTGCGTAGGCGCGGGTTGAGTCGCCAAGATCGCTCGCGATGGTTACATAGTTTGCGACGGCCCTGAACGACTCCGGGCTGCCCGTGAGTTCGGATCTCACAAGCACCAAGGGATCACCCCACACGCGCGCACGGCCATGCGTCATCAAGCCCAACGCAAGCAGCAAGCAGATGCCGATGGGAATGGCGATTCGCCCTGTCCGGATGCCGCGAGACGTAAGCCAGGCACCTGCTACATGGGTTAGGGAAGCAAGGGACAGCAATAGCCCTACAGAAGGCAGGTAGTTCCTGTGTTCGTAGTAAAGCTCGAGTGGTAGGAATCCGCTTTCGACCGCATGCGCTATCAGGAAGATCAACCATCCGGCCAGGACGGTTGGTTGCTTCCTCCCAAGCAGAATCGCCAATCCTGTCAGAGTGACCAATCCTATGAGACTCGCGAACGTGGTGATCGGAGCTAAGAGGCCCCTGGACACTGGGAAGTCGTCAGTGAACACCCCCATCGATGGTGTATGCGGCGCGACGAACTGCACGAGGTACGTCATCAACGCTCGCATCTGGCTGAGCAAACGCTCATACACGCCAAAGTCATATTCGCCGTAGCTTGCGAGCAGCAAGGCTGGCTTGACGACCAGGATTGCACCCACGGCCATGATGGGCAGCAGGCAGAAGGTGACCATGAACACTTTGACGAGGCGAGGCCGAGGCCATTCACGGAAATACACAAGCTCGATTGCCGCGCAAAGGAAGGGAAGAATGGCACCGCTTTGCTTGCCTTGGATGGCGAGAAAAGCCAGGACCGGAACTCCGATCAACAGGCAAACAGCAGCGCGTTTCTCTCTGCCTGCTCGAAGCTGACGACGCCCGGCTAGATAGAGCCACATGCCCCAGATGCTGAACAGTGCGGACAGCTGCGCCATTCGCTGCACGATGTAGAGCACCGTACTGGCGTGAAGCGGATGCAAGAGCCAAACCGCGGTAACTGCCAAGGCGAACAAGTCGCGGCGGGGGGCAAGATTCGAGTCGTGGGCGAGCAGGCTGCGAACGAATCCAAAGATGCTGAGGCCCACGATGCAATGCAGGATCAGGTTGTGCAGCTTGAAGGTGAACGGGTGCATCGCTTCCGAAAGCGCGGCGCTGCCCGCGAAACTCGCCATCGCCAGGGCGCGCTGGTCTAAAAGAGAGGAGGAGACATTCGAAAAAAGGGCAGCACTCAGCCCAATCTCACCTCGCTGCCACGCGGCCACCGCCGAGAGATTCGCAGTATCGTCGAATAGATACCCACCACTGAGTCCTACCCAATAAACGCCAACGCACATCAGAAGCAAAACGACAAGCAGTAAGGCTATGAAGTTGTTACGCATGCGGGTCACCGATGGCCAGAAAAAAGCCCCGCCGAAGCGGGGCTTGTATGTCCACAACAGCGCCGTTATCGACGATGCGGAACGATTGCCTACTTTTACTGAACGGTAACTTGGTTGGTGCAGTTGGACGCGATACGGCTGCCGATCGACGCGTTGACCGCGCAGGACCAGGTGACGCGGTTGCCGCCGGTGCCGAAGGTCGGGGAGAGCGTCACAGCGGAGCGGCCGCTGGTCGACGACGCGGCAATGACGCCGGAGGTGTTGTTGCAGGTTACGCCCGAAGCGGCCACGCCCTGGCAAAGGCTGGAAATAAGGCCGGCACTGTGGTTTTCGCCGATCTTGATCTTCTCGCCAGCCAGGCCACCGATGGCATTGGTGACGTCCGCCTTCGCGGTGTAGTCCTGGTATGCCGGCAGCGCAATCGCGGCCAGGATGGCGATGATCGCGACAACGATCATCAGTTCGATGAGGGTAAAGCCCTGTTGCTTCTTCATTTGTGTATCCCCTAGGAGGTTTGGTGTGATCCACGTGCGTCGGCGCCGCTGTGACGGTCCCTCGGCAGCACTGCGCTTTCTGCACGTGCGGAAGTTATAACGCAGATTGCGTGCCAACGGCTGGGCTCCATGGCCCAAGTCGTCGAGCGTGACGGTTTTGCGAAGCCCGTCTCGCTTTGCTTAGCGAATACTAAATTCAAGAGTGACGTTATCGTCGGTTTGTGACACGAATAGTCAGTGTAGCCTTTCAGGTCGGGCTGGCATCCTAGTCAGATGAAGCATGCCTACGTGGTTCCCGCCTATGGCCAGTCCCCGCATTTGCGGGACTGTTTGCGGTCGCTGGCCGCGCAAACCGTGGCGTCCACCGTGGTCGTTGCATCCTCAACGCCGTCAGATTGGCTGCAGCACCAAACCGACGCGGCCGGTGTGCGCATGGTGGTGCACGGCCCGCCCGCTGGCATTGCCAGTGACTGGAATGCGGCGCTCGCGAGTGCGCCTGTCGACGCGGACTGGGTCACCATCGCCCATCAGGATGACCTTTACGATCCTGGGTTCACGGAACGCACGTTGGCGTCGCTTGCCGCGGTTCCGGATGCCCTGTTGGCGTTCACGGATTATCGGGAACTCACCGAGCTGGGGCTGCGGGGGAAGACGCCGTTGATGCTGGTCAAACACGTTCTGCTGGAGCTCGGATTCCTCGGGCGTCGCCACATAAGCGGCTCCACACGCAGGCGCTGCCTGTGGTTTGGCACGCCGATCCCGTGCCCGTCCGTCACCCTGCGCCGTGACGTTGGCGATATCTTCGATCCCACGTATGGCGTCAGCCTGGACTGGGCGGCGTGGCTGGACCTGTGCGACCGCGAGGGGAGCTTCGTGTGGGTACGGGAGGCATTGATG
>JBGTBX010000138.1:0-2013 GCA_041749115.1 Gemmatimonadaceae bacterium
TCGCCTAGTCGGATCGACCGTCGGGATTGTTTACGATTTCACCCTGTGTATCTATTTGGACACTTTCGAGACAACGCAATACAGCGGCGTAAGTATCTGTGATTATGTAACTTAGTCGGATACGGCCGAGTCTCACAAGAAACGACAGAGTTGGCACTAAAGTCGCATGGGTTTTCGTGAAAGTTACTGAGTCAGTTGTGGACAGGAGTTGAGTATGAGAGCAATTTCGAAGGTGATCGGTGCGGCAATGCTAATGGTGCTGGGAACAGCGTTCCAGGCGCAGGCACTGCCCATAACACCAACCTCGGGAGTACTGAATACAAGTAGATGGGTAGGGAATGATACGGAACAACCCGAAATCGACGATGCCATTGACGGAATACTGGGTGCGTCTGTCGAACTCTACAAGCAGAACGTCGGGGGCTCTGAAAGCGGCGCGCTTGCGGGCAGTTACGTGACCACTTTCTCAAACTCGGCAGCCGATCCGAGCGACGCACTGATTGATTACATCAGCGGCTCTTTTGTCGGCCCTACCGCGTATCTGTTGGTCAAGGATGGCAAGCAGACGCCAGCGTGGTACCTGTTCAATCTGACGCTCCTCGGTTGGAACGGCACAGACGATCTTGTGCTGAGCGGTTTCTGGCCGGCTCAAGGGTCTATCTCTCACGTCACCCTTTATGGAACAACCAGCACCAACCGGGTTCCGGATGGTGGTATGACCATTAGTCTCCTGGGCTCTGCCTTGGTTGGCCTTGGATTGCTGCGTCGGAGATTTGCCGCCTAAGCCCTGAACGTATCTGACTCTGCGAAAGGGGCCGGAGAGATCCGGCCCTTTTCTTGTACCCGTCTGCAGTCACGACCGTCGGGCGTGGAGTAGAGTGGGATCCTCGTTGCAAGCCTCTGCTAGGAGACCGGTCATGCGTTCCTATCGAATTCGCGCCATCTATGCGCTCGTCCTGGCGTCTTTGCTGGTGTCCTCCTGCAGCAACCCCGAGACCGAGAAGCTGGAGCACGTCAAACGTGGCGACGAGTATGTAAAGGAAAAGCGCGACGACTTCGCGGTCATCGAATACGCCAGCGCCGTCAAACTCGATCCCAAGTTTGGCGAGGCACGATTAAAGCTGGCGCAGACGCACGAACGCATGAAGAACCCACGGGAGGCGTTCCCGGAATTCGTCCGGGCTGCGGATGCGCTGCCTGACAATCGCGATGCGCAACTAAAGGCCGCTGAAGTATTGCTGGTCGGCGGCCGGTTCGATGACGCCAAGGCTCGTGCCGACGGCCTGCTCAAGAAAAACCCGCAGGATGTTGACGCCCTGCTGCTGCGCGCCAACGCCATGGCAGCGTTGCGCGACCCGACCGGCGCGATCGCCGAAATTGAGAAGGCGCTCAAGATCGCGCCCGACAGCGGCATAGCGTTCATCAGCCTTGGCAACGTTCGTCTGCAGAGCGGTGAACCCAAGGAGGCCGAAGCGGCGTTCCGTCAGGCGATCACGATGAATCCGTCGTTCATTGATGCCAAGTTGGCGCTGGCCAATTTTCTGGCGGCATCCCGACGTGCGGGCGAAGCGGAAATTGTCCTCAAAGAGGTGCTCGCCAAAGAACCGAAGCATCTGTTAGCCAATCGAATGCTCAGCACGCTGTACCTCGGTTCCAATCGGGTCGCCGAGGCGGAGCAGCCGCTCAAAACCGTCGCGGAAGCCTCGAATGCGCCCGAGACGCGCTTCCAGCTTGCGGACTACTACAGCCGCTCCGGCCGCGCCGACGAAGCCATCAGTGTGCTGAACTCGCTTTCGAAGGAACCGACGAGCGCTGCCGAGGCCGAACTGAGGCTGGCGGCAATCGACTACGCCAAGAATCGCGGACCGGAAGCCCACACCCGTCTCGACGCGTTGCTCACCCGCGTACCGAACTACGCCGCGGCTCTGGTGATGAAGTCACAATGGCTGACTAAAGAAAACAAGCTGGATGAAGCGTTGGAACGCGCCAAGGCGGCTGTAGCAGCCGACCCCC
>JBGTBX010000139.1:0-5151 GCA_041749115.1 Gemmatimonadaceae bacterium
GACGAACTCATCGAACGAATGATTGAACTGTTGCTCTATACGGAAGAAAATTTGCGGTAGTACGCGAGACGCCGGGAGAATTACGCCTCGGATGCCGCAGAAACGTGGCCAATATCGTAGATTGTTCGTCAACTGTGACAATGCAAGGCGCTCTTCGCAAAGCGTGTAGTAACAACGCTTTGCGAAGAGCCCTCGATGCGCCAGCGGAGAGGACAGCTCGCGAACAGTGATGATTTTCCCGAAGGAAATGAAGATTTTCAAGAGCGCGCTGCAAAACTTCTGCCGCCGGCCAACTTCTCTGGTCCCCACCCTGTCTTCGACCCTCCTTCTACCGCGGCGATCCTAAGATGCCATCCCGAGTTGGAACGCATCGTCGAGGCCTGGCAAGAGCTGCCGGCTGATGTTCAGGGGACGATCGTCCAAATCGTCGACCTGGTGGCGTTTTCGTCGAAATCGACGGGAGGTGCGCCATGAACGACGCATCGTCCCAGAGGTCTGGCAACGGCGCTGAAGGCAGCGGCAAAGAGCGGAGCCCAACTGTCGCTGGTAGCCACCACGACGCGCGGCGGCACTACCAAGCCTGCCCGCTATGCACCGCCAAATGGTTCGCGCGCGTCCCCCTGGCGGCCTGTCCCCGCTGTGGATGCTCGCCACCGCTCTCTGACTCGCTGACCGACTCGGAGTTAGGTCGCTTTCCACATGACGGGGTGACTTCCGGTCGAGAGTCGACGTGCCCGATTTGTCAGATCGGGGTAACGTCGTCCGACTCGGACTTTGGACCGACATTCGAATTCCTCGGTCATGCTTGGCCTCTTCTGCCGCCTCACATCCGTGAGGCCATTATCACGTTGATTGACTGCGCTACACGCGGCCATCAGCGAGAAGGAGACCAATGATGAGCCCGCCATCATTGGTAGGTTGGCTACTTAACGGATTCCCTCCGCACGCTCGAAGCGCGCTCATGCTCAATGTTGTGCTCAATCGACCGGCGCCTTATCGGGACAATTTCACGAGCATTCCAGATTTTCGCGACGAGTTCGCTGACTATTGGGAGGAATTGTTCGGATCTCCTGCACCGCTCGCAGAAGTGGCGCTGAGCCTCACGATTTTTCCCTCACCAGTCACCTCGACTTATTTTCGAGCGCTCGTCGAGGCCATCGACCAGACAGAGGTCGACAACGCGCTGCAGAGCCTTGCAGCACATCTAAATGCGCGCGTCGATTTACTGCAGCGTTACGAAACGAACTAACCACCTGTGTCACTATGCCTACCCGAAATGATGCGAATTCGAGACACGACCCGCGCTTCGAGATCGTGCTGGCCGGAGCTCGTATGACTTGATGTCGTTACCCAATGGAGCAAAGCGATGACTGTGAGAACGTTAACCATCGGCGGCGGATCCTGGTCGACAATCGTCGAGACCCCAGAAGCTATCTCGGCCGCCCATGTCCAGTACCTGGATGCAGCCGACCAAGTTGGCATGCGCACACCCGGCCGTCGAGTAGCCGTATTCCCGATTGCTAACGGCCAGACAGCAGCGTCCCTCGCCAAGTCACAGAGTAATCAAGCCCTAAGGAAGCATACTCGTAGATCGGGTAACACCCACGCCTCCGCCGGCCTGAGCGGTTCGCGACTCGTCGGCTTTGTCGCTGCACAACACACGATTGCTCAACAGCAATTCCAGCAATTCCTCAACAGCAGTCGGGCAACCGTAACTTGCCATTGCGCAGGCAGCGTCACCGCGGTGGAAGACAACGGCTTGTTTGGCAGTGGTGGCGGAGTCGGCGGCGGCGCTGGCCGCCCCCTTCATCGTGCCAAAGTGGCCGACCTGCTGATGACAGGCATGGAAGTGCGAGACCACATCATTCGATTGGGTCCTATGGCGCACACCGGCGTACGGACCGACGACGCGATCGTACGCAACGCCGCCGCAACCGTCTGCGAAGACATCTATTATCACCTTTGCGAGGGACTGCTCTCGCCTTTTGAAACGCGTGAACTGACGCTAGTCGAGTGTCCCCCAGATGGCCCGCACGAGCTGCAGCGCGACTATCACGCAGGAACTCTAGCGCAAGCGCTGTTGTGCAGCCAAGTTCGTGATTCGGTCACCGCACAGACCGTCAACGGAACGAACAATCTCAAATCGGTTTCGATCGTTCAGCCCGCTTGGTACGGACGAGTCAAACCAAGCGATATTGAGAAGACTGGTTACGCGAAGTACTCGCCACAAGTCAAACATCTCAAGAAGCCGGCTAAGAATGTTAGACCCATCACGCTGCTGCCGATTTCGACGTCACCCAAGAATCGCGCCGTCGTTTCGCCCAACGAATTCCTGACGATGGTCGCTACCACGGCGGCGGACCTCCCCACCTTACTTGGTGTTGCGGCACAAAGTCCGGTCCGGTATCGCGTGAAGGCTGAAGTCCGCCTGGAGAGCGGCAAAGTCGGCCTTCGAAAGCTCGATCGGTACCTTAACAGTTTCTCGTCCAGTTTCGCCGATTTCACGGCACGTCGAGATTTCGTCGAAGGTCTTCTCCCGGAAGTCACGTGTCAATTGGTCGCTTGGCAAGGTCGTAAAGCAACCGCGCGGCGACAGCTCAAGGCTGCACTCGTACGACTTGCGTTTGTCCTGGTGTGGTCCTATGCACGAGGCGGCATTTTTAGCCGCCTCGTCAGTAGCGCACAGCTCGCCAGGAAAAAAGCTGGACGCCTGCGCAAGCACCAGAAGGCCCTTCGAACAGCAGCCACGTTGCATGCTGAAGCGACTGCCGTCGCGCGGTTGCTGGCGCGCGCAAGAAAGCGACTCCTGGAGGAACGCCGTCGCATTCAGCACGTCATTCTCAATGTCGACGCATCGCTTGACTCGTTCGAACCGTTTCGCCCTTTACGCCATCCGCCTGTCGAAATGGCATCGCTCCAGGAGGCATGGACCGTACTAACCAGCATGCGGCCCAACGCCGACATTGCCAATGCAAAGGCCTTGGTTCAACTGGCTCGCCGTGTGACGGCCCACGGACTTCAGACGATTCTCCAAGCTCGGGACTATGACGCGGCGTCGCTGGCCCACGCTGTTGCTTCGGCGAAGCCGACCGAAGGACCCCATTGGGGAAACGATGGCGCGACCCGCCATTACCATACGACCTTTTACGTACTCCCACCGCTCCCAGAATCTCTGCAATCGCAGCTCGAAGAGCACTCGTTCGGAACAGGGACCATCATAAAGTTCGCCGACTCATGCGCGGCAGGCGTGACCGCCGTACGCCTAAAAATATCCACGCCGCACGACACCTCGCAGGGTGGCCTCCAGGAGATCTTCACGCCGCAACTGCGGGCGGCATTCAAAGAGACGATTTCCCGGACGCACCGTGAAGAACACTATCCCCAAGGCGACGCACCCTGGCAGTGGCTGGCGCCACACCTTGGAATTCGCCTGCCGACGCGCAATGAGCGATTGAAAGGGGATACCGTCATGTCCAATGGGGCGACGAGCTCCGAGTGATCAGCTTTCCATTTTTAAGGAGGACGTAGCCATGAATCGTACTCTCGCCACGATTTCAACTCTCGTTGTGCTTGCGGCCATGCTCGCCCGATTAGCGTTGACCGACAAAGCAAGCCTGCTGATCATCGCTGTCAGCTTAACCGTTACTCTCTTTCTTTGTTGGGTCTTCTCGCAAAGCGTCTCGCAATCATCGAGCCGCGATTCCCTGACCGGTGTTGATACGCCATTGGCGGCGATAATCCTTGGTTCGAAGCGGGGGCTCGGGCTTTTCGCCTGCTGCCTCCTTGGTTTCGCAATCGCATGGCTCGGAGGCCTCTGGACGCCAGCCTCGCATCGGCACGACTCCCGCGCCGGCCTCGCGGCGCTTGCTGCTCCCAGCAACATGTTGGCGCCGCGCACCAGCGTAAACGTTGCAAAGATTGCTTACCACCAGCCCTTCCTGTTCCTCGATGTGTTGGTCGTCGACCACAAGGGGCGTGTGGTGGAGGCCCTAGGCGCACGCAATTTTCTCGTGCGAGTTGATGGCGCGACCCGAGGAGTTCAAACGGTCACGCGGACTCAGTACGAGTCGCCCCGCCACGTAGCGGTGCTGCGAGACGCCAGCGGATCGGTGCGCGGTAAACCGTACCCCGACCTCATCGTCGCTGCGACCAGTGCGGTTCGTGAGTCGCTGCAGTCCGCGACGCGGCCATCGTATCTGCGGGTCGCCAACTTCAGCGACGTGGTCACCGACGTCTCGGGATGGTCATCCAACCTTTCTACGGCTGTCACGACGTTCAATCCGGCTGCGGCGAAGGCGGAGCTCAGCGCTATTGTTGTCTCCAGCGTGAATGTGATTGAAGACCTGGGACGTCGCGAGGGAGGCCGACGCCTCGTACTCATCACGGACGGAGGAAACAACGTTCCTTCGGAATACTCGACCGCGGGCCTGATCGCACACGCCCGACGGGCGGCGGTCACCATTGACATCGTTGCCCTCCCCACGGAGCACCTCCAACAACCGCAGCGTGAATTCCTCCAAGCCATCGCTCGCGAGACCGGCGGAGTCTACGTCGATGCTGCCAGCCCTTCGGCGACGCGTGATCTTCGCCATGCGATGGACGCCGATCGCGACGTGCGACCGGCATTTCGCTTGACCATCGAATGTCCCACGGAAGTCGAGCCCAACCTCGTAACGGTGGACGTTGTGTCGGTGCCAACCGTGTTCGACATGGGCTAGAGTTCTGAGAAGGAAAGCCACAGAACACCTGAGGCACCATAGTGCTTCAAGTGAAGAAAGGGCCATGAAGGCCCCGCAAACCGTTAAGGAGAACAACGTCATGCAAAAAGAGGAGAAAAGGAAACCCGACTTCGAAACGCGGCTCAATGGGGTGCGATTGGCCGTGTGGGCCAACGAGACCGACGGCCGCCGCTGGTACTCAGCGTCGCCGACTCGCCGGGTCGTGGAGGCAGGGAGTAAGGAGGCAAAGTACTTCAGAAGCGCGTCAGCCACCGCAGCCGTTAGGGACGATTGGCTCTCGGTCTGGTTCGGTGTCTTGGAAAGGTGGCCCGCTCGAATCTGCCTGGCAAAGCGGGCGTAGTGTTCTAGGGCCTCGTCTTCAGCGACGATGTCCCACTCGACGGCGTCGGTCGCTGCCTGGGTGAACTGCAAA
>JBGTBX010000140.1:0-1772 GCA_041749115.1 Gemmatimonadaceae bacterium
TCAAGAACGTTCCCGGGAGGCGGACGGACGTGTGCGATTGCCAGTGGCTGCAGTTCCTGCATTCGGTGGGATTGCTGAAAGCCTCGTATCGTCCGGCGCAGGAAGTGTGCGCCGTCCGATCGCTACTACGGCACCGTGAAAGTCTGGTCCGGATGGCGGCGACTCACGTCAACCACATGCAGAAAGCGCTGGACCAGATGAATGTGCAGTTGCACCATGTTATCAGCGATATCGTGGGGCAGACCGGCTTGGCCATTGTTGACGCCATTCTGGCGGGGCAGCGCGACCCCTTGGAACTGGCCAAGTTGCGTGGTGAACGAATCAAAGTCAGCGAGGCCGTAATCGCGAAATCATTGGTGGGCGACTACCGGCACGAGCATCTGTTCACGTTGAAGCAGTCGCTGGAGGCTTACCGTGGTTACCACAAGATGATCGATGACTGCGACCGGGAGATTCGGCTACAACTGCAGGATCTCCAACCGCCCACCACTCCGGATGCGGCCGTCACTGAACCGGATGATTCATCGAAGAAAAAGCTCTCCGCGGAAGGGATCCTTCGACGGGAGTTACAACGCGTTTGGAGCATTGATCTGACCAAGATCCCTGGGATCCGCACCGGTATTGCTCAAACCTTGCTCGGCGAGATCGGCCCGGATTTCACCAAGTTCCGCAGCGCCTCGGCGTTCGCATCATGGATGGGATTGTGCCCCGACAACGACATCAGCGGGGGGAAGGTGCTTTTCGTCGCGACGCGCAAGGTGAAGTGTCGAGCGGCGCTGGCCCTGCGACTGGCCGCCCAATCTCTGCATCACAGCAAAAGCGCCCTTGGCGATTTTTACCGCCGCATGAAGGCGAAACTCGGTCCACCGAAAGCAATCACGGCGGCGGCGCACAAGCTGGCCAGAATCATCTTCCATCTGATCTCGACCCGCGAGGAATTCGACGACTCCAAGTTCGCCGCCGACCAAATGCGTTATCAGAAACGGCAAGAAGCCAAACTCCATGCGAAAGCGAAATCAATGGGTTATGCACTTATTCCGCTCGAAGTGGCGGAGTGAGTTCCTTAGGAGCCCGGGGACCCGTTGCACGGGTCATGGCAGGCAAGGAACGGGGACAACCGCTATGATCGCATTGGTGAGCATCGGCGACAGCTAAGGTCGGCCGAGCAATGGAGCTGCCAAGCCCGGTAGCTAGCCTGATTCCGAGGTCTCGTGCTCGAGGCAATGGTGACGCTGGGGAGCCGTAGTTTGACTCGCCGCGATCCCGATTAGGAGAGTACCCGTTTTGCGCGACTCGGGCCGCCGGTTGCTCGCCGAAAGGAGACACGATGGCGCGAAAGCGGAAGCAAGGCGGCAAGACCAATAGTGCGGCGATGCCGGTGATGCGGCCAGATGCCGCGGGTATTGATATCGGCGCGACGGAGATCTTTGTCGCGGTTCCTGCGGATCGGGCGGCGGAGAACGTGCGCTCATTTCCCACCTTCACTCAGGATCTGTATGCCTTGGCGGATTGGCTGCAGGCCTGCGGGATCAAAACGGTGGCGATGGAGTCAACCGGGGTGTACTGGATTCCGCTGTTCCAGATTCTGGAGGAGCGCGGCTTCGAGGTGTGCCTGGTCAACGCCCGGCACGTCAAGAACGTTCCCGGGAGGCGGACGGACGTGTGCGATTGCCAGTGGCTGCAGTTCCTGCATTCGGTGGGATTGCTGAAAGCCTCGTATCGTCCGGCGCAGGAAGTGTGCGCCGTCCGATCGCTACTACGGCACCGTGAAA
>JBGTBX010000141.1:0-2391 GCA_041749115.1 Gemmatimonadaceae bacterium
CCGCTGCCCAGGCCACGGCGCCGGCACCTGAGCCCGCTGCGAAACCAGCGGCCCCGGCCGCACCACCAGTGGCCGCAAATCAGAACGGTGTTCGTGAGACACGAGAGAAAATGTCAACGCGCCGGCGTCGCATCGCCGAACATCTGCTGGAATCTCAGCATTCCACGGCGCACCTGACAACGTTCAACGAGATTGATTTATCTGCAGTCGAAGCGTTGCGTGCCCGCATCAAGGAACGTATCGAGAAGGAACAGGGCGTCCGCCTTTCGTTGATGCCGTTTTTTGTCAAAGCGACCTGTATAGCGCTCAAGCAGTTCCCCGTTGTGAATGCGCGAATCGATGGCGACCACGCGATCTACCATCATTATGTGAACATGGGGATTGCCGTCGCCTCCGACGCCGGATTGGTGGTGCCTAACGTGAAGGACGCCGACGGCATGGGGATGATCGACATCTCGAAGGGGATCAGCGCGGTGGCCAAGAAGGCACGCGATGGTAAACTCACCATGGACGACCTGACCGGTGGCACCTTTACGATCACGAACGGTGGTGTGTTCGGCTCGCTGGTGTCCACGCCAATCATCAACTATCCCCAGGTCGCCATACTCGGCCTGCACAAGACGCAGGATCGCCCCGTCGCCATCGACGGACAAGTCGTCATCCGACCGATGATGTACGTCGCCCTGTCGTACGATCACCGCATCATCGACGGGCAGCAGGCGGTGCTGTTTGTGGTTCGCATCAAGGAACTGCTCGAGGATCCCGGCCTGCTGGCGATCGACTGAGCCGGGCTCCGGCTTAACATCGCGCCGGGCGAAACGTCTCCACAACTGAAGTTGCTGCCGAGACCGCCCGAAAGCGCCTCCCAACCGCCGAAGCAACCTTCTACGGTGTTGTGGCGTCCAAAACACGTAATCGCTTTCACGAATCTTTCGCCAAACCTTCGACGTAGGGTTGAGCGACAGGAGCACACAACACATGACCCCACGATTCGCGTTCACACCCCCGCCACCCGCCCGACGACACCGCGAGGACACCACCGCGCTGCCCATCAGCAGCGAATGGCATGGTGAAATGGTTGACGACAGCGGTGAGCGACACACGTTCACTCTCCTGCGCGACGATTCAGCTGCAGCCACGTCGAGACATCCATTCAGCCTGATCGACCATACAGGAACGGTGTCAAGCGTGCGCCTGCTCGAGGCCTCCAATCGCGCGTTCGTCGCGCTGGTGCTACCTCGTTCGCGGAACCCGGAGACCAGTGACGAGATCATTGTGCTCGAAGGGGTACGCCTCGGCGACCAGATCGCAGGCCGCTTCGTGAGCCGCTCGCACGGATGGCGCAATGTGATCCGCAGCGGCGAGTTCTCGGCGGTGCTGGCCGGGACCACCGTCAGGGCGGCCTGAGACGGCCTTCCTGACCGACCCGGCGCAGCCTACGTCCGTTGACCGGGATCCGCTGACACACTGGTCAGCGAATGACCTTCGCCCTCACCGCGAACGAGCGTTAGTTTCTCTGGCTACAGGTCTGCCCATCGCCGACCCACTTCCCAGACAAGCTATTACGCGTCATGTCATCTGAACCTCTCGCCGTAGACGTCGTCGTAATTGGCGGCGGCCCCGGCGGTTACGTCGCCAGTATCCGCGCCGCGCAGCTCGGCCTTTCGGTAGTCTGCGTCGAGATGGACAAGACCCTTGGCGGTACGTGCGTCAACGTCGGCTGCATCCCGTCCAAGGCGATGCTGCACTCATCGGAGCACTTCGAGTTCGCCCGACTGCATGCAGCTGAACACGGACTGGTTGTTGACGGCCTGCGCCTGGATCTCGCCCAGATGCTCAAGCGAAAGACCGAAGTCGTCGCAGCGAACACCAAAGGCGTCGAGTTCCTGTTGAAGAAGAACAAGGTCACCTGGGCACGAGGCTTGGGCGTGCTCAAAGCTGACAACCTGGTGCAGGTGATCGCCGCTGACGGCGGGATAACACAGTATCAGGGGAAGTCAGTCATTATTGCGACTGGCTCCGTACCCATCGAACTGCCTTTCCTGCGCTTTGATGAACGGCGCATTCACTCCAATACGGGCGCTCTCGCCATCCCCGAGGTTCCGCAGCACCTCGTGGTCATCGGCGGAGGAGTCATCGGCCTGGAGCTGGGCTCTGTGTGGCGGCGACTTGGCGCGAAGGTGACGGTCGTCGAGCTGATGCCGGGAATTTTGCCGGGCAATGATGACGACATCGTTCGCGAGGCCGATCGCATTTTTCGTAAACAGGGACTCGACATTCGCGTTGGCACCCGCGTTACGGGCGCGCACGTTGTGGGCAATCGAGTGATGGTGGATATCGAAAAGGACGGCGCCCCTGACACGCTCGACGCCGATCATGTGCTGGTCTCGG
>JBGTBX010000142.1:0-10657 GCA_041749115.1 Gemmatimonadaceae bacterium
ACCCAGCCCAACAGTCAGGTTGCCGCTGAACGAACGCTGCTGACCCAGCTGCAGCGTGGCCTTGGCACGGGTGAAGCGATACCCACCCACGGGCACGGTCACACCGCTGGCAACTTCGAACGGCTCGTCCAGGCGCTCATAGCCCTGCGTCGCTTCGATGTTCAACATGTCGCCGGTGGACAATTCAGCAATAAACGTCCCCTGAAACTCCTGCGTTTGCACGCCGCCCGACACGCCCGATACCTCATCTGCACTTACCTGATACGTGAACTTCCGGAACACGTTCTGATTGGCGGGCCGAGGACTGAAGCGTGCGTGAGCGTAGGATCGCTTGAAGGCAGACCGGCGGAGAAAGCCAACATCGGGCTGAAACCCTTCACCCACGTACAGGTGTTCGTAGTTCAATCCGTAGCGATCGGCATTCCAGTCAAACCGTGATCGGTAGCTGAGGCGATCGGACAGGGAGCTATCTGTGCCAGTCGTTGCGAGGTACGTGTTGATCGTCAGATTGTCGCCAAGGCCGAACTGGGCGTCGGCCCCTGCTGTATAGCTGCGTCCTGCCGCCGAGCCCGGGTCCCGGTTGGTTGCGATCAGTCCGAGTCGGCTGCGGTTTAATATGTTACGATTGAGACGCAGTGCGGAAAAATTTGTGGACGGGGCGCCGATCGATGACACACCGTCGGTTTGCATCGAGAGAGCGCCGATCTGCCACTCGCCGGCTCGGCCCAGCACGCGCGCACCGCCGATGATGGGTGCCACGGCATCTCCAGCCAAACCAATGCGGCGACTGTAGAAGAGTACCGGTGTGAGGTCCGTTGCTCCTCCACCACCTCCACCTCCGCCGCCGCCACCACCACCTCCCCCGCCACCACCACCTCCACCCCCACCAGTCCCACCAAACGCAAATTGATCCTGCCCCTCAAGGAAGAACTCGCGCTTCTCGGGAAAGAACAGCGAAAACCGCGTAAGATTCACCTGTGCTTCGTCATCTTCGACCTGCGCAAAATCCGTGTTGTACGTGAAGTCCGCGAGGAGCTGCTGTGTAATACCCCACTTCGCATCCACGCCAAAATTGGCGTCGCCCTTATTGCTGATCGCTGGTGTCTCAGCTCTGTTGGTAAGTAAAGAGCCGAGTGTGTAGGGCTTGAGATCGATGTTGAGCGCACGCGGGGGCGTCTCGAGACCCACGAGTTCCGCCGCATCGGTCATCTTGCTTAATCCACGCCGACCCCACGCACGCGGCACGCCTGTGAGGTAGGAGACCTCATTCTTCCATCGCACCATCCGCCGCATGTTGATCCCCCACTTGGTACTCCCCTCCTTGAACCGCAGCGATCGGAAAGGAATACGAAACTCCACCGTCCATCCACCGTCAAAATCCTGAGCCTTCGACCACCACAGCCCGTTCCAGTTGGAGCTCGGTTGTTCATTGGTGACCGCCCAGTCGAACAGTCCCCCGATCCGGTTCGTCGAGAAACCGAAGCCGTTGCGTTGATCGTCGAACGTGTCGAAGATGACGCCGAGGTGGTCGTTGTTGTACATGTTGTTCGAGTCACGCCGCATGTCGCTCATCACACGTCGTCCCGACACGCTCTCGTGGAGGCGTGCACCGACATAAATGTTCTCGTCGTCGTAAAACACCCACGCTTCCGTTTTTTCCGTCGCCTCTGCCCCTTCAATGGGCTCCTGCTGAACAAAATCCGTGTACGCAGGAGTTGTTTGGTACATCGCCTCGTTCAGCGCGCCATCCAGTTCGAACGTGCCCACAACGCGGGTGGCCTGCACACTGGCCTGTTTGCGCCGCGCCGCGCCGGGGCGCGCCACCGGAGGCTCGACGGCCAATTTCGACCCCGCACGCTCCTGGGAGTACATCAGCGAAGGCGCCGCGGGCTGCGATGCGATCGCGGCCAGGGTCGCAACGACCGTCAGAACGGCACGTCGCGAGGAGGAGCGGTGCCTGGTTTTTGAAATCAGGAGCGTCACAGCGTCGGGCAAGGGCAAAGAAGAGTACCACGCGGGCGAACCCGCGCCGATCGCGTGCTCCCACCAAGTAACGTACAGCACCCCGCTATCGCTGTTGTAGTCCACGTCATCGGTTGGGTCGACCGGCTCTGTTCCGCGTGACATTATTCGGCCAGCCGACGCACCCGCGTTCCGCCCCACGCAGTTTTGCCCCCCGCATCTTGCAACCCTCTGTCCGTCAACTACTTGCGCGCGTTCTCGCGCGGGCGATCCTGATCGCTGCCGTGTTTCCGATCGGCGCGCAACAACCCACATTTCACGGCCGAAAGGGGCAAATCACCGCAGCGATTCCCCGGTTGAGCGGAGCCGCGGTGATCGATGGCGTGATTGATGACGCCGTCTGGAAAGACGCAGCCCTGCTCACGGGGTTTTCAGCGTATCTCCCCATCGATGGGCAGGCCGCCCACGACTCCACAGAGGTCTATCTCTGGTACACGGACACGGACATCTACGTCGCCGCACGCGCGTTTGAAACACACGGCCCGGTACACGCAACACTCGCCGCACGCGATCGCATCGACATGGATGATCATATCCAGATTCTGATCGACCCGTTTAACGATCGGCGTCGGGCCTTTGTATTTGATGTGAATCCTTTGGGCGTTCAGGCAGACGGTATGCGCACCGAAGGATTCACTCCGCCGCAGGCCCGCGGACAAACATTTGGCAGCAATCCTCCGGCATTCATTGATCTGAGCCCGGATCTCGTCTTCGAATCGAAAGCTCGGCTCACCGATTTCGGTTATGAAATCGAGATGCGCATTCCGCTCAAGAGTATCCGCTTTCAGGGCAACAACGAACAAACGTGGGCCTTTCAGGTGGTGCGCTTCGTTCAGCACTCGGGCTATCAGCAAACCTGGACACAGGCCAGGCGCGGCGCCGCATCGTTTCTTGTGCAATCGGGAACACTCACCGGGATCCAGGACGTACGACGCGATCAGGTCATTGAGCTGAACCCTGAGTTGACCGAATCGTTGAATGGTGCGCCCGGAACCGAGGGCTGGTCGTACGATTCCAAACCGAATTTCGGCGGCAATATCCGGTGGCGCGTGATCCCGAACCTTACGATAAACGCCACCGCCCGTCCCGATTTTTCGCAGGTCGAGGCAGACGCCGCGCAGGTGGCAGGTGACACCCGGTTCGCCCTGTTTTTCCCGGAACGCCGTCCGTTCTTCATTGATGGCATCGAACAGTTCGATGCACCGAACAACCTGATCTATACGCGTCGCATTCAGCAGCCCGATGCCGCGGTCAAGGCGACCGGACGTTTTGGTCGCACAAGTGTGGCATACATGGGAGCACTCGACGATCAAACCACATCGGCGACCGGTCGCGACCGGCCGATGTTCAACATTCTTCGCCTGCGCCAGGATATTTCTTCGGCATCGACGCTCGGCTTCTCACTCACCGATCGCACGGAAGGGAGTGCATTCAGCCGTGTGGCCGCAGTTGATACGCGTGTGATCTTTCGCAAGGCATACACGTTCAATTTCTCCGGCGGTGGAAGTTCACGGCAGGTTGCCGCCAACGCACCAACCGAGAACGCCCCGTTCTGGGACCTCGGCATGAACCGTACGGGGTTGCGTTATGGTCTGCGATATACATTCAGCGGGCGCGCCCCGGAGTTTGAAGCGCTGAGCGGGTTCGTACCTCGGTCAGATTTTGTGAACGCGACCGCATTCAATCGTTTTTCGTGGTTTAATAAGCCGGGCGACTTCATCGAGAGTTATCTGATTCGTCAGGGGGCGGAGTGGCTCTGGTTGTACGACGGCTTTCAGAATCGGAGCCAGGTGCAGGAGTCCAAGTATCAGGCGGAAAACGTCTTCAACATTCGTGGCGGTTGGGTCGTGAGCGTCACACCGGTCGTCGAACAGTTTCGTTTTGATCCCCGCCAATACTCGAACTATCGTTTGCTCAGGCCCAGGGGCACGGGCGGCAACGCCGCGCCTTTTGACACGCTCGCGTTTGCCACGGGGGAACGAACCACCACCGCAGTCCTTCTCCTGCGCGTCCAGACACCGCAATACGAACGCTGGACCGGCCGCTTCACCTCTTTCGCCGGCCGTGACATCGAGTTCTTCGAAACCACCTCGGCTCGGCGTTTTGATGTCACCACAGAAGTGGACGTGCGACCGAGTGATCAGATTCGCGTCAACGCATCGTATCTCTTCTCGCAGTACACGCGCCAGGACGAAACCACACTGTCGCGCGCGAACGTGCCGCGACTCCGTCTGGAGTATCAGATAAACCGGGCGTTGTTTCTGCGATTTGTCGGGCAATACGACAACCGGTGGCGCGACGCACTCCGCGATCCTGAGACAGGTTATCCGATCGCGCTGGCCAGCAACAGCGCGTACGCGATCTCCACACGTCGCGACACCCGCGACCTGCGGGTGGACTGGTTATTCAACTTTGTGCCAAGCCCGGGTACGGTGGTGTTCTTCGGCTACGGCAGCTCACTCACCGAGCCCGATGCCTTCCGCTTTCGCCAGCTCGAACGCGTGCGTGACGGCTTTTTCCTTAAGCTGTCGTACCTGCTGCGCAGATAGCTCGTACTCCGCTGCTCCCGGCGGGCCGCCGCGGCGCTGTACGTCAAGAGCATCGCGGCATTCAGGAGCCGCCCAATCTCAATCAGCGTGTGAGGCCGGCATAAAGCTGCCTGACGAAACTCCGCTGCGCGTTGGCTGAACCTCCGATTTTTGATTCGTAGCCTTCCAAAGCGTAGCCTTCAATCACATCCCGGGAATCTCCCTTGGCGATGCCACTGCGAACGCGGGTTTGTATCGTCGCAAGCATGCCGCGATAGGCGCTGAGATCTGCTTTCGTCACCAACGCTCCGTGCCCCGGCACAATCGTAGTCTTGTCATTGATCAATACGAGCACCTTGTCGAGAGCCGCAAGCATGCCGTCCATCGTGCCACCGACCCACCAATCAACAAAGGGCGGCGCTCCGACTTCGAACACATCGCCTACATGAATGACGTTGGCATCGGGCAGCCACAACATAGCGTCACCATCGGTGTGTGCCTTGCCGGGATGCCACACCACCACGCGCTCCTTCCCGAAGCTGAACTGCGCACTGTCACTGAATGAACGCGTAGGCATCGCCTCGCTTGGCAACGCCGTTTTGTGCCACTCCATCTCGGTTATCGTCGTGTCCTTCGACGCCTGCACGCTCACCTGCACATGCGCGAGCACTTCGGCACCGCGCTCACGATAAAATGCATTGCCCGCCGTATGATCCTCGTGATAGTGCGTGTTGACAATCAGTCGCACAGCGCGAGCGCTGAATGCCTTGAGTGCGGTGTCGAGTGCAGCCACCCGTTTGCTGCTCTGTGCGTCCACCAGGAGAATCCCCGAATCCGCAACCAGTGCGAGCACATTCCCGTTGGCAAATCCCGAGAACACCGCGATATCGGGCCGGATCGTCTGCGTGCTGATCTGCATGACCGACGCCTGCGCACCGCACGCACCAGCTGCTCCCGCGACCGCAGCAGACAGGACGAATGACACTATGTAATGAAAACGCATTTGCTGGCTCATCTCACGGGTCTCAGGAAAAGACTGCACGACGAATGTCGCAATACATTCCGGCACCGGCGCAGATTCCGGGACCAGCCGTATCACGGTGCGGCCAAACCGAAACTAGGCAACGTTCGAACGCCGAGCCCGGGCCATGGCGATCACCTCTTCTGCATAGTCGATCCCCCGCGGTGTTCGGCTCCCATGCCACGACAGAAGCTCGCCGTCCACCAATATGAAGCGGTCAGCCGACAGCCCCGTTGCAGCCGCCAGTTCATCTGCATGTTTTCGCACAAACGGAAAGGGTTCGCTGGACATCAGCACGACGTCCGGAGCAAGTCTGCTTAACGCGTCCTGCTCGATCACCGGATATCGTGCTTCTGTTTCGCCAACGACATTCTCCGCATTCGCCAGGGACAGGAGCTGCGACACGAAAGTGTCACTGCTCACGCCCATCAGGGGGTTCCGCCAGATCAGATAAGCAAACGTCACCGCTGGCTGATCTGCGTTGTCCTTGAGCACGCGGGCGGCTCTCAGTTCAATATCACGCGCAATAATCAGCGACTGCGGCGCCCTATCAATTGCGTCGCCGATCGACCGCACCATCTCTGCGGTCTCCGCAGCCGTTGTCGGCATACTCGTGTGCACCCGTATTCCTGCAGCACGCAACGCGGTCGCGTCTTCGATCCGATTCTCTTCTTGATTCATCAACACGAGATCGGGGCGCAACTCCACAATCGTGTCGATCTTCGGATTTTTCGTTCCTCCCACACTCGGCACAGCAGCAACTCTCTCGGCCGGATGCACGCAGAACTTTGTCCTCCCCACGAGCGAGTCACCCGCGCCCAAATCGAAGACCAGTTCCGTGAGGGAAGGACAGAGTGAGATGATGCGCATGGATCGGCGAAAGCTTGGGACGGTTACACTTTCGGCAACGGATGGGCCAAGTCAATTATCTCCTGTGACACGCCCCGCGCTGCCAGGTCCTTACGATGCTTCAGGATGAACTCAATCGGCGTGATGTCGTCCCCCAAAATCTCCGCATGGAATCCAGCGTCGCTGTCTGATCCGATGATTCGACCTTCGTTGCTGGTTCTCTTTTTCGTCATATGCGTACCATCGTTGGATTGATTCAGTGTCGCGGGGTCGAAGGCTTTGACGAGTGAAAAAGGGGGAGTGTGCGTGCGTAGCTCCGAGCCGCAATGATTATACCCTTTTCGTCTTTTCGCCAGAGCGGGCCCTAACGAGCTGACTCCACGTGCTCGGCAAAGTTGTCGAGTATCGCCTGCCATCCATCCCGCTGCATGTCGACAGGGTGCTCGGTCTCGGCATCGAAGGTGACGCGGACGTTGACCCCCTTTTCTCCGGACAGGAATTCGACCTTGGCAACGCGGTCGCCGAACGAATACTCGATCAACTCGTGCGGCACGATGTTCGTGTAGGTCCCGGCGAAGTCAAAACCAGTGCTTCCGTCTTTGGCCTCCATGCGCGACGAGAACGTACCACCCACGCGCAGGTCCACAGTGGCGTCGGTCGTGTGCCAATCGGCGGACGCGTTGTTCCATTGCTTAATGTCATCGGGCGTGGTGTATGCGCTCCAGACTTTGGCGATCGGAGCGTCAACGAGTTTTTCCACTGTGATTTTCATGGCTAGTTCGAGCAAAGAGTGTGTAGTAATGGAATGGACATGTTTTGAGCGCCCAGCCGACTCCGATCCCTCAGCGAATTCGGCCAGTCAGGGACGCCTGCAGAACGGTGATGCGATGCGACCTCAGGTTTTGAGTATGCCCGTTAGACCGGGGGCACCGCCACAACTCATCGGTCGAGCAAATATCCGATAACGGCAGAGGTGATATTCTTCATCACAACTCCTTTTCCCACAACCTCTTAGGCAACGTGGTCAGTCCCTCCACATGGTTTGCGGTGTATCGCAACGGTATCCGGCCTCAATCGTCTGAATGATGGCTCTTCGCGACTCCTCGGCATCTGCATGACCCACCCGGAAAACCCAGCTCCAGCTACAACGCCTCCGCCCAAACAACCGATCGGTCATGCGCCCCAGTCCAGGGAGCACGCGACGAGCGGTCGCGGGTGGTACCGGAATGCGCTGGCGGAGTTGGACCAGGACGCGCCGGCGGCCACTGTGGCAGCCTATCTGCTACGAATCGCGCGCAGCTACGCCGACGCCGACAACGACACGGCCGCCTCTGAATGCATCGAAGCCATTCTGGCCATGCCGGCCGGCGACGCCATGGGACCTGTTGTGGCCGAGGCGCTCGAGCTTCGCGGACGACTGTTTTGTTCAACCGGAGATATTGAGAACGCCGAGACAGACTTTCGCGATCTGAAACATCGTGCGGCCTCACTCGGCGACGACTCGCTCAAAGCGCATGCCGATGAACAACTGGCCTCCGTTGCGTTTGTGCGAGGCGACTGGCACGAGGCGGTGACACTCTTTGAGTCCGCCACAGATCATTGGCGCGCCGTTGGCGACGACGCCGCGATCCTTCGCACGCTCGCGCAGTTGGTGTCACTCCACGTGGATCTCAAACGTTGGAACGCCGCTGAGCAGGCCTTTGCTGACGCCGTACCTCGCGCTCAGCGACTTGGTGACACGGTCGCATTGGCGCGCCTTGAGCTGGCACGAGCGCGCATGTCGATCGATCGTGGAAACATTGAACGGAGCCGCACTTCAGCTGAACGCGCGCTCGATCTCGCGAGAGCATCTGACGATCGCGAAGTGCTGGCACGCGCGATTCTGGCGATGGGTGTTGTCACGCGCGAGCAGGGAGATGTGCAGCGCGCGTCACGTATCTTCGAAGATGCCGAACGCAGTGCTGATGCCCTGAACGATCCTGTGTTGCTCGCGGAGATCGCCATTGAACGGGCAGATGCGTTGGCGCGGCAGTCGGAGCATCGCATTACGCTGCGGATGTTGAACCGCGGCTACCGCGCCTTTGCACGCCTGCAGTCGCTCCCCGGTACAGCGGAAACTGCTCGGCGCCTACGCCGAATCGAAGCGAGCTTTCTGGACGTGGTGCGGCGCTGGGGTCACCGGATCGAATCCAAGGATCACGAAACGTCTGGCCATGTCGATCGGGTGGGTGACCTCACGGTGGAAATCGCCCGTCGCATGGGTATCGCTCCAGCTGAACTCTTCTGGTATCGCGTAGGTGCGTACCTGCACGATCTCGGAAAAACGGAAATCCCGTCGCACATCCTCAACAAGCCAGGACGCCTCACCGCCGATGAATGGGCCGTTGTTAAGCGGCACCCAGGTGTAGGTGCAGATCTGCTGGCCGGTGCGGACTTTCCATGGGAAGTGCGCCCGATTGTTGAGTCGCATCACGAATGCTGGGACGGCAGCGGATATCCTCACGGCTTGGCTGGTGAAGAAATTCCGCTGGCGGCGCGTATGTTCACCGTCGCTGATGTTTACGACGCGCTGACCTCGCGGCGGCCGTTCAAGCAGGGATTGTCGAGCGACGAAGCAGTTGAAGCAATGCGTCGCGACGTGGGCCGCCAGTTTGATCCCGCGGTTTTCCGTGTGTTCGAAGATGTCATTCGGGATGGAATCGCGATGCCCGGCATCACGTCAGCTGAGGGCACCGCCCGCGTTCAGCAGACCGAGATTCGTGTTGTCGACGACCCGCTTACCGGCGTGTCAGATGACCCCTCGTGGCGACGGCTCGCGGCCGCATCGCTGGCGTCAACGCGCGGTGAAGACAACTCCGCCATTCTCCTGCTCGTTGACATTGACCACTTCGGGCGGCTGAATGAAACGTACGGTCGGCTGCAGGGTGACGACGTCCTTTGGGCCGTGGCCAAGGTGCTTCAACGCGGACTTCGTAACGGGGATTTGATCGGGCGCCGCGGAGCGGATGAGTTTGCTATTCTGCTGCCGCGAACAACCCTGAACGAAGGACTTGAGGTCTCCGAACGCTTGCGTGACACCGTGGCCGGCCTGCGCTGTGCACGCAGGGACGCCGAGGATGAATCAGTGAGTGTGTCGGCATCGATTGCCGTTGCCACCGCCCCGACGGACGGGGATACCATCGAAGGTTTGATTGCCTCCGCCGACCGTGCACTTTTCAGAGCGCGTCGGGATGGACGTGACCGAGTGGTCGTTGCTGATCAAACCGACACCGCGCACGCCCGGGCCTCACTCGATTTCTCGACGTTCGTAGGTCGTGAGGTCGAACTCAGGTCCCTGATTGCTCAGCTGGATGCCAGCGCCCGTGGTGAACCCCGGTTCGTCAGCATCGGCGGTGAGGCAGGGATCGGCAAAACAGCGCTGCTGGAGCAACTGCACGCGGAAGCGCGCCTGCGTCAGGGATTGCTTATCACGGCGTCGGGCCGACCGGCAGCCGATGGCGGACCCTGGAGCGTGTGGGCTCAGATCGTCTCTCAGCTGAATGAAAAGGGTCTGGTTGAAGCTCGTGTCTGGCGTGCCCTCCCACATCTCGTACCGGCGCTGGGAAATCCCGTGGATCGTGGCGCACCGGCACCGGCGCTTATTCAGCAGGAGGTGCTTGCCGTCATCAAGCGAGCGGCAAAAGCACAATTGCTGGTTCTGATCATCGATGACATGCATCTGGCAGATCCGGCGAGCTGGGCACTGCTCGATGCCCTTGCGGGTGCGGTGGACGATGAACGGCTGCTGGTGTGTTACGCCTTTCGCGCCGACGAGGCACGTGCTGCCAGCGAATGGCGACGCAAGCTCTCCCAGCATCCGCGGTGTGTGCACATTGCATTGCAGCGCTTTTCACTCGAAGACATTCGGCGCTGGATTCGCGCGGTGTTCCACGACGCGTCTCCCGGCGACGACGTCTCCCGATTTGTTGAGGAATTCGCCGAAGGAATTCCCCGTCAGGTGCTCGATGTGCTGCGTGCGTGCTGTGAAGATGGCACCATCTGGTATGGCGGCACCCGGTGGGAGTGGCGGCCGATTGATCCGCATGCACTGCCGACAGGCATCGGTGCTGTGCTCGAACGCCGGCTTGATCGGCTCACTGAGCGCACTCGCATTTTAATGCCGGTTGCGTCGGTGCTTTCTGGCTCGCTTACGCTCGACGTCTTCATGGCGGCGACCGGCCTCTCCGAAGCCGAAACG